>DASZLC010000124.1:0-8970 GCA_035552615.1 Solirubrobacteraceae bacterium
TGCGGCCCGGCCAGCTGCTGATGCATCCCGGGCCGGTGAACCGCGGGGTCGAGCTGTCGGCCGACGCGATCGACTCGCCGCAGGCGCTGATCGGCGAACAGGTGAAGGCCGGCGTGTCGGTGCGGATGGCCGTGCTGTACGAGCTGCTCGTCGGCACCTTCAATCCCTCACTACAGGCGGTCGCAGCATGAATCCCAACGGCGAAGACGCCCGGCTGTTCCACCGCGCCGGCGACCCGGTCGACGTGCTGATCCGCGGCGCCCAGGTCATCGATCCGCGCAGCGACCTCGACGGTCGGTTCGACATCCTCATTCGCGCCGGCCTGGTGGCCGAGCTGGGCGAGGCCGGGACGCTCACCGCCCCGGACGCCACGGGCACGATCGACGCGGCCGGCAAGCACGCGTTCCCGGCGTTCGTCGATCCGCACGTGCACCTGCGCACCCCCGGGCAGGAGTACAAGGAGGACCTCGACACGGGTACCGCGGCCGCGGCGGCGGGTGGCTTCTGCGCTGTGATCGCCCAGCCGAACACGGCGCCGGTCGTCGACGAGGCGGCCGTGCTGCGCTCGCTCGTGCAGGGCGCGCGCCAGCAGGCCCGGGTCCCGACCGGCTTCCTCGCCGCCATCACCCGCGGGCTGAAGGGGCAGGAGCTGACCGAGATGGCCGAGCTCCGCGATGCCGGCGCGCTCGGCTTCACCGACGACGGCAAGCCCGTCGTGTCCGCCGGGATGCTCCGCAAGGCGCTGCAGTACCAGCGTCTGTGCGGCGGCGTGATCGCTCTGCACGAGGAGGACCCCGAGCTCTCGGGCGAGGGCGTGATGCACGAGGGGGCGGTCTCGGCCCGGCTCGGGCTCGCCGGGATCCCGTCGCTGTCGGAGTCGACGATGGTGGCCAGGGACGCCTCACTGGCCCTCTACGAGGACGCCCGCGTCCACTTTCAGCACCTCAGCTGCGTCGAGTCAGTCCAGGCACTGCAGGCAGCCAAGGACCACGGCGCGCGGGTCAGCGGCGAGGCCAGTCCCCATCACCTGACGCTCACCGACGAGCTGGTCAGGACGCTCGACAGCCGCTTCAAGATGAACCCGCCGCTGCGCTCCGAGGGCGACCGCCGCGCGCTGATCGACGGCATCACGAGCGGCCTGATCGAGTGCATCGCCACCGACCATGCCCCGCACGCCCGCCACGAGAAGGAGGTCCCCTTTGAGCAGGCGCCGATGGGGACCACCGGCCTGGAGACGGCGTTCGCCGCCGTCTACACCGAGCTGGTGATCCCCGGAGAGCTCGATCTCGACGTCGTCGTCGAGCGGATGACGAACGGCGGGACGCTGTACGGCCTGACGCCGCCGACGATCGCCCCCGGCGCACCGGCCAACGTCGTGCTCGTCGACCTTGGGGCGGAGTGGGAGGTCGGGGCCGACGGGTACGCCAGCCGCTCGGCCAACTGCTGCTTTCACGGACGCACGCTGCACGGGCGCGTCGAGCTGACGATCGCGGCCGGCCAGCTCGCCTTCATGGCACGCTCGATCTCGATTCCGCTGGTGACGCGATGAGCGACGCGACGGCGTACGTGCTGCTGGAGGACGGCGCCCGGTTCGACGGGCTCGCCTGCGGCGCCGACGAGCTCGCCGTCGGCGAGATCGTCTTCACGACCTCGATGTCGGGCTACCAGGAGGCGATGAGCGACCCCAGCTACGCGGGCCAGCTGATCACCTTCACCTACCCGCAGATCGGCAACTACGGCGTCTGCGAGGAGGCGATGGAGTCCGACCGGATCCACGCGCGGGCGGCGATCATGCGCGCCGCCGTCGACCGCGAGGACGCGCCGAGCGCCGAGGGCGGGTGGCTGTCGTGGCTGCGCGACTGCGGCGTGCCGGCGATCACCGATCTCGACACCCGCGCGCTCGTGCGCCACATCCGCGACGCCGGGGCGATGCGCGGCGGCGTGTTTCCAGCGCGGGTGAGCGAGGCGCAGGCCCGTCAGCTGATCGCCGCCGAGCCGGCGATGACGGGTCGCGACCTCGCCATCGACGTGACGCCGAAGGCCGTGCTGACCCTGGCCGGCGCGGGCGACGGCCCGACGGTCGCGATGATCGACACGGGCGTGAAGCTGTCGATCATCGCCAACCTCCGCGCGCGGGGCGCGACGGTGGAGCTGCACCCGTGCACGGCCTCTCCCGACGAGCTGCTGGCCGGCGACCCCGATGCGATCTTCCTGGCAAACGGCCCGGGCGACCCCGCCGCGCTCGATTACATCGTCGCCACCGTCAGGGAGCTGGTGGGCACGAAGCCGGTGTACGGCATCTGCCTCGGCCACCAGCTGCTGTGCCGGGCCGTTGGCCTGGAGACCTACAAGCTGCCCTTCGGCCACCACGGCGCCAACCACCCGGTGAAGGACCTCACGACCGGCCGCACCGAGATCACCAGCCAGAACCATGGCTTTGCCGTCCTTGGCCCGGGCGGGGCGAAGACGATCGACAGCGACGAGCCGGTCCGCTGGGAGACCGACTTCGGCGCCGCCGAGCTGACCCACATCAACCTGTACGACCGCACCGTCGAGGGGTTGACCCTGCGCGACGTGCCCGGGGCAACCGTCCAGTATCACCCCGAGGCGGGACCCGGGCCGCACGACAGCCTGTACCTATTCGACCGCTTCATCGCGGACATCGTGCAATCGGCTGGCGCCGATTGCGTTGGCGAATCGCCCAGAGGGCGATTCGCCGGAGGCGGGGCCCATGCCTAAGCGCACCGACATCGAGAAGATCCTGCTGGTCGGCTCGGGGCCGATCGTGATCGGCCAGGCGGCCGAGTTCGACTACTCGGGCACCCAGGCCTGCCGCGTCCTGATGGAGGAGGGGTACACGGTCGTGCTGGTGAACTCCAACCCGGCGACGATCATGACCGATCCCGAGGTCGCCACCACGACCTACATCGAGCCGCTGCTGCCCGGCACCCTGGCCCGGGTGATCGAGAAGGAGCGCCCCGACGCGCTGCTGCCGACGCTCGGCGGGCAGACCGCGCTGAACCTGGCCAAGGCGCTGCACGAGAACGGCACGCTGGCCAAGTACGGGGTCGAGCTGATCGGCGCCGACTACGACGCGATCGACCGCGCCGAGGACCGCGACCGCTTCCGGGCGACGATGGCCGAGGCCGGGCTGCGGACGCCGGAGAGCGTGATCGCCACGAATCTCGACGATGCCCACCGCGCGGCGCGCGAGCTCGGGCTGCCGATGATCATCAGGCCGGCGTTCACGCTCGGCGGGACCGGGGGCGGGGTGGTGACGCGCGCGCAGGACATCGACACGATGGTCTCCCGCGGCTTGGAGGCGTCACCGATCCACCAGGTGCTGCTGGAGCAGTCGGTGCTCGGCTGGGGGGAGTTCGAGCTGGAGGTGATGCGCGACCACACCGACAACGTCGTGATCGTGTGCTCGATCGAGAACCTCGACCCGATGGGCGTCCACACCGGCGACAGCGTGTGCGTCGCCCCCCAGCAGACGCTGACCGACAAGCTCTACCAGCAGCTGCGCGACCAGGCGATCACGGTGATTCGCGCCGTCGGGGTCGAGACCGGCGGCTCGAACGTGCAGTTCGCCGTCAACCCGGCCACCGAGGAGATCATGGTGATCGAGATGAACCCCCGGGTCAGCCGCTCCAGCGCGCTCGCGTCTAAGGCCACCGGGTTCCCGATCGCCAAGATCGCGGCGCGGCTGGCCGTCGGCTACACGCTGCAGGAGATCCCCAACGACATCACCCGGGCGACGCCGGCGAGCTTCGAGCCGGCGATCGACTACTGCGTCGTGAAGTGGCCGCGGTTCGCGTTCGAGAAGTTCCCCGGCGCCGAGTCGGGACTCACCACCCACATGAAGTCGGTCGGTGAGGCGATGTCGATCGGCCGCACGTTCAAGCAGGCCTTCGCGAAGGCGCTGCGCTCCCGCGAGCTCGACACGACAACGGTGTCGCCGGCCGGCGAGGACGAGCTGCTGGCGCTGGTCGCCGCCCCCGGACCCGAGCGCTTCGACCACCTCCTGGAGGCGCTACGCCGGGGCACGCCGATCGACACGGTGCACGCGCGGACGAGCATCGACCCGTGGTTCCTGCGCGAGCTCGCCGAGCTGGTGGAATCGGCTGGCGCCGATTCCATTGCGAATTCGCCTGGCGGCGAATTCACGGGGGAGCGGACGTTCAAGTCGGTCGACACCTGCGCGGCCGAGTTCGCCGCCAGCACGCCGTACTACTACTCCTCCTACGAGCGGGCGGGGGCCAGCACTTCGGAGATCGAGCGCGGCGAGAAGCGCAGCGTGGTGATCCTCGGGAGCGGGCCGAACCGGATCGGGCAGGGGATCGAGTTCGACTACTGCTGCGTGCACGCCGCCGAGACCGTCCGGGCGCAGGGACGCGACGCGGTGATGATCAACTGCAACCCGGAGACGGTCTCGACCGACTACGACACCTCCGACCGGCTGTACTTCGAGCCGCTGACGCTGGAGCACGTCCTGGCCGTGTGCGAGGCCGAGAACGCGACGGCACCCCTGGAAGGGGTGATCGTCCAGTTCGGCGGGCAGACGCCGCTGAAGCTGGCGGCCGGGCTCCACGAGGCCGGGATCCCGATCCTCGGCACCGGGATCGAGGCGATCGACCTGGCCGAGGACCGGGGCCGGTTCGGCGCGCTGCTGCACGAGCTCGGCTACCAGGCCCCGCCGTACGCCACCGCGCGCTCGGCGCAGGAGGCGATGGCCAGGGCCCCGGAGGTCGGCTTCCCGCTGCTCGTGCGCCCGAGCTACGTGCTCGGCGGCCGGGCGATGGAGATCGTCTACAGCCTCGACGGGCTCCAGGACTACCTCGATCGAGTTGGTGCGCGTGACGGCCGCGAGATCTTCTTGGACCTGTTCCTGGAGGACTCGATCGAGGTGGACGTCGACGCGCTGTGCGACGCCGACAAGAACGTCTGGATCGCCGGGATCATGCAGCACGTCGAGGAGGCCGGGATCCACTCCGGCGACTCGGCCTGCGTGCTGCCCCCGCACTCCCTCGGTGAGGACATGCTCCAGCAGATCCGCCAGCAGACGATCGGGATCGCTCAGGCGCTCGGCGTGGTCGGGCTGCTGAACGTCCAGTTCGCCATCCACGGCCAGGGCGGGCTGCACGTGATCGAAGCCAACCCGCGCGCCTCCAGAACCGTTCCGTTCGTCTCCAAGGCGATCGGGCTGCCGCTGGCCAAGCTGGCCTGCCGGATCATGCTCGGCGAGCGCCTCGACGAGCTGAACCTGCCGGCCGACACGACCAACGGGCACGTGTGCGTGAAAGAGGTCGTGCTGCCGTTCGATCGCTTCGCCGGCGCCGACTCGCTGCTCGGACCGGAGATGCGCTCGACGGGCGAGGTGATGGGCATCGCCCACGATTTCCCGACGGCGTTCGCCAAGGCCCAGGCGGCCGCCGGCCTGCGGCTGCCGACCGAGGGGACCGTGTTCCTGACGGTGACCGACGGCGACAAGCAGGGAGCGACGCTGATCGCCACGACGCTCCACGACCTCGGCTTCAAGATCATCGCCACCCGCGGTACCGCGCAGTCGCTCAGGCGCTCCGGGATTCCCGCGCAGCCGATCAACAAGATCGGCGAGGGCAGCCCGCACGTCGTCGACTACATCGAGCGCGGCGAGGTCGCCCTTGTCATCAACACGCCGGTCGGCACCGGCGCGCGCGCCGACGGGTACGAGATCCGCGCGGCGGCGATCGCCCACCGGATCCCCTGCATCACGACGATGGCCGGGGGCGTCGCCGCGGCCCGGGCGATCGCGGTGGCGGCGCGCGAGGGCCCGCCCGACGTGCTCTCGCTCCAGGAGCTGTACGCCCACTGATGACCGACCGACGGGTGCAGGCACCGTTCGGGCGCCGTGCGGTCGAGGTGGCGGCCTGCCGCCGCGAGGGCGCCTACGTGGTGCTGCAGTGCCATGACCCCGACGGGCCGCGTCCGGTCGCCGGGCAGTTCTACATGCTCACCGCCGGCCAGCGGTGGGGCGGGGGGGAGGACGAGCGCCCGTTCCTGCCCCGGGCCTTCAGCGTGATGCGAGCGCCCGCCGACGGCGACCGGCTCGACTTCATGCTGGAGGACGTCGGCCCCGGCACCCGCCGGCTGGGCGAGCTCGGCCCCGAGGACGCGCTGCTGCTCGTCGGCCCGCTCGGCAACGGCTTCGCGCCGCCGCGCCAGGGACGCCGCCCGCTGCTCGTCGGCGGCGGCGTCGGGATCGCCCCGCTCGCCATCCTCCAGGACCAACTCGCGACCCCGGACGGCACCGAGCCGATCTCCGCGCTGCTCGGCTTCCGCGACGCCCAGCACGCGATGGGGGCGGGGCTGCTGGCCGATTCGGTGGTGGCCACCGACGACGGCAGCTACGGCCACCACGGGCTCATCACCGACCTGCTGATCCGCGAGCTCGACCGCGATGACCACGTCGAGGTCTACGCCTGCGGGCCGCCGCCGATGCTGGAGGCTGTGCGCGCGCTGTGCGCCGAGCGCGGCGTCCCCGGGCAGCTGGCCCTGGAGTCGGGCATGGCGTGCGGCTTCGGCGCCTGCTTCGGCTGCGTCGTGCCGACGCGCTCCGGCTACGTGCGCATCTGCGTCGACGGCCCGGTCGTGAATGCCGCCGAGCTGGACACGGCGCTGGCCCCCGGGGGTGGACATTGAGCGTCGACTTCTGCGGGATCGAACTGGCGCACCCGGTGATCAACGCCTCCGGCACGTTCGACGCGATCGCCGCCGAGCGCGCCTTCGGCCAGGGGCTGCTGAGCAACTTCCCGTTCGCTGCGTTCGTCTCCAAGACGGTCACGCTGAACGCGCGCCAGGGCAACCCACCCCCGCGGCTGTGGGAGCTCGCCGGCGGCCTGATCAACTCGATCGGGCTGCCCAACAAGGGCCTGCAGGGGTACCTGGAGCACGATCTGCCGCAGCTGGCGCGCCTGCCCGTCCCGCTGATCGTGAACGTGATGGGCTTCTCCCGCGACGAGGTGGCAGCGCTCGTCGAGGCGTTCGAGGCGCGCGACGAGGTGGCGGCGCTGGAGCTGAACGTCTCGTGCCCGAACGTGGAGACCGGGCTCCTGATCGGCGCCGACCCGGACGAGCTGGCCGGCCTGATGGCGCGGGTTCGCCCGCTGACGAGCAAGCCGCTGATCGTAAAGCTGACGCCGAACGCCAGCGACGTGCCCGCCGTGGCGCGGGCGGCGCAGGACGGCGGCGCCGACGCCGTGTCGCTGATCAACACGCTGCGCGGGATGGCGCTGCACCCGCGCTCCGGCGACCCCTGGCTGGGCGGCGTCACGGGCGGCGTCTCGGGTCCGGCCGTTCGCGCCGTGGCGCTCGCCCAGGTCCACGCGCTTGCCTCCGTGCTCCGGATCCCGATCATCGGCATGGGAGGTGTTCAGAGCGGACACCAGGCAGCTGATCTGATCAGGGCCGGCGCAACCCTGGTCGGGGTCGGCACCGAGAGCTTCCGGGATCCCGCCGCGGGGCTCCGAATCAGCGCGGAATTGGCGGAATCGTCTGTCAGCACCGGACTTTGACAGCGCCGTCACAACGGTCACGTGAACGATCGTGAACGCTCGACCGATTGTTGCGAACAGCACATAAACGCCCTGCAAAACATCGAGATTGTCGGAACCATCCTCGACAATGCTCGACCTCAGCCTGAGGTCTAGTCGAATTGGCCGATTGGGCTTTGATCGCCCCGACGCAGGATGTATAGTCGCCGCCCATGCCGCCGGTCAGTGAATCGATTACGAAGGCGATCGCCGCGCCTGAACGTTCCCTCGTGCAACGCATGGAGGCGCTGAAGAGCGCGAACGATATCCGTACTCAGCGGGCTCAGCTCAAGCGTGACCTGAAGGCAGGTCGGCAACACGTTCACGTGCTGCTGCTCGAGCCGCCCGCGTACCTCAAGACCGCCAAGGTCTTCGACGTCCTGCTCGCGGTGCCGAAGTACGGCCGGGTGAAGGTCAACAAGATCCTCTCCCAGTGCCGGATCTCGCCGAGCAAGACGATTGGCGGGCTCTCACAGCGTCAGCGTGAGGAGCTCGTCGAGATGATGCGCCTCCGCTAGGGGGCGGCGCCCCACTTCCCGCCCCGGATTCGACGTGGCGAAGGTGTTCGTGATCACCGGTCCATCCGGGGTCGGGAAGGGGACGTTGATCCGCGGCCTGCTGGAGCGCGTGCCCGATCTGCAGCTGTCGGTGTCGGCCACCACCCGGGCGCCGCGCCCGGGGGAGGAGAACGGCGTCGCCTACCACTTCCTGACCCCCGAGCAGTTCGACGCCCGCGTGCGTGCGGGAGACTTCGTCGAGCACGCCGTCTACTCGGGAAACCGCTACGGGACGCTGCGCTCCGAGCTCGAGCGCCGCACCGCGGCCGGCGTCCCGGTCGTGCTGGAGATCGAGGTGCAGGGCGCCCGCCAGGTCCGCTCGACGCTGCCCGAGGCGGTGCAGGTGTTCATCGCCCCGCCGAGCCGCGAGGCGCTGCGGGCCCGGCTCGTCGGGCGGGGCACCGACGATGCCGAGCAGGTCGACGCTCGCCTGGCCACCGCCGAGCGCGAGCTCGAGGCCCAGCCCGAGTTCCGCCACGTCGTGGTCAACGATCGGCTCGAGGACGCCACCGACGCACTGGCGGAGATCGTGAAGCGCGCGCTGCAGTCGTGAGGCGGCACCCGTCCCGGCGCCCGCTACCCTAAGGGATGGCGGTCCCCTTCCAGCTAAGGACGTTCTCTTGATCAATCCCCGTATCGACAAGCTCCTGGAGCACGTCGACTCCGACTACGCGAGCGTGCTCGTGGCGGCCAAACGCGCCCGCCAGATCAACTCGTACTACCACAACCTCGGGGAGGGCACGTTCGACGAGTTCCCGCCGCCGATGGTGGACACCCGCTCGAAGAACTACCTGACGATCGCGCTTGAAGAGGTCGCGCAGGGCAAGCTGAAGTACCACTAC
>DASZLC010000125.1:0-18230 GCA_035552615.1 Solirubrobacteraceae bacterium
CACCTCCGACCGCTGCGACGGCACCCTCACCACCGTGCACCGCGGCACCGTCGCCGTCTTCGTCTACGCCACACGCAAAACCGTCCTCGTACACGCCGGCCACAAGTTCCTCGCCCGGCCGCGCACCCACAAACACAAGCAGCACTGAGAGCGCCAGCCGGAGTCGGGAACACGCAGTTCATCCGGCCGGTCATCTACATTGTGCAGCCATGCCACCCCTGATCACGCCGGACGAGGCACGTCGGCTCGGCGATCTGGAGGACCACGGCGAGATCGGGGCACTCGTCGAGCGCGCGTGGGCAGCTCGGATGGAGCGGTTCGGCGACGCCACCGACATGTGCTCGCTCGTGAATGCGAAGTCGGGCGGCTGCGCTGAGGACTGCGGGTTCTGCGCCCAGTCGAAGTACGCCGAGGCGGACACGCCGCTGCACGCGATGATGGACCCGGAGCAGATCCTGGAGCACGCCAAGGCCGCCGAGGCCGCCGGCGCGCACCGCTTCTGCATGGTCACGCAGGGTCAGGGCTTATCGAAGCGTGACTTCGAGAAGGTGCTGGAGGGCGCGCGGCTCGTCTCCCGTCATACGAACTTGAAGCGATGCGTGTCGATCGGGCACATGTCCGCGGCGCGCGCCCTTGCGTTGAAGGATGCGGGGATCCAGCGCGTTCACCACAACGTCGAGACGGCCGAGTCGTACTACCCGGAGGTCTCCACGACGGTCCGCTACGAGGGCCGCATCAGAACGATCGAGGCGGTCAAAGACGCTGGGCTGGAGACCTGCGTGGGCGGGATCCTGAACCTCGGCGAGACCCGCGAGCAGCGGGTCGAGATGGCGTTCCAGCTGGCCGGTATCAACCCGACGAGCGTGCCGATCAACCTGCTGAACCCGCGCGCCGGAACAAAGTTCGGCGACCGCGAGCTGATGGACCCGTGGGAGGTCGTGAAATGGATCGCGATCTTCCGCCTGATCCTGCCCGAGGCGCTGTTCCGCCTGTGCGGCGGACGCGTCGAGAACCTCGGCGAGCTCCAGGCCACCGCGGTCAAGGCCGGGCTGAACGGCGTGATGATGGGCAACTTCCTCACCACCCTTGGCAACACGCCCGATGAGGACCGGCAGATGTTCGAGGACCTGGGGCTGAACGTCGCCCGCCACGAGGACAACGGTGCCAACCCGCGCCCCGACAATCGTTCCGGCTGGCTGGCCGGCGAGACGCCCGACCTCGTCGGCGCCGCCTTGGCCGAGCCGCCGCCCCCCGAGGACCTCGTCGTCCGCCTATGGGACCCGTCCGCGCAGCTGCGCTTCAACCGCAAGCGCTCGGTGCCGCCGCGGCCCGACGGCGCCCCGAACGCCGGCCGGAACGTCGCCGCATAACGGCATGAGGCGCGTCCGATGATCGAGATCGAGGCGCGACTGGATGAGCTGAAGGACCTCGGCCTCGCCCGGCGCACGCGGCTCGTCTCCGGTCCGCAGGGTCCTCACGTGCTGCTCGACGGCAAGCCCGTGATGCTGCTCTGCTCCAACAACTACCTGGGGCTGGCCAACCATCCCCAGCTGCGCGACGCAGCGGCCGACGCGGCCAACCGCTGGGGCGTCGGCGCCGGCGCCTCGCGACTGGTGTCGGGCACGATGACCATTCATCGGCGGCTGGAGGAGCGCCTGGCCGAGTTCAAGCGCCGCGACTGCGCGCTGCTGTTCGGCTCGGGCTACCTCGCCAACCTCGGCGTGATCTCGGCCCTCGCCCGTCCCGGCGAGGTGATCTTCTCCGACGAGCTGAATCACGCGTCGATCATCGACGGCTGCCGGCTGGCCCGGGCCGACGTGTTCGTCTACGACCACTGCGACCTGGAGCACCTGGCCTGGGGCATCGAGCAGGCCGAGGGTCGCGGGTCGCTGATCGTCACCGACTCGGTGTTCTCGATGGATGGCGACGTCGCCCCGCTGGCCGGGTTGGTGGAGCTGGCCCGTCGCCACCGGCTGCGCCTCGTCGTCGACGAGGCTCACGGGACGGGCACGCTCGGCCCCGGGGGACGCGGCGCCGTGGCCGAGGCGGGCGTTGAGGAGGAGGTCGATGTCGTCGTCGGCACGCTCGGCAAGGCGCTTGGCTCCTACGGCGCGTTCGCCGTGTGCGACCAGACGATGGCGCGGTTCCTGACCAATACGGCGCGCTCGTTCATCTTCTCCACGGCGCTGCCACCGCCCGCCGTCGCCGCGGCGCTCGCCGCGCTCGACTACCTGCAGGAGCGCCCGCGGGTGGTCGACAAGCTTGCCGCCAACGCATCGGCGCTGCGGGCCGAGCTGGCCCTCCAGGGGTTCGACGTGCGCGGCTCGCGCACCCACGTCATCCCGCTGGTCGTCGGCAAGCCCGAGAAGGCGATGCGGATCTGCGAGGAGGCCCTCGTGCGCGGCGTCTTCGCCCAGGCCATCCGCCCGCCGACGGTGCCACCAGGGACCTCCCGCTTGCGCCTCGCCGTCATGGCCACCCACCGCCCCGAGGAGCTGCGTCTGGCCGGGCGGATGCTCGGTGAGGCCGCGCGGGTCGCCGGCTACGACCCGCGCGCCTTCCGCTCGGACGGGCATCCGGCCGTTCAGGACGAGCCGCCGGCCGAGCGCCGTGCCGCATCGACGGTGTTCGACTTCGAGGCGCGCGCGGCCTGAGAGCCTGCTTCGTCACGGGAACCGACACCGGTGTCGGCAAGACCGTGCTGGCCGCCGCGATGCTCGCCGCGCTGCGCGCGCGCGGCCTCGACGTCCACGCGCTGAAGCCGGTCATCACCGGCCTCGACGATCCTCCCGATCCGCTCTGGCCGGCCGACCATGTGCTGCTCGCGCGGATCACCGGCTCGACCCCCGCGCACGTCGCCCCGCTCGGCTACGGCCCCGCCGTCTCGCCGCACCTGGCCGCCGAACTAGAGAGCCGTCCGCTCGATCCGGCGGCGCTGCGCGAGTCGATCCGCTCTGCCAGAAGGGGCCCGGGTGACGCGCTGATCGTCGAGGGCGTCGGCGGCCTGCTCGTGCCGCTGGGTGACGGGTACGACGTTCGCGAGCTGATCCTCGACGTCGAGCTGCCCGTAGTGATCGCCGCCCGTCCCGGGCTCGGGACGATCAACCACACGCTCCTAACGCTCGAAGCCGCGCGCGAGCTCGACGTCCGCGCCGTCGTGATTACGCCGTGGCCCGACGCCCCCGACGTGCTGGCGCGCTCGAACCGCGACACGATCGCCCGGCTCACCGACGTTCCCGTGTCGACGCTGGCGGCCGTCGCCCGCCCCGATCCCGAGCTGCTGGCCCAGGCCGGCGCGGCGCTGCCGCTCGACGACTGGCTAGCCTGAGCAGGCGATGATCCGCCGCCTGATCCCGCTGGCCGCCGCGCTCGGGCTGCTGGCGCTGCCGGCCACCGCGTCGGCCAACGCGCTGAGCCAGGTCACGAACGCGTACACAACCCACGGAACGATTCGCGCCTGTCAGTTCTCCGTGGCGACGCTGTCGGCCGCGGCCAGGGAGGAGGACACGTACGACGAGCAGTACTTCGAGGACCTCACCAACGCGATCCAGGCCGCCCTGCAGGCCGCCGCGGCCGGCGACTGCCGCAAGGCGAGCCACGGCGCGGCGCCGACCAAGGCGCCAAGCCTCCCAGCGCTGGCGGCCGGCGCCACCCCCGCCAGCCCGACGGCGTCGACCGGATCGGGGCTCCCTCTGCCGATCGTCGTGCTGGCCATCGCCGGGCTGATCCTCGTCCTGGGCGCCGCGCTCACCGGCCTTGTCCGCCTCTCCGGCTCAGATCCGATGTGGCGGGCCGACCTGCGCCAGGCGAGCGACGAGGCCGCGCATCAGCTGGGCCTCGCCTGGGCCGCGCTGCTCGACCGGCTGAGGATCGGGCAGCGCCGCGTTCGATGAGCGCCGCGTTCTCGGTCTGCGAGGTGTGTGGCGCCGACCGGCCGCGGTTTCTGCTCAGTTCGCCCAAGCTTGACGGGCCGCTGGTCCGCTGCCGGTCGTGCGGCCTCGTGTACGTCGGCGAGCGAACGGGCGACTTCACGTTCAGCGCCGCCGACGCGGACCGGTCCACGGCACTCGCCGAGCGGGTCGCCGAGCTGGGCATCGTGCGCCCGGAGGTCGAGGAGGCCGAGCGCCCGTGTCACCTGGAGGCGGACCGCGAGCGCCTGCGGTGGCTACTGCGCTACGCCGATCCGGGCGGGTCGCTGCTCGACGTCGGATGCTCGCTCGGCACCTTCCTGGAGGTCGCGCGCGAGTCGTTCTCGGTCACCGGCCTGGAGCCGGATCCGGGCACCAGCAGCCAGGCGCGAGCGGCCGGTCTCCGCGTCGAGACGGCCACGCTGGACACGTTCTCCCCGGATGGCACGTTCGATCTCGTGACCATGTTCCACGTCATCGAGCACCTGCAGTCGCCGAGCCGAGCGCTGCAGCGCGTGCACGAGCTGCTGCGGCCGGGCGGGGTGCTGGTCGTCGAGACTCCGTGCGTGGACAGCGCCTGGTTCCGGCTGACGAAGAGCCGCTGGCGGCAGTTGATCCCCGATCACTACTTCTTCTTCTCGCGCGCGACGCTGGAGCGCCTGCTGCGTCAGCGCGGGTTCGAGCCGCTCGGCTACACGAAGGTCGGACGCCGTGCCACGCTGCGGTTCGTCGCCGACCGCCTCCGGCGCAGCGGGGCCCCGATGAGCGCCCAGCTACCCGCGCTGCTCCGAGCCCTGCACCTCGAGGAGAAGACCGTCTACGTCACCCCCGGGGACATCATGAGCATCGTCGCCCGGGCGCGCTAGCCCTTTGAGACCGAGGCAGCGCGGCTGTAGTACCGCCGTCCGCCGGGCGCGGTCCAGCCGATCCGAATCGCCCCGCGCCGCGGGACCGACACCGGCGTCTCGAACACGCCGTCGCGGTTGCTGGTCGTGATCTCGGTGACGGTGTGAAAGCGCCGACCCGGCGCCCGCCACTGGATCGCGGCGTGCTGGGTCGTGCCGTTGCGAGCGGGGCGAAGCATCCCCCACACGAGCACCGGTCCGCCCCCGCTCGTCGAGGGCAAGAAGATCGGAAGCCGGTAGGCGGCCAGCGACGGCTTGGGCTGTCCGCCGAGGAACTCCAGGCCGGTCTGGAACGTCGACCAGTACCCCTGACTGCCCTTCGGGAACGTGGGGTCCGGGGCGGCGTCGACGAGCAGGAACTGGGAGAGACCCTCGACGCGCGGATCCTTCCAGGCCATGTACTCCGCCTGGTCGATCCACGCGGCCTGATGGCGCAGCGACTGACCCCGCCCCGGGATCGGGTTCGGAGGGTTCGTCTCGTAGCCGTACTCGTCGAGGTACAACGGGATCTTCCGCTGTGACCCGTAGGCGGCGAAGGCGTGGTCGAGCGCCGTCTCCAGCCGAACGAGGTTGGACAGCGGCACGAACGACGGCTCGGGCAGCGGCACCGCCGGCGCCGTGGCGAACGCGTACGGGTGGTGGGTGAAGGCGCTGGCGTCGAACAGCGCGGGGTTGCCGGCGCGGAACGCCGCGGCGCTCCCGCTCGGCGGGCAGCCGACCGCGCTCGCCGCCGCGCTTGTGAGCCGCTGGTATGAGCCGTTCACGCAGTACAGCGCCTGCAGGAACGGAATCGGGGTGATCGGCCGCTCGGCCCGGGTGTAAACCCCGCAGACCGCATTGCCGCCGCCCGGCGGACAGCCCTCGGGCGCGAGCTCCCCGATCAGGATCCGATCCTTCCCGTGGCCGCTGGCGTGCAGCGCCGTCCACGCCGCGTCGACGTACTCCCGATCGAGCGCCGGGGAGAGCATCGTCGCAGCGCCGGCCCCCGTGACCCGGAACTGAGGGGCCAGCCACCCCGGCTGGTTCGGCTCGTTCCAGATCGTCCAGAAGCTGACCCGCGGCAGTGCCACCTTCGGCTTCCCTGGCGTGACGACGATTTTATAATGTCCGCTATAGCGGCGGCCGACCGCCTCGACGAACTGGCCGAATTCCCGCGCCGAGGGCGCGTACACGGCCGGGCTCACGTCGGCCGGCGGGTAGTTCGTCGTCGCCCACAGCGGCGCCGGGTCCGACACGTCGAAGTCGACGGCGATCCCCTTCTCGGCGGCAAGCAGATCGATCCGGTCATACGCCGCCCAGCCGCTCGCCGCCGTCTGCGGGTAGTCGGCCGGATCGGCGCCGTTGAACCCCCGCGGCATCAGCCGGACGTTCGCGTTCGGTGCCACCTGCTTCCACTGGACGGTGACCCGCAGCCGGTCGACGCCGAGCGCCTTCAGCGTGTCGAGCGTCTGGATCACCGACGGGGTTGACGGGTTGTCGACCAGCATCTGATCGTCCTGGAACATCGACTCGAACGGCCGTCCCTGAATCCCGCCCGATCCACTCAGCGCCTCGATCGCCGCAACGACCACGACCACGACGAGCAGCAGCAGTCCGGCGAGCCGCGCACGCGGCCCGCCGAGCCTGCGTCGCCTGCGACGGGCCGTGCGCACCCGGCTAGGCTGCCAGAGATCACGTTCGCGGGTCGGCGGTACACGGGTGCGCTGGGCTAGCCTCGTGCCTTATGCGCACCACCGATGAGCTGATCCAGGCCGACCACCGCCACATCTGGCACCCGTTCACGCAGCAACAGGGCTGGGTGCAGGAGGAGCCCGCGCTGGTCATCGACCACGCGGCGGGCACCGACCTGTTCGACACCGAGGGCCGCGCCTACATCGACGGCGTGTCCTCGCTGTGGTGCAACGTCCACGGCCACCGCCACCCCGCGATTGATCGGGCGATCACCGATCAGCTCGGCCGGGTCGCCCACTCGACGATGCTCGGGCTCTCCCATGCCCCGGCGATCGAGTTGGCCGAGCGGCTGCTGGCCGTCGCCCCGCCCGGTCTGAGCCGCGTGTTTTACTCCGACAGCGGATCGACAGCCGTCGAGGTGGCGCTGAAGATGGCCTTCCAGTGGTGGGCGCAGCGCGGCGAGACCCGCCGCACGCGCTTCATCTGCTTGGAGAACGCCTACCACGGCGACACGCTCGGAGCGGTGTCGGTCGGCGGGATCGAGATGTTCCACTCGCTCTACCATCCGCTCCTGTTCGACGCGGCGCAGGCTCGCTCGGGCGACGCCGACCATTTGGAGGCGCTGCTGGCCGAGCACGGCGACACCGTCGCCGCGGTGATCATCGAGCCGCTCATGCAGGGCGCGGCGGGGATGCTGACCCAGCCCGACGGCTACGTGGCCACCGTGCGCGAGCTGTGTGACCGCTATGGCGTGCTGTTGATCTGCGACGAGGTCGCCACCGGCTTCGGGCGGACGGGCGCGATGTTCGCCTCGGACCGCGAGGGGATCACCCCGGACCTGATGTGCGTCGGCAAGGGCATCACCGGCGGGTACCTGCCGCTGGCGGCCACAATCGCCACCGAGCGCGTCTACGACGGCTTCCTCGGCCGCTACGACGAGTTCCGCACCTTCTTCCACGGCCACACCTACACCGGCAACCCGCTCGCCTGCGCCGCCGGCATCGCGTCGCTGCAGGTGTTCGAGCAGGAGCGCACGATCGAGCGCCTGCAGCCGAAGATCGCGCTCCTCGCCCGCCTGCTCGATGAGCGCGTCGCCCCGCTGCCGGGGGTCGCCGAGATTCGCCGGCGTGGGTTCATGGTCGGGATTGAGCTGACCGCGGGCGAGACGAGCGAGCGACGCGGACATCGCGTCACGATGGCGGCGCGCGAACGCGGCGCCATCATCCGCCCGCTCGGCGACGTGATCGTGCTGATGCCGGCGCTGGCCATGGCCGAGGAGGCGCTGGAGCGGCTCGTCGAGATCACCGCCGAGTCGATCGCCACGGTGACGGCCGCCGAACGTGCAGTTTCCGTCGAATAGCGAATAGCGGCGGTTTCTGCGCCTTCACCGCGACCGGTCGGACGCCATTCCCCGATGTTGCCCGCGCAGGAAGTGGCGGTATTCGCCAGGAACTGCACCGCCAGGCGTTCCCGCGCCACGCACCCCGTCGATCGGCACCGCGATCATCTGCTCTGGGCCGGGCCTCGCCGCCGACCCTGCCGGTCTCTCGCGGCGGATGGCCTCACTGCTCGACCTCGACGCCGAGCGCGCCAGACTGTGGCTGTTCGCGCGTTGCGCACAGGAATTCCCTCGGGGACCCCACCATGCGGGAGCCAGCCAAGCGCCTCGCGCCATGACCAAAGCGGGGGGACTCCAGCCGAGCGTCATCATGTGTGTAGCGCGATCAACCACGATCAGAAGGAGTACAGCGATGGCTGCAACCGAGAAGGCGATCCTGGCGGGCGGGTGCTTCTGGGGTGTCCAGGATCTGGTCCGCAAGCTCGACGGCGTCACTGGGACGCGCGTCGGCTACACCGGTGGCGAGGTGCCCAACGCGACCTACCGCAACCACGGCTCGCATGCGGAGGCGATCGAGATCCTGTTCGACCCGGAGCGCATTTCCTACCGGGACCTCCTGGAGTTCTTTTTTCAGATTCACGACCCGACGACGAGGAATCGCCAGGGCAACGACGTCGGGGCGAGCTATCGCTCGGCGATCTACTACGTCGACGACGAGCAGCGCCGCGTGGCGGAGGACACGATCGCCGATGTCGGCGCCTCGGGCCTGTGGCCGGGCAACGTCGTCACCGAGCTCGCGCCCGCCGGACCGTTCTGGGAGGCGGAGCCCGAGCACCAGGACTACCTCGAGCGTTACCCCAACGGCTACACGTGCCACTTCGTCCGTCCGGGCTGGAAGCTGCCGCGACGCGCGCAGGAGGCGGCCCACTGAGGCGTCGAGGCTAGGATGCGACGATGGGTGCTGCGTCCAGAGCGCTCGTCGTCATGCTGGCGTCGGTGGCCGCGGGCCTGCTGGGGCCTGCGGCCGCGGCCGCGTCCGACAACGCGCCCGGCCGGCCGCTGGCGGTGATGCCTCAGGCGGGCGGAGATGACGTCCTGTTCCAGGGCGCCAACGGCGACCTGTACGAGAACGTGTTCGCCAACGGCGCCTGGGGGACCCCGTTCAACACCGGGATCGGCCCGCTCGGCTCGGCGCCCGCCGCCTCGCTCGGCCCCGGCGGCAAGGAGTACGTCTTCTGGGCGGGCGCCGATCACGCGCTGTGGTACGCCACATCGTCGAACGGCACGAGCTGGCAGGGCACCACGCGCGTCGGGCTCGGCCCGCTCGGCGGGCAGCCCACGGCGACGGCTTGGGGCACCAGCTCGGGCATCGAGGTCGACGTCTTCTGGCAGGGCACCGACGGCCAGCTGTGGGAGGGCTGGGAGGAGCCGTCGGGGGCGTGGAACGGACCGAGGGGCCTCGGCGAGGGTCAGCTCGGCTCGGCCCCGACGGCGTTCTCGGCCGGCAACAGCGCGGGCACCGCGAACATCGACGCCTACTGGGAGGGCACGGGCCCCGGGTACGACATCTGGACGGGCGGCACCGGAGGCGGCCCGAGCGCCGGCTTCAGCGGCCCGAGCAGCATCGGCAAGGGCCCGCTCGGCTCGGCGCCGAGCGTCGACCTGCTCGAGCCCTCGGGCCAGGAGAACCTCTTCTGGCGCGGCACGAACGGCGCCCTGTGGCAGGCGACCACGTCGGGCAGCGGCTGGGCCGGCCCGACGCAGCGCGGCTTCGGCCCGCTTGACTCGGCGCCGACGGCGGCCGCCGTCTGGCCGGCCGAGCAGGACGTCTTCTGGATCGGCCCGTCGGGGCTGTGGGAGGCCACCGACGAGGACGGCACCTGGAGCGGCCCGGTCGGTCCCGGCGCGATGGCCGTCCCGCCGGCCGCCACCACCACCCCGGTGACCGTCTCGACGCCCACCCCGACGCCGGGGGCGCCGTCCCGCAGGCCGCCCGCGCTGCGGGCCAAGATCACCACCAGCTGGACGTGGAACCGCCATCGCACGACGCTGACCGCGATCACGATCCGCCACCTTCCCCGGCACGCCACGATCACCATCACCTGCGCCGGGCGCGGCTGCCCACGAGACGCGCGCGCCTCGGGACGCGGAGCCGTCGGCCGCCTGCGCCGCCGGCTCGACGGCAGCCGCTACCGCCCCGGCGACCATCTGCTGCTGACGATCAGCGCGCCGAACCTGACCGCCGAGCGGGTCCGGATCACGATCCGGACGAGCGCGGTGCCGGCCGAGCGGCTGCTCTAGCTATTCCTCGTAGGGCGTGAAGTCGCGCTTGCGAGCACCGCAGACCGGACAGAACCACGTTTCGGGGATGTCCTCGAACGGCGTTCCGGGCGGAATGCCGCCGTCGGGATCGCCCTCCTCGGGGTCATAGATGAAGCCGCACGACTCACACATGTACTTCATGGCGGCGAAACATACCGGCATCCCCGTCGGCGCCGCCGCTCGGGTAGGGTCGGGAGGGTGCAGAGTGGTGGGCCTGCTCCCGGCGAGGAGCTGAACAGCGGTGCGGTGACGGTGCCACGCCCGGCGTCGACGGTGATCCTGCTCCGCGGCGGTCCCGAGACGCTCGAGGTGCTGCTCGTGCAGCGGACGCCACACGCCCGGTTCATGGGCGGAGCGTGGGTCTTCCCCGGCGGTGCGGTCAGCCGCGACGACGGGCGCGGCCAGGCCGCTCACCGCGCCGCGGCGGTCCGCGAGCTGGCCGAGGAGGCTGGCATCGACGTCGGCGATCCCGACGCGCTGGTGCCGTTCGCGCGGTGGATCACCCCGGCCGAGGTGAAGACGCGGTTCGACACGTGGTTCTACCTGGCGCCGGCCCCCGGCGAGGTGGATCCGCGGATCGACGGCGCCGAGGTCGTCGATTGGCGCTGGTCCACGCCGGCCGGCGCGCTCCAGGCGGGCGAGGCCGGCGAGCTGTTCCTCGTCTTCCCGACGATCAAGACGCTCCAGCAGCTGTCGGCGTTCAGCTCGGCGGACGCCCTGCTCCAGCACGCCCGCGGCCGCGAGATCGTCCCCGTCCAGCCACGGGTGCTGACCTCGGGCGAGACCGCGCGGATCGTGCTGCCCGGTGAGCCCGGCTACGAATGAACGACGCCGGGCCCGGACTGACGGTGGCGATCACCGGTCCGACCGGCGATATCGGCCGCGCGCTGCTACGGGCGCTCGACCGCTCGCCGCAGATCGCCCGGATCGTGGCGATGGCCCGCCGGCCGTTCGACCCCGCCGCCGCGGGGCTGCGCAAGGTGACCTACCACCAGGGCGACGTGCTGAGCCGGCCGGCCGTCGATGCGCTGGTGGCCGGCGCCGACGTCGTCATCCACCTCGCCTTCGTGATCATGGGCGGGCTCGACGAGACCGAGCTGGTGAACCTGAAGGGCTCGCGCAACGTCTTCGAGGCGACCCGTGACGCCGGCGCCGCGCGGCTCGTCTACGCCTCGTCGGTCGCCGCCTACGGGTTTGGTGGCGGGGACGCCGCGCCGCTCACCGAGGACGTCGTCCCGCGCGGCACCGAGCGCCACTACTACTCGGCCCAGAAGGCCGACCTGGAGCTCGTACTCGACGACACGCTGCGCGGCTCGGAGACCGAGGCCTACGTGTTCCGGCCGTGCATCGTCGCCGGCCCGGATGCGCCCGCCCTGCTCCAGAACATCCCGTATGTCACGCTGTCGGAGCGAACCCCGGCGCCGATCCTGCGGGCGCTCGAGCTGCTGCCGATCCTGAAGCCGGTGCTGCCCGATCCCGGCGTGCGCTTCCAGCTCGTCCATCACGACGACGTCGCCGCTGCGCTCCGCGCCGCGGTGCTCGGCCACGGCCCGCCCGGCGTCTACAACCTCGCCGCCGACGGCGAGCTGACGATGTCCGACCTCGCCGACGCGCTCGGCTACTACGCGATCCCGGTGCCCGAGCTGGCCATCGACGCGGCTGCCGAGCTCGTCGCGCGGCTACCGTTCGTTCCCGCCGAGGCGCAGTGGATCGAGAGCTTCCGCGCCACCGTGGTGATGGACACCGGCAAGGCCCGGCGCGAGCTCGCCTGGCAGCCCCATCACAGCGCGCACGACACCCTGATGGCGATGGTCGACGCCGCCCGCGCGGAGCGGCTGATCAGATGAAGCAGCTGACGTACGCTATCTTTTTGCGTACGTCATGTCTCGCACCGCCGTCGCCTACCTCGCCCCGCCCGGCCCGCTGGAGCTGGAGCCGGGCACGACGCCCTCCGGCCTGACCGTCGTCGCGACGGTCGTCGAGGCCGGGCCCGACCGGCAGCACCTGGGCGCGGCCCTCGACCACATCTCCGTCCGCGACGCCGACACGCTGCTGCTGGTCCGGCTGCGGAGCGCCGTCGACTCGCTCGGCGAGCTGGTGGCGCTGCTCGACTGGCTGGAGCAGGCCGGCGCCAGCCTGCTGGCCCTCGACCATGGCCTCGACACGGCGACCGGCCGCGTCCGCGACGTCACCGCGCTGCTGCGGGCGATCGAGGCGTGGGAGCACGATCGCGGGCCCCACCGGCCGCCGCGCGGGCGACCCGGGCTCGGCCACGCCGACCCGGCGCTGGCCGAGCGGATCGCCGCGCTGCGTGCGCGCGGGCTCAGCTTGCAGGCGATCGCCCGCGAGCTGAACGCGGCGGACGTCCCCACGCCGCGCGGCGGCCAGGAGTGGCGTCCCTCCAGCGTGCAGGCCGCGCTCGGCTACCGCCGCCCGCGCCCGCCGCTGCCGGGGGCGCCCCCGCCGAAGCCCGGCAAGCCACCGAAGCCCGCCAAGGGCAAGGGACCGAAGCACAAGCCGCCGAAGCACCGATGACGGAGCTGATCCGTCAGTTCGGGCTGCTCGGCGTGTTCGCGCTGATGGTCCCCGAGAGCGCCTGCATCCCGGTGCCCAGCGAAGTGACGCTGCTGTTCTCGGGGTTCGCCGTCTCGCGGGGCTGGATGACCTTCCCCGCGGCCGTTGCCGCCGCGACGGCCGGCAACCTCGTCGGGTCGCTGCTCGCCTACACGCTCGGCGCCAGCCGGGTCGTCGAGCACATCCCCGGCGCTCGGGTGGCGCTCGGCCGCTTCACCCAGATGATCGACGAGCAGGGACTGCGCGCCGTGTTCGTGGCGCGCCTGCTGCCGCTGGCGCGCACCTTCGTCTCGCTGCCCGCCGGCGCCCGGCGCCTGCCGCTGACCCCGTTCGTCGCGCTGACGATCGCGGGGTGCGCGATCTGGGCCGCGGCGTTCATCCTCGTCGGCCTGCTGGCCGGCAGCGCGTGGGGCGCGGTCAGCGGGATCGCCGGCAAGCTGCTGCTTGGCGCCGGCATCGTCGTCGTCGTGGTGTCCGTCAAGCGCGCCGCCCGTTCCTGATCGGGTCTCCCCACGGACGCGAGATCAGCGCCGCTAGCTGAGGTTCTCCTCGTCGCCGATCACGTGCATGACCGCGTTGATCAGCGCCAGGTGGGTGAACGCCTGCGGGTAGTTGCCCAGGTGCCGGCCGCTCTTCGGATCGAGCTCCTCCGCGTAGAGACCGAGCCCGGACGCGTGGGCGAGGAGCTTCTCGCACAGCGCCGCGGCGCGCGCCTTGTGGCCGATCTCCGACAGCGCCGAGACGAGCCAGAAGGAGCAGATCAGGAACGTGCCCTCCTCGCCGTGCAGGCCATCGTCGGTCTCCTCGACCTTGTAGCGCAGGACGAACCCGTCCTCGGTCAGCTCGTCCGCGATTGCCAGCACGGTGTCGTGAACGCGTGGGTCATCCGGCGGCAGGAAGCGGTTGACCGGGATCAGCAGGGTCGAGGCGTCGAGCGCGTCGGTGTCGTAGTGCTGGCGGAACACGCCACGCTCGGAGACCCCATGCTCCAGGATGTCCTCGCGGATCGTGTTGGCCGCCTCCTGCCACTGCGCGGCGAGCTCGTTCTCGCCCTGCAGCTCGGCGATGCGGGCGCCGCGGTCGGCCGCCACCCAGCACATCAACTTCGAGGAGACGTAGTGCTTGGGGGCACCGCGCGCCTCCCAGATCCCCTGGTCCGGCTTGTCCCACACCGCCAGCGCGCACTTCACCTGGTCCATCAGCACCGGCCACAGCCGTCCTGGGATGTGGCCGCCTGCCTTCCTGTGCAGGTAGACGGAGTCAAGCACCGAGCCGTAGACGTCGTTCTGCTTCTGGTTGTAGGCGCCGTTGCCGGTGCGGACGGGTCGCGCGCCGTCGTAACCGTGCAGGTGGTCGAGCACGTGCTCGGTCAGGTCGCGCTCGCCCCCCAGCCCGTACATGATCTGCAGCGAGCCGTCCTCGTCGCGCCCGAGGTCGGCGACGAACTGCATGAAGTCGTCGGCCTCCCAGTCGAAGCCGAGGGCGTGCAGCCCCCACAGCGTGAAGGTCGCGTCGCGCATCCAGCAGTACCGGTAGTCCCAGTTGCGCTCGCCACCCGGCGTCTCGGGCAGCGAGGTCGTGGCAGCGGCCACGGTGGCGCCGGTCGGCGCGTAGGTCAGACCCTTCAGCGTCAGTGCCGAGCGGTGCAGGTGCGAGCGCCAGCGGTGGTCGGGGAAGCGCCCGCCGGCCAGCCAGGTGCGCCAGTAGTGCGCGGTCAGGTCGAGCCGTCGCCGCGCGTCCTCGCCGCCGGCCGGGCCCGCCAGGCCGTGCGACCAGCTCAGCGCCACAAACCGGTGCTCGCCTTCCACCAGGGTGTGGCGCGCCCGTGCACGAGAGCCCTCGATCCCGATCCGCAGATCAGAGTGCAACCGCAGCGGTGTCTCCCCGCCGTTGGCATCGGCCATGCTCCAGTCGTCGCTCCTCATCGTCCACTGGGCCGGGGTGCGCCCGTAGTCGACGATCGGCTCGCACACGGCCTCCACCTGCACCTCCCCCTGCAGGCACTCGATCGACCGGATCAACATGTGATCGGCGTCGTTGTCGGTCGGCGGGCGCGTGTGCGAGGTCTCGTCGGCGTGCTCGTTGTGCCACTCGCCGATCGTCAGGCCATCGCGCACGATCAGCCAGCCCGACGGGCACATCCACGTCGTCTCCAGGATCATCGTCCCGGGCACATAGCGCACGGTGAGCGGCACCATGACCCCGTACGGACCGACGCGGAAGTTGCCGGCGCGACGGTCGAGCAGCGCGCCGAAGATGCTCGGCGAGTCGAAGCGCGGCACGCACATCCACTCGATCGAGCCGTCGGCAGCGACGAGCGCCCCGGTGTGGGAGTCCGACAGGAAGGCGTAGTCGGCGATCGGCGGGAACGGCGAGGCGCCGGTCAGCGGTGTGTCATGCGGCGGCAGCGGAATCGACGGGCTCATGATGCCCGGCAGCGTATGACACGCGCGCCCCTACGGATGCACGGCGGCGTGCGCAGAGTACCGCGCCGGCGTGTCGTCGTCGCACTCGGCGAAGAAGCCGCCGACGACGTCGAGCAGCTGCTCCAGGCCGTCGGCAGCGAACAGGATCGGCTGGTAGCGCGTGATGTCGTACTCCAGCGTGCCCATCTCGCCGATCGACAGCGGCCTGATCTCGGCGCCGCGGAACTCCTCTATCTCCCCGTAGGAGGAGAGCAGCCCGGCGCCGTAGGCCCGCAGCTCCGCGCGCTCATAGACCACTCCGAACTCGATCGTGAACCAGAACACGTGGCTGTAGAAGTCGCGAGCTGCCGGCGTCTGGAGGCGGCGGGCGGCGGCGCCCGCGAGGCGGTTCAGCTCGGCCAGCGGCGGGCTGGCCAGCACGCCCCCGTGACCGATCACCTCGTGGATCAGGTCGGGCTCGGGCGTGTACAGCGGCTGGGCGTCGTGGCGGATGTACTGGGTGGAGTGAAAGACGCCGTCGGCCAGCGAGCCGTAGAAGTCGTCGAAGGCGACGAGCCCTGGCGCCGGGTGATACTGAAAGCCGGTCAGCGGCCGCAGGAGCCCGCCCACCTCGTCGAGCTGGGGAATCCGGTCAGCGGGGAGCTTCAGCGCCGCCATCGCCTCGCGGTACTCGCGGCAAGCGAGCCGCTCGTGCTTGGCCGCCAGCTCGCGGCAGACGATCCGCCACACGTGCTGCTCGGCCTCCGTATAGGCCACGAGCGGGATCGGCTGGTCCGGACGCCAGTCGATCGACAGCGACGCGATGTGGTTGCGGCGCGCCCGGTAGGCGGGGTCGCCGAAGCCGGGGTGGTCCTCGGCCAGATGGACGGTGACCGATCCGTCATCGGCGGTCGTCACCGGCGCGTACAGCTGGCCCTCCTCAAACATGCGCGGGGGCCCACGACAGCGGGTAGCTCGGATCCTCCAGCTCCCGGCACAGCGGCGTCAGCCGCAACGGGCGGAAGGTGTCGCACATCACGGCCAGCTCCGAGGTCGACGTCGTGCCGATCGACGCTTCAGCCAAGCCCGGCTGGGGACCGTGCGGCAGGCCCGACGGGTGCAGCGTGATCGAGCCGACGTCGATCCCACGGCGGCTGCCGAAGTTGCCTGACACGTAGTAGATCATCTCCTCGGACTGGAGATTCGAGTGGTTGTAGGGGATTGGGATCCCGTCGGGCTCCCAGTCGAGCATCCGCGGGCAGAACGAGCAGATCACGAAGTTCGGCCCCTCGAACGTCTGGTGCACCGGCGGCGGCATGTGCACGCGCCCGGCGACCGGCTCGAAATCGGCGATGTTGAACGTGTATGGGTACACGTAGCCGTCCCAGCCGACGACGTCGAGCGGGTGGTACTCCAGCCGGAAGTGCTGGTGGCCGCCACGCACGCGCACCACGAGCTCGTAGTCGCCCGCCTCGCGATGGGTCGCGAGCTCGGTCGGGCCGTGGAAGTCGCGGTGCGAGTACGGCGCGTGCTCCAGCAGCTGCCCGTAGCGGTTGCGGTAGCGGTGCGGGGTCTCCAGCTCGCCCGGCGTCGTGAACGTCAGCCACAGCTGCTCGCCGGGAGAATGGAACCGGTACGTCGTCCCGCGCGGGATCACGATGTAGTCGTGCTCGCGGTAGGGCAGCGTCCCGAACGTCGTCTCCAGCTCGCCGGCGCCCCGGTGGACGAAGATCAGCTCATCGCCCTCACCGTTGCGGAAGAAGTACTCCTGCTCCTGCGTCGGAGCGCACAAGGCGATCTCGACGTCATCGTTGAACATCAACAGCCGCCGTCCCGTCACGGGGTCACCGCCCCCCGCCACCTCACTCGAATCGAAGCGGTGGTGCGTGTGCGCGTCGGGCACCCACTCCTGACGCGTGATCGGCTCAAAGCGCCCGATCGCGTCGACCCGGCACGGCGTCTGCAGGTGGTAGAGGATCGACTCGTTGCCCGAGAACCCCTCGAACCCCATCACCTCCTCGGTGAGGAGGCTGCCGTCGTCGTCGCGAAACGCGACATGGCGCTTGCCCGGGACAGTGCCGCGCGACTCGTAGCGCATCAGAGGTTCCCGCGGCGGTCCTGCTCGCGCTCCAGCGCCTGAAACAGCGCCTTGAAGTTCCCCTCGCCGAAGCCGCGAGCGCCGTGGCGCTCGATCAGCTCGAAGAACACCGTCGGGCGATCGCCGACCGCCTTGGAGAAGATCTGCAGCAGGTAGCCCTCTTCGTCACAGTCGACGAGGATCCCCAGGCGCCGCAGGTCAGCGATGTCCTCCGCGATCTCCCCGATCCGCTCGGGCACATCGGCGTAGTAGCTCTCGGGGATCGGCAGGAACTCCACGCCACGGCGCTGCAGCTCGGTTACCGCAGCCACGATGTCGGTGGTGGTGATCGCGATGTGCTGCACCCCGGCGCCGCGGTAGAAGTCGAGGTACTCCTCGATCTGCGACTTGCGCTTGCCCTGGGCCGGCTCGTTGATCGGGAACTTGATCTTGCCCGAGCCGTCGGTGACGACCTTCGACATCAGCGCCGAATACTCGGTCGAGATCGCCTCGTCGGAGAAGTGGATCAGCTCGGTCATGCCGAACACGCGCTCGTAGTAGTGGACCCACTCGTTCATGTGGCCGAGCTCGACGTTGCCGACGACGTGATCGATCCCGTAGAACAGCGCCGCTGCGGGCTTCGCGTCGCGGGCGATGTAGCCCGGGAGGAACGGGCCGGCGTAGCCGCCGCGCTCCACGAACAGGTGGCGCGTCTCGCCGTAGGTGGCCACCGAGGCGACCATCACGGTCCCGTGCTCGTCGGAGAGCAGCTGCGGGGTCTGCAGCCCGCGCGCACCGTGGGCGACGGCGTGGGCGTAGGCCGCGGACGCATCGGGGACGCTCAGGGCGATCGCGATCACCCCATCGCCGTGATGCCGGTGATGCTCGGCGATCTCGTCCTCGCCGGTTAGCGTCCCGGTCAGCACAAGTCGAATGCGGCCCTGCTCCAGCACGTGCGACACCCGGTCGCGGCTGCCCGTCTCCAGGCCGCGGTAGGCGGTCTCGGTGAAGCCGAAGGCGCGCGTGTAG
>DASZLC010000126.1:0-6874 GCA_035552615.1 Solirubrobacteraceae bacterium
CCCACCGACGCGCCGACGACGTCCATCCCGCGCTTGACCATCGTGGACGAGCGGCTCAGACCGGGCTGGCGCATCCCGAGAACCGTGACGCCTCCGACGGTGTCGAACTCGACGGCCGAGCCGACGACCTCCAGCAAACTCGGGACGAGCGACAGCTTCACCCCGAGGCTGTTGGCGAGGGTGATGGCGGCGAGCATCGTGTCGTTGTCGGCGCTGGTCGGGGCGAGAAACACGCGGTCGACCTTCAGCTCGGCGACGACCTCGGCGAGGTCGTCGAACGTCGCCGGCGCGTCGGCGTCGTCCCAGTCGCTGTCGGCGTCGTCCTCAAACGGGAGGAAGCCGACGACCTCGATGCGCGCCGACGGGTCGGACGCGAGCGAGTGCGCGAGCCGGGTGCGAACGCGCGGGTTGCCGGCGATCAGGACGCGTTCGGTCGGCGCGGTGGCGCCGGCGATCGAGCGCGCCGTCAGGCGGGCGACGGTCAGCAGCGCCGTCACGACCGCCCAGATGATGGCGGCGTGCTCGGCCTGCGCGGCGCGGCCGGCGATTGTCACCAGCAGCGACCAGGTCAGCGCGAACGCCCCGGCGAGGACGAGCAGAGAGGGAAACTCCTCCAGCGTCGACTTGCGCAAGACGATGGCGTCGCGGTCGTAGCGGCCGAGCACCTTGGCCACGGGAACGATCAGGATCGTCGCGGTCAGCGCGAACAGCGGGTGCCGGTGAAACGTGCCGACGGCAGCCATCGTGCCCGCCGCGGCGGCCAGGTCGGCCACAGCCAGCAGCCGGCGGAAGACGGCGTCGCGCCGCACCGGGTCGGCGTGCCACGGTGTGCTGCGCGGCTGTACGTCTTCGCACGGCGCCGTCTCGGCGCTCGCATTCACCAGCTGTCTCACGTGTCCCCTGCTCACGGCCATAGATGCGTCAGACCAAGCCTCTGAGTCGCTCACCCCAGAACATCCTTTTGCTGAACATCGCCGCGCCGCCCCTCGATCCGCGTCTCCCGCAAGCGGCCCCGGCTCCTGTGCGGCGCGATTCTACGCGCGAACCGCGCATCCGTCCAATCGGAAGTGCATCGTGCCGATCAGGTCCTCGCCGCGCGCCGGCGGCGCGTCGCTCACGGCGGCGCGAGCAGCTCGTCGAGCGGGAGTCCGGACGCCTGCGCGCCGAGGAACGAGTCGTTGCTCGTGTTCTCCAGTAGCCGCCTGACGAGATAGGCCATCCCGGCCACGAGCGCGCCGATCGGGCAATACGTGCGCACGCGCAGCCCCCGCCCCGCCAGCGCGTCCTGAAGCTCGTCGCCGAGCCCGCGCAGCACCTGCAGCTCCAGATCGCCGTCCTCGCCGCCGAGCGCCCGGTTCACGGCGATCGCGTGCGCCACCGAGCGCAGGTTGTGCGAGGCGACGGCGACCCGCACGGCCGGGCGGGCGGCCAGCAGCCGGCGGGTGAGCGCCTCGAAGTTGCGGTCGCACTCGGCCTTCGACAGGAACACCGGAGTCGGCCAGCCGCGCTGGCGCGCCTCGACGAGCTCGTGATCCCAGTAGGCGCCCTTCACGAGCCGGACCGTCAGCGGCGGTCGGCGCGGGCAGTCGGCGGCCCACCGGAGCACGGCGTCGAGCTGCTCGCCGGAGTCACGGAGGTAGGCTTGAAGGACGAGCCCGGCCGACGGCCCGGCCGCGAACTCGGGTTCGGAGAGCAGCTGCAGCACGAGCGCGAGCACGGCCTCGCGGGAGTCGAGTGACTCCATGTCGATGTGGATGTGGGCACCGTGGGCGTGCGCGACGCGCAGCAGCGGGCGCAGACGTTCGCCGGCGTCGGCGATCCCACGCTCCGGCGCGTCGGCCCGCAGCAGCGGTGTCAGCGCCGAGACCTTCACCGATACGTTGGCCCGGGGCAGCGGACCGATCGAGTCGGCCTCCAGCGCCGGCCGCGCCGGCCAGCCGCTCGCCCCGCGCGCGAGCCCCTCCAGCGCCTCGGCGCAGCGCTCGGCGTAACCGTTGGCCTCCGCCTCGGTCACGGTCGCCTCGCCGAGCAGATCGACGGAGCTGGCGACGCCATGCTCCCACAGGCCACGCAGGACCTTCACGGCGCCCGGCAGCGTCTCGGCGACGATGAAGCGGTGCGCCATGTGCCGCACTCCGCCGGCGGCGGCGGCGCCCAGCGCGGCGCGGCCCGCCTTCGTGTGCGCGACGCGCAACGCCGCCGAGATCGGCGGCGGGGGCTCGGGCACCTCGTCGAGGAACGACGCCAGATGGGTGGCGAGGTCATCGAGCGAGCGGCAGGCCGGGACGACGTCGACGAAGCGAAACAGCGCCGCCTTCAGCTCTGCGTCGGCCGACGCCAGCGCCATCGCCTTGGTGTCGACCGTCCGTACCGGGTGCCGGGCCGCCGACGGGTAGGCGGCAGCGAGCTCACGCCCGACGCGGGCGATCTCCCGTTCGAGCGCGGCCTCGTCGAGGCTCATGCGCCCGTGCCGAGCTCTGTCCAGGGCGGTGTGTGGCGCTCGATCGTCTCCCAGGAGAGCGCGGCGGCGCGCTCCGCCTCGTCGACGGCGCCGCCGCCGCGCAACCCGAACAGACGCTTGGCGTACAGCAGGTAGACGACGACGGCGAGGTTGATCAGGAAGCCGATCACCTTCAGCGCCGAGATCTTGTCGGTCAGCTCGTAGATCTCCAGCGGCAGCAGGATCGCGGTGGCCAGAAAGGTGAGGTACTCGGCCCACCTCCGGCCGAACCACAGCCCGACCGCCTCGGCGCCCTCCAGGCAGCCAAAGGCCAGCAGCGCGGCACCGATGGCGCGCAGGTCGCCGCTTCGTAGCGAGAAGACCTTGTTCAGGTCCTTCAAGATGCCGACGTGGGTCGTCTGGATCGGGCTGGCGCCGACCCCGCCCTGGAGCGCGGTGACGACCCTGTAGAAACTGGAGCGGAGACTGTGCTCGTTGGCGGCGACGACGAGCACGACCACGCCGAGCAGCACCAGGATCAGGAAGTGCACGACCCGGTCCACCGCGATCAGCCGCAGCACGACGCGGTCGCGCAGCGCCCGGCCCCGGAGCGGCACCGTGATCGCGTCGCGGTCTGGTGGGTGGCGGGTGGCCGGCGCGCTCGGCGGCGGCAGCGCGACCCAGCTGTCGCAGCGCAGGCAGCGATGCCAGCGCACGGGGTGAGCGGGGTCCTCCCGGGCCACGGGAGCGTCCTGGGGGCGCAGCTCGGCCGCGTCGGTGCCGACGAGGGCGTGCCCGCTCCATCCGCAGGCGATGAGCTCCCAGTCGATCTGGCGGCGCTTGCGGGGTCCACGCCCCGCTCCGGGCGGTCGCTCCATGTGGCAACGGTAACGATCTCACGCCGGCGCTTCGGATCGGTGAGTCGTGGGAAGGACATTGGCATGGGGAGCGCGAATCAACATCGAATGCGCCGCCTTGCGCCCTGCCTGCTCGCGTGCGCCGCCATGATCGCGCTCAGCGCGTGCGGTGGGACGACGGTCGTCACGGCGAGCCGCTCGTCGACCCCGTCGGGCGCGACACAGACCGGCACCGGGGGCGCGACGACGAGCTCGACCCCGGCCGGCACCTCGAGCACGGCGTCGACGCCCAGCACCGGCACCACCAGCACGAGCACCACGGCCACGTCGGGCGTGCCCGCCTGCACGGCGGCGATGCTGAAGCTGGGCTACCTCGGCGGCGAGGGGGCGACGGGCCACGGCGAGCTCGGCTTCAGCCTCACCAACGAGAGCGGCAACCCGTGCCACACCTACGGCTACCCCGGGGTCCAGTTCCTGTCCTCCGCAGGCTCGGCGCTGCCCACGACCTCCACCCGGACGACCGACGACTTCTTCGGTCACCTGCCGCTGTCGGGGCTGTCGGTCGCGGCGGGCAGCGAGGTCTCCTTCCGGCTCGTCACGACGCACGGCGAGAGCTCCGACGCCGGCTGCACCACCGCCGCTCAGCTGCAGGTGATCCCGCCCAACGACACGCACACGCTCGTGGTGATGATCCCCAACGGCACCTACGAGTGCGGGACGGCGACCGTCTCGCCGCTGCAGCCCGGTACGACCGCGTTCAGGGGCGGGTAGGCACTACGCGGCGCGGGTGGCGGGCCCGAGCGTCTCGAACCGCACCACCTCATCGCCGTCGAGCTCGTGGACGAGCCCGTCGCGCATCAGCAGATCGATGTGACCGAGAACCTCCGACAGGGTCAGGAACGCCTGGGTGACGGCGACGTTGCCCCAGATCGTGGTGGCGATGTCGTACGCGCTGACCGGTCCGGCCGCGATCATCCGGTGGATCTTGCGGGCGCGGCGGTCGTGCATCGTCAGCCGCTTGTCGATCAGCTCGTGCGGGTTCGTGATCGGGTCGCCGTGACCGCCGAGCACGAGCCTCGCCGGCAGCTCCCGCGTCTGGCGCTGCGACTCGATGTACTGCAGCAGCGGCTTGGGCCGTGCATTGCCCACCCCCTGGAGCGGGCGCGCGACGGTGGCGTTGGAGGAGATGTGGCCGAGCAGATGGTCGCCGGCCAGCAGGATCTCGCGCTCCGCGTCCCAGAAGACGGTGTCGGTGGGACTGTGGCCGGGACGGTGGAGCACCCGCAGGGACCGGTCGCGCAACCGCAGCACATCGCCGTCGCGCAGGGGGCGGGTGACGGTGCCGCTCGACCCGTAGGGCCGAAACGCCTCGGCGACGAGCCCGAGCGCCGTGACGAGGTCGTCGGGCACGCCGTGGCGGCGCATCAGCGCCTGGGCGAAGGCATCGTCGGCCTTTCCGCTCGACGGGTACTCCGCCAGCCACGGCCCGAGGGATGCCAGCGCCGCCACCTCGGCGCCCGAGCGGTTGACGAGGATCTCCAGCAGCCCCAGGTGGTCGATGTGCTGGTGGGTGAGCACGATCAGCTCCAGGTCCTCCAGCCGGTGACCGCGGTCGGCGAGCGCCCGCGTCAACACGTCGAGGGCCGTCCCCGAGTTCGGGCCGGTGTCGATCAGCGTCAGCGGCGCATCCTCGATCAGGTAGCAGTTCACCGGGCCAACCAGGAACGGCGTCGGCACCTTGATGCAATGGATGCCGGCCGCGGCGGCCCCGGCGAGCGGGCCCGCCGTGCTCACGACCGGATGACCGCCAGAACTTCGTCGCGGCGGCGCTCCATGTCCTGCACCGAGATCAGCGACTCCAGGCACAGCCGCAGCAGCGGCTCGGTGTTCGAGGCGCGCACGTTGAAGTGCCAGTCGGGGTAGTCGATCGAGATGCCGTCGAGCCGCCGCTGCTCGGCGTCGCGGTAGCGGACGGCGATCTCCTCCATCTTCGCCTCGGGATCGGCGACCTCGGAGTTGATCTCGCCCGAGATGAAGTACTTGCTGCGGTAACGCCCGATCAGCTCGGACAATCTCACATCACGCTGGGAGAGCAGCTCCAGCATCAGCAGCGCCGGGAGCGTGCCCGAGTCGGCGCAGTAGAAGTCGCGGAAGTAGTAGTGACCGGAGACCTCGCCGCCGAAGATCCCGCCCTCGGCGCGCATCCGGCGCTTGAAGAACGCGTGCCCGACCCGGTTCATCAGCGCCGTCCCGCCCGCCGCCTCGACGGTGTCGGCCACCGCGCGGCTGGCCCGGACGTCGTACAGGATCGTCTCGCCCGGGTTTTTGCGCAGGAGTGCCTCGGCCAGCAGGGCGGTGAGGAAGTCGCCGTCGACGAACGCGCCGGTGTCGTCGATGAAGAAGCAGCGGTCGGCGTCGCCGTCCCAGGCGATCCCCAGATCGGCGCCGCGGGTGGTCACTTCGCGCATGATGAACTCCCGGTTCTCGGGGAGCAGCGGGTTCGGCTCGTGGTCGGGAAAGTTGCCGTCCGGTGTCCAGTACGCCGCCTCGACGTTCAGGCCGAGGGTGGTGAGGAGCGGTCCGACCATCGGGCCGGCCATCCCATTGCCCCCGTCCACGACGACCTTCAGCGGCTTCACCTGGTTCGGGTCGATGAACTTCAGCGCCGCGGCCTGGAACTCGGCGTACACGTCGACGTCCTCGGATGATCCGGTGTCCACAGGCTCGCCGAGCGCACCTGAAACGAGCATCTCGCGGATGTCGCCGATTCCGCTGTCGCCCGACAGGGCGAGGGCGCCGCGGCTGACGAGCTTCGCCCCGGTGTAGGCCTTCGGGTTGTGCGAGGCGGTGCACATGATCCCGCCGTCGAGCTCGCGCGAGCCGACGAGGTAGTAGAGCATCTCGGTCCCCACCTGGCCGGCGTCGATCACCGCCGCGCCCTCGGCCATCATGCCCGCGCGGTACGCGCCGGCCATGGCGGGCGCCGTCAGCCTCATGTCGCGTCCGAGCCCGAGCCGCAGCTCGCTCGTGGGCTTTTCCTCGCCGGCGGCGATCACCCGCGCGAAGGCTCGGCCGATCAGCTCGGCGACCCGTTCGTTCAGCGCGTCCCCGTACAGCCCACGGACGTCGTAGGCCTTGAAGATGGTGGGATCGATCGTGTCGCTCATCGGGTCAGGCATGCTAATGCCCGCATGCGAGTCCTGTCCGTGGGGAACATGTACCCACCCCACCATCTGGGGGGCTATGAACTGGTGTGGCGCTCGGCCATGCGTCACCTGCGCGCGGGTGGACACGAGGCGCGCGTTCTGACCACGGACTTTCGCTTGGCGGGGATCGACGAGGACGACGAGGCCGAGGTCTACCGCGAGCTGCGGTGGTACTGGCGCGAGCACGCTTGGCCGCGGCGCTCGTGGCGCGAGCGCGTGGCCTTGGAGCGCCATAACGCGGCCGTGCTGGAGCGGCAGCTGCGCGAGTTCGCCCCGGACGTCGTCGCCTGGTGGTCGATGGGGGGCATGTCGCTGTCCCTGCTGGAGCGGGTCCGTCGCCGCTCGCTGCCGGCCATCGGATTCGTCGCCGA
>DASZLC010000127.1:0-1915 GCA_035552615.1 Solirubrobacteraceae bacterium
TGTCGCGTGCGCAAGGTGCCAGGCGCGGCGATCGGGATCGAGATCGGCATCCGTGGCCTCGGCGAGCGCGCGGTGGACGCGGTGGCGCTCCTCCGGCGCCGCCGCGGCCTTGACCGCCGAGCGGACGAGCGGATGACCGAACCGCACTTGCGGGCCGAAATCGATCAGGCCCGCGCCGGCGACCGGGGCTGCAGCGTCCGGCCCGATGCCGAGCTCCGCGGCCGCCCGCCACACCACCACCGGATCCCCCACCGACTCGGCCGCTGCAACAAGCAGCAGCAGTCGCGTTGCTGGGGGCAGCGGCGCCAACCGCTCGATAAAGCTCTGCTCGATCCGCCCTGACAACGCGGGGCCGTCGGACAGCCCGAATCCACCCGCGAACTCGGCGAGCGTTCGCCGTCGTCGCGGGAGCTCGAGCAGCGCCAGCGGGTTGCCACGCGTCTCGGCCACGATCCGATCACGCAGCCGCTCGTCGAGCGGGCCCGCCACGACGGTTCCGAGTAGCTCCCGCGCATCGCGATCGTCGAGCCCGCCGACAACGAGCTCCGGCAGCCCCTTAAAAAGCCGCTCGTCGCCCTCCTCGCGTACGGCGAAGATCAGCCCGACCGACTCCGCCCCCAAGCGGCGCGCGACGAACGTCAGTGCCTGCGTTGAGGCCGCGTCGAGCCACTGGGCGTCATCCACGATGCAGACGAGCGGCCGGTCTTCCGCCACGTCAGCCAGCAGACTCAAAACTGCCAGGCCGACGAGGAACCGATCCGGCGCGCCGCCGGCGCGCAATCCGAACGCCGTGCTAAGCGCATCGCGTTGCGGGCCGGGAAGGCGCTCGAGCCGATCCAGGAACGGCGCGCACAGCTGTTGCAACCCCGCGTACGCGAGCTCCATCTCCGGTTCGACCCCGGCCGCCCGGGCAATCCCACACCCGGATGCGTGCTGGGCCAGATACTCCAATAGCGCGCTCTTGCCGACCCCGGCCTCCCCGCGCAGTACCAGCGCCCGGCTCGGCCCAGTGCGCACGCTCGCCACCAGCTCATCCAACACCGCGCGCTCGCTCTGCCGGCCAAGCAGGCTCCGCGCTGGAACGGCAGTCGAGATCGTCACCCGCCGAGCGTAAAGAGGGGATCGCGCGCTGACAAGCTCGCCCCGTGGCCCGGGCACCCGTGCACCCGTCCACGGGACCCGGGGGTCGACCCGGGGGGGTGCCAGGCGCGATCGGCGGGCACGGAGGACACGCTTCAGGGCGTAACCAACGCGAAGACCAACCGAGGTCTTCCTGAACATCTTCAGGAGGCAGACATGAGCAACACCGAAGCGCAGAACGCGAGTGGCAACGCGAGCCTCGGGAACGTCGACATGAAGCTCGAGAACCAGATCTTCCCCGTGTCCGACGTCGATCGATGCAAGAAGTTCTACGAGCAGCTGGGCTGGAGGCTCGACGACGACGTGGCCCCGATGGACGCACTTCGCATCGTCCAGTTCACGCCCCCGGGCTCGCCGGCCTCGATCACGTTCGGCAAGGGCCTCACGACGGCAGCGCCGGGTTCGGCCGAGACCACTGTCGTCGTCTCCGACATCGAGGCTGCGCATGACGAGCTCGTCGGCCGTGACATCGAAGTGAGTGACATTTGGCACGGCCCGCCGTTCCCGGTCGAGGCACGCCAGCCGGGTTCCGACCCCGAGCGCGCCAGCTACGGGTCGTTCTTCGCTTTCGAGGATCCCGATGGCAACACATTCATCGTCCAGGAGGTAACGACGCGGCGCCCCGGCCGGATGAACGCCGCTGAGACGGGCTACGTGTCCGCCGCGGACCTGGAGGGCGCGCTCCGGCGTGCCGAAGCGGCCCACCGTGAACACGAGAAGCGCAGCAGCGGCTCGCACCTGTTGCACCGCTCGCATCAAGACGAGGACTGGGCCG
>DASZLC010000128.1:0-3637 GCA_035552615.1 Solirubrobacteraceae bacterium
CGGCGCGGTGCTGTTCATCGCCGCGATGCTGCTCGGCGCACTCGGCGTGATCGGCGACCTGCTCGCCGCCCAGCGGACACTCTCGCAGCGGACCTTCGAGCGCGTGCGCCGGATCGAATTGCAACTCGGGATCGAGCCCTCGCACTATGAGCCGGGGACTCCGACCGAGGCGCACGAGGCAGCCGCGCAGCCGCAGGGCGCGCAGGGCGTACCCGGCGTACCCGGCGCACAGGCCCCACAGGCCCGCGCCACGACCGGCGCCAACCGCCCGCCGGACCCCGGCGACCGCGAAGCGCTGGGCGTATGACGCCCCCAGCGGTCGCCGACACGACCGTCCCGACCGGCAACACATTTGACAAGTACGGGTCGACCAACCCGATCGTCAAGCGGCTGATGGCGGGCTTCGAGCACACGCTGGAGGAGCTGTTCACCACGGCGGCGCCGCGCTCGGTGCTCGACGTCGGGTGCGGCGAGGGTGTGCTCAGTGAGCGGTGGGCCGCATCGCTGGGCGAGGGGCGCGTCGTCGGCGTCGATCTCGACGACCCGAAGCTGCAGGCCCACTGGGAGCGGCGCCGGCGCGCCAACCTCGAGTTCAAGGCGATGCGCGCCGAGCAGCTGGCCTTCGGCGACGGCGAGTTTGCGCTCGTCGCGGCGACCGAGGTGCTCGAGCACGTCCCCGACCCCGAGACGGTGCTAACCGAGATGGCGCGCGTCGCGCGCGAGCATCTGCTCGTCTCGGTCCCGCATGAGCCGTTGTGGCGGGCGCTGAACCTCGCCCGCGGCGCCTACGTGCGGGACCTGGGCAACACGCCCGGCCACCTCAACCACTGGACTCGACGCGGCTTTCAGTCGCTGCTGGGTGGCTACGGCGAGGTGATCGAGACCCGTTCGCCGTTTCCATGGACGATGCTGCTGGTGAGGGTGGGCTGATGGCTTCGGCGACCCGCCGGCCGGCGCGCGAGGACGTGTCGCCGCCCGGTGCTGGCGCCGCCCCGGACAACTCGTCGTTCGCGTCCGGCGCCCGAGTGCTGTCGATCGGGATCGCCTCGACAGGCCTGTTCACGTTCGCCTACCTGGCGACCGCCAGCCACGTGCTGGACTCGGCGTCCTACAGCCGGATCTCGCTGTGCTGGGCGATCATGTTCGTGATCCTGTCGGTGATCTACCGGCCGATCGAGCAGCTGCTGTCGCGCACGATCGCCGACCGGATCGCGCGCGGCCTGCCCGGCCATTCGCTGCGCGTCCCAGCCGCAATCCAGTTCGGCTTCGCGACCGTGTTCCTGATCGTCGCGATCGTGCTGCACGGCCAGATCGAGAACGGCATCTTCGACGGCTCGAGCGCGCTGTACTGGATCCTCGTGATCGGCGTGCTCGCTTACGCGGCCAGCTACTTCGCGCGGGGCTGGTTGGCCGGCCATCAACGGTTCGCGCTGTACGGCGGACTCGTGTTCCTGGAATCGACTTCACGATTTCTGTTCGCGCTAGCGGTCGCGGTCGGGATCGGCTCGGGGCAGGGCGCGGTCGGGCTCGGGATGGCGGTGGCGCCATTCGCGTCGCTGTGCGTGATCCCGTTCGCATTCTCGCGGATCCGGGTGCGCGGGCCGGCCGGGATCGCGGCCGCCGACGCCGCCCGCGAAGGCCCGGTGCACGGGCAGCTCGAGGAGGTGGCGACCGACCTGTCGTTGCGACACGGCACGGGTTTTGCCGTGGCCGTGGTCGCGATCATGCTCTCGGAGCAGACGCTGATGAACGCCGGGGTGCTGATCGTCGCGCTGAACTCGAGCGGCGCGTTGACGACGACCAGCGGCCTGACCGGCTTCGTGTTCAACGTGATGCTGATCGTCAGGGCGCCGCTGCAGCTCTTCCAGGCGATCCAGACCTCGATCCTCCCCCACCTCGCCGGCCTGGAGGCCCGCGAGAGCACGGCCGAGTTCCACCGTGCGATCCGCATCACGGTCATGGTCATCACCGCCTTCGGCCTGGCCGTCGCCCTGGGGCTGCTGGCGATCGGACCGCCGGTGATGACCGCGCTGCTGGGCAGCAAGGGCTTCGCCTACGGGCGTCTCGGGCTCGCCGCGGTGGGGCTGGGGATGGGGCTGCACCTCGTGTCGGGCACGCTCAACCAGGCCGCTCTGGCCCGGGGCCGGGCGGCGGCGGCGGCAGTGGCGTGGCTGATCGCCGCGGCGCTGTTCGTGGTCTTCCTGGCCACGGGCAGTGGCGCCGAGCACGCCGAGGTCACGCGGGTCGAGGTCGGGTACCTGGGCGCGACGGCGGTGCTCACCGTGCTTCTGTGGCTGCTGTACCGGCGCGGACCGGCGCAGAAGCTCACGCCCAAGGCGGCCTGAGGCACGAAGCCTCTCTACGACAGCTGGGGAAGGGGTGGCGTTCGGCACCGCCGCGCCGGCGGCGAATCCCGACGCCACAGAGCACACGACCCGATTCTTGACGCGGTGTGCGTCAGATCGGGGGTCATACCGACGCGACAGAGCACACACCGCAGTTTTGGCGGCTGTGTGCGTAGATCCGAGGCCACGGGGCCGGCTCAGATTGCCCCGGCGGCGGTCCGGATGCGCTCGTAGGCAGCACCCGGATCGCTGGAGCCGAACACGGCCGAGCCGGTCACCAGCACGTTCGCGCCGGCCTGCACCACGGGCCCGACCGTCTGCTCGTGGATGCCGCCATCGACCTCCAGGGCCACCTCGCTCGGGAGCTCGTGGCGCATGCGCTCGATCTTGCTCAGCGAGTTGGGGATGAAGCTCTGCGCCCCCCAGCCGGGGTTGACGCTCATGCACAGCGCCAGGTCGAGCGTCTCGCGGGCCACCTCGTGCAGCGTGTCGATGGGGGTCGCCGGGCTGAGCGCGGCGCCGGCCGAGCATCCCGCCTTGCGGATCTCGTCGAGCGTGTAGTGGACGTGCGGGGTGGCCTCGACGTGGATGGTGATCCCGTCGGCGCCGGCCTTGGCGATGTCGGGCACATGGCGCTCGGGCCGCTCGACCATGAGGTGCACGTCGAGGATGCCGCCCGCGTCGTGGACGAGGTCGGCCAGCGCGGAGACGATGATCGCGCCAAAGGTGATCGGCGGCACGAAGTGGCCGTCCATCACGTCGACGTGGATCACGCGGGCGCCGGCCGCCAGCACCTCGGAGACCTGAGAGCCGAGCTTGGCGAAGTTGGCCGAGAGGATCGATGGGGCCACCCGCCGCTCGCGCAGAAGGGCCGCGTGGGGGTGCGCCATCCTGCGGCTAGACCTCCTGGAGCATGCTGCCCTGACAGTGATTGCACTCGACGATCGCCGTGCTGGACATGCGCACGATCGTGGAGTGCTCCCCACAGTTGGGACACACGGAGACCAGCTCGTAGCGCCGCATGCAGTAGACGCAGCGATAGTTGCCCGGCACCGCGGTCGGCCGCAGCCATGGCTCCCCGCAGCCAGGGCACTCGGGGCCGAGCTTGGGCGCGGGCTCGCTCATTGGTGCAAGACTAACCGGCCCGTGGGCGTCTCGGTCAGCGCCCACCTGAAAGGTCAGGGGCGCCGCAGGCGGGCGATGAAGAAGCCGTCGGTCCCGTCGGTGTCCGGGGCCAGGCGGACCGGGGCCTCGGCCTCCCACCCAGGATGGCCCGCCAGGAAGCCGTCGAG
>DASZLC010000129.1:0-12130 GCA_035552615.1 Solirubrobacteraceae bacterium
TGCCGCCGCGGCCTCGCGGCCTTCGGCCACGTGCTCTACAACCTGTACGGCTCGACCGAGGTCTCGGCGGTGACGATCGCCACCCCCGACGAGTTGCTGGCGGCGCCCGATTGCGTCGGCACCCCGCCGCGCGGCACCACCCTGCGTCTGTACGACCAGCACGACCGGCCGATCACCCGGCCGGGCATCACCGGGCGGATCTTCGCCGGCACCGGGTCCGAGTTCGAGGGCTATACCGGCGGCGGCAGCAAGGTGACGATCAACGGTCTGATGTCGACCGGCGACGTCGGCCATCTCGACGCCGCGGGACGGCTGTTCATCGACGGCCGCGACGACGACATGATCGTTTCGGGCGGTGAGAACCTGTTCCCGGGCGAGGTCGAGGAACTGCTGTGCGCCCACGCCGAGATCGTCGAGGCGGCCGTGATCGGCGTGCCCGACGAGGAGTTCGGTGCGCGGCTGCGGGCGTTCGTCGTCCGCAGCGACGGCGCGGCGCTCGACGAGGACGGGGTCAGGGCGCACGTGCGCGGCAACCTGGCGCGATTCAAGGTGCCTCGGGACGTCATCTTCATCGACGAGCTGCCGCGCAACCCGACGGGCAAGGTGCTGAAGCGCAAGCTGGCCGAGGCATGACGGATCCGGGCGACGGTCCGATCACAACCAGACCGTGCATTGAGTCTAGATCTGTATGTTCTGCGGCTAAACCTGTACAAAATCTGCGTTGAGAAGCAACGCGTGGATCGCTGATCGGCTTTTTCTGCTTCATTCCCTAGCTCCGTCACCGAATGTTGGGTTGGGAGTGGGGCGAGTACGCGGACGGGTGAGTGATTCTGGGTGGTCCGGTCGGTGCGCGTGCTCGCGGACGGCGACGGCAGTTTCTTCCTCGGGGTGTCCAAAGGTGGCAGCCCGGATTCGCGCTCGAGCTCGACCGTTTGGCGGCGCGTGACCGTGCCCGCAGGCGGCGGGCGTCGATCAGCGCGGATGAACTGAATATGACTTCAATACTCCAGGAGGTTGCTTCTATGACGTTTCCATACCGTCGAGGGTTGACGGGACTGCTGGTTGGCCTCTGCGTGCTGGCGTGTGCCGGCGCCGCCCAGGCCACGACCCGGGCGCACGCGAGTGCCGCAGCGGTGTTCCCGTTCGGGTGCCGCGCCAGCGGCGCGCGGGTCGAGCTCGGCACCGCGACGTTGCTCGAGCCGATCGTGGCCAACAGCGCGACGACGCCGTGCCATACCGACAGCGCCGCGTCCAACACGATCGCGGTTCCAACCTCGAAGCCGATCCTGACGGTGGGCCCGATCGGGGCGTTCACCGAGGCCGCCGGGACCCCCACCGTGGCGCCCGCGGCCGCCGCTGTATCGGACATCCAGGCGGTCAACATCCCGACCGCCAGCGGGACGATCACGATCGTTGGGCCGGTTGAGGCCGCCGCCGGATACGCGTGCGTCAACGGCGCGCTGCAGTCCTACGCGCAGTCGACGCTCGACGTGATCTACGTCAACGGCGTGAAGATGACGCTCCCGGCTCCGGGTGCAGCGGACACGATCACGCTTGCCAACGGCGTCTACATCGCGCTGAACCAGCAGCTCAAGACCGCGAACTCGGTGACCGAGCGCGTGCTCGAAGTTCACCTCGGCAGTCTGGCCGATGTCGTCGTCGGCGAGGCGACGGTGAGCCAGAGCTTTGCCTCGCCGTGCGCCGGGACGACCGGCGGCGGTACCTCGGGCGGCGGCGGCTCGAGCGGTGGCAGCGGCGGGACGGTCAGCGGCACCACGGTCAGCGGCGTGCCGAGCATCTGTCCGGCCGGATCGACGCTTGACGTTCCCGCCAAGGCGTGCGTGATCTACTACAACGGCAAGACGATCTTTGTCAGCGAGCCGTTCAAGGGGCCGACGGGTGGGGTCGTGCTCCCGCTCGCGGTCGCACGGCAGAGGTACAAGAGTGCGTGCCTGTCGGGCCCCGGCCCGGACTTCGTGCTGGTTGCGACCAAGCGCGGCGGGCGCGTCACCGGGACGCCTCATGCCGACCGGATCCTCGCTCGGGGCGCCTTCGAGCGGGTCGCCGGCCTCGCCGGAAACGACTGCATCGACGGCTCGGGCGGCTCGCAGAAGCTGTTCGACGGCAACGGCAACGACCGTGTCTACGCGGCCGGCGGCTTCAACCGGGTCGGGCTCGGAAACGGCAACGATTACGTCAACGGCCGCAACGGCCGCGACTGGATCACCGTCGGAAACGGCAAGAGCACGATCTACGGCGGCAAGGGCAACTCGCGGATCGACGTCGGGATCGGCCATGACCACGTGTTCGGTGGTCCGGGCACGAACAACATCTGGGCCGCCGGCGACGGCGCCAGGATCAGCTGCGGGTCGGGCACTGGCAACAAGGCGTGGGTCCGAGCCGCGGCGAAGCCGTACGCGGCGAGCCACGGCTGTCAGCGGATCATCGTCCTGCTGCACTAGGACAGACCTACTCCGACCGGCTGCGGCGTGCGCGTCGCAGCCGGATTCGGAGGTCAGGGGGCGAGGTGCCGGACCAGGAACTCCGTCTGGTCGGCGACCGCGTGCTCGAACGGCTCTCCGACGTAGATGTCGAAGTGGCCGATCGGGTAGCGCTTGATCTCGGCTTTCGATGCGCGCTGCGCCAGCGTCACCGTGCGCTCGGCGGGAGCGAGCGAGTCGCCGTCGCACACGCAGAACAGCGCCGGGTTGCGCAGCTGCGCGGCCTTCAGCCCGGGCCGGTAGATCCCGACGCGCAGCACGATCCGCGCGGCGACGCGGTTCTCCCACGTCGTCTCGGCGGGCATCAGCGCCTGCATCCCGGGTAGCGCGTCCGGCGTCGTCATCACCGCGGTCGAGCCGGGCGGACCGGCGGCCGGGATGTAGCGCGGCGGTCCACCGCGCAGGGCGGCGACCGTGTCGAGCAGGCCGGGGCCCGTGATGCGGGCGATCGCGGCGGGACCGAGCACGCGCAGCGTCGCCAGGCCGTCGGTGAACGGGCACTGGCTGACCGTCGCGGCGATCCGCGGGTCGGAGGCGCCCACGGCGATCACATGCCCGCCCGAGAACGAGCTGCCGAACAGCGCGACGCGGTCGGGGTCGACCCAGTCCAGCCCGCGAGCGTGGGCGACGGCGGCGCGGAAGTCGTCGTGCTGGCGGCGGATGTCGACCAGCTGCCGCGGCGAGCCACCGCTCGCGCCGAAGTGGCGGTAGTCGAACAGCAGCACGCCGAGCCCCGCGGCGCAGAACCGCTCGGCGTAGGCGTCGAGCCGCAGCTCACGGGTGGCTGAGAAGCCGTGCGCCATGACGACGCAGGGGACGTGTGTGGAGGCGGCCCCGTCGGGCCGGTACAGCCAGCCGGCGCACCACACGCCGCCGGAGAGGAACGTGATGTCGGTACGCATGGGCCTACGCTACCGGTGTTCCCTGGCCGATGCCGGGTCCGCTCGGCGCCGGCGCGGTGCCGGTTCCGCCGCCCGGGGCGGGGCCCGTTCCGGTGCCGTTATCGCCCGGGTCGTCGAGGGCGCGGATCCAGTCGAGGATCTTGCCGTCGCGGATGACGAAGTTCGTCCGCGCTGTGGTGGTCTCGCCACCGCAGTTCGTGCCCCCGGGCCCGGCGCGCCCGCCGAGCCGGAACAGCGCGTTCGTGTAGCGCCCGCGCTGGTCGGCCGAGATGAAGGTGGCGCCGCACGGCAGGGAGCGGTTGACCTCCTCCGCCTCGTTGTGGCTGTGGATCGTCACCCCCTGCATCTCGCCGTTCGAGCCGACGCCGTTCACGAACACGCTCGGCAGGGAGAAGTACGAGGCGGCGGAGGCCAGATCGCCTTCGCGCAGCGCTGTCGACCATGCCTTGATCACGCGGATCGCGGTCGGGCTCGCCGCGACTCCGGTCGGCGGCGGGTCGGGGATCGTCAGCGTCGGCTGCGGCGAGGGCCGCGGAGCGACCGCGGCGCGATGATGCGGGCGGCCGGCCCGCGGGCGCGAGCTCGTCCCGCACCCCGCCACGATCGCCAGCGACAGCCCGAGCAGCGCGATGACGAGAACGCGAGCACGCATCGTGTCGATTTTCGCAGGTGGCGTGTGGCTGGATCAGTCGCTCGCGGCGAGGCGCTCGAGCAACCGTGCCGCTTGCGTCAGGATCTCCTGCTCGGAGGCCGAGAAGTCGTCCTCGATCGCCTGCGCCAGCCACCCGTTGCGCCGCCCGCGGTCTTCAAATAGTGCCTCGCGGCCGGCGTCCGTCAGGTCCAGGATGCTGCGGCGACCGTCGGCGGGGTCGGCTCGGCGACTGACGAATCCCTGGGCCTCCAGCTCGCTCAGGACCTGGCTCATCGACTGCGGCCGGACGCGTTCGGCGCCGGCCAGCTCCACGGTGCCCTGCGGCCCGTCGCGATCGAGGCGACCGAGCACGGCGCCGTGCGTCAGTGGCAGTCGGTTCTCGCTGCGCAGGCGCCGCATGAGCCGGCCGAGGACGTCGCGGAGGTCCGAGGCGAGCACGCTGGAATCGGCGCGGACGGGCACGCGGCAACTATACGAAGGCAGCCGGGGATTGGCTAATCGTGAAGACAGACTGCCAAGTTTGCCTGTGTAGTATCGGAGCGATGTCGTGGTCTGCCGCGATCCGCGCCGGCGCCAGCAGCCGCTCCTCGCCGTCCAACGGCGATCGCCAGCGACCCGAGAGCTACAAGTGGATGGCGCTGTCGAACACGACCCTGGCGGTCCTCCTGGCGACGCTCGACGCCTCGATCACGATCATCGCGATGCCGGACATCTTCCGCGGCATCAAGCTGGATCCGCTCGTCGCCGGTAACAGCTTCTACCTACTGTGGATGGTGTTCGGGTACCTGGTCGTCTCCAGCGTGCTGATCGTCTCGCTTGGCCGGCTCGGGGACATGTTCGGTCGCGTGCGGATCTACAACCTCGGCTTCGTCATCTACACCCTCGCGTCGCTGGTGTTGACCGTCGACTGGATGACGGGACGCGCCGGGGCCATATATCTGATCGGGTTCCGTGTCGTGCAGGGAATTGGTGGGGCGTGTCTGATGGCCAACTCCGCCCCGATCCTGACCGACGCGTTTCCCGCCAACAAGCGCGGGATGGCGCTGGGTATCAACAACATCGTCGGGGTCTCCGGGATGTTCGTGGGGCTGGTGCTCGGTGGTCTGCTGGCCCCGATCAGCTGGCGGCTGGTGTTTCTGATCTCGGTCCCGGTGGGGTTGTTCGGCACCGTGTGGTCGTACCTGAAGCTGGAGGAGCTGAGCCACCCGCGGCGCACGCGAGTCGACTGGCCCGGCAACCTCACCTTCGCGCTCGGGCTGATTCTGATCATGGTCGCGATCACGTACGGAATCCGGCCGGCCGACGGACACTCAACCGGGTGGCTCAGCCCACGGGTGATCGGGCTCGTGGCCGGCGGCGTCGCGTTTTTGATCGCGTTCGCCGCTATCGAGCGCCGCACGCGTGAGCCGATGTTCAAGCTGAACCTGTTCCGGATCCGAGCGTTCACGTTCGGCACGCTGTCGAACTTCCTCTCATCGATCGCGCGCGGCGGCCTGATGTTCATGCTGATCATCTGGCTGCAGGGCATCTGGTTGCCCCAACATGGCTATGACTTCACCAAGACGCCGCTGTGGGCCGGGATCTACATGCTTCCGCTGACCGTCGGGATGCTGTTCGCCGGGCCCTTGTCGGGCTACCTGTCGGACCGCTACGGGGCGCGCCCGTTTGCCACCGGCGGGATGCTGGCGGCGGCGCTCAGCTTCGGGCTGTTGATCCTCCTGCCGACCGATTTCTCCTACCCGGTGTTCGGGCTGGTGCTGTTGCTGAACGGTATCTCGATGGGCATGTTCGCCTCCCCGAACCGTGCCGCCGTGATGAACAGCCTGCCGGCCGGCGACCGTGGCGCCGGCAGCGGGATGAACCAGACCTTCCAGAACTCGGCGCAGGTGCTCTCGGTCGGGATCTTCTTCTCGCTGATGATCGTCGGACTGGCCGGGTCGCTCCCCCATGCGCTGTCGGCGGGCCTCCACGCCCACGGGGTGAGCCTGTCCGCCGCCCGCCACGCCTCGCACGCCCCGCCCGTGTCGGTGCTGTTCGCCGCGTTCCTCGGCTACAACCCGATCGAGCACCTCGTCAGCGCTCACGTGCTGGCTGGGTTGTCGGCGCCGAATCACGCACTGCTCACGGGGCGAAGCTTCTTCCCGCACCTGATCTCGGCGCCGTTCCGAGACGGGCTGCACGCCGCCTTCGCGTTCGCGATCGGCGCGTGCCTGATCGCCGCGGTGGCGTCGCTGATGCGGGGCGGGAAATATGAGCACGTCGATGTACCGGCGAACGTTCCCGGCGCGGCGCCGGCCACGGTCGTCAGCCGGTCCTGAGGCCCCTCACCACGGGGCGCCCGTGTACGTGAGGGCTTGGGCGGCCCACTCCGCGGCGAGTGCTGTGGCGTCGGGCATGGGGTCGCCGGCACCGAGCGCCGCGGCGAGCACGGCGGCGAAGGTGTCGCCGGCGCCGTAGGTGTCGAGCACCGGGCCAGGCGGGGCGACGGGATCCCAGCGGCCGCTCTCCTCGCCCCACCAGCGGCCACCGTTCGCACCTTCGGTGGCCACCACGATCCGGGCGCAGTTGGTCAGCGCCTCGGCCTGCGCGAGCTCGGTGGGGTCCTCGGCGCTGTAGACGAGCGCGTCGAGTCGGACGCCCGAGGCGAGCGCGGATCCGGCGCGTGGGGTGGCGACGAGCACCCCGGCCCGGCGCGCGTGGCGCAGGGCGGCGGCGTCGCCGGCGGTGACATACACCGCGGCGCAGCCGGCCAGCGCTTCCCACGGGAGCGGATCTGACCCGTGGGGTTCCAGCCGCCCGCCGAGCGTGACGATGGTCCGCTCGCCGCCGCGCTCCAGCAGGGTCACCGCGCGGCGGGTCGGCTGCTCGCGCGCGCCGGCATGCACGCGGACGCCACGCTCCTGCAGCTGCGCGACGGAGCGGCGTCCCGGCTCGTCGTCGCCGAGCGCGGTGAAGAACTCCACCTCGCCGCCGAACGCGGCGAGCGCCGCGCAGGCCACGCCACCGCCACCGCCGACGCGGTGCATCGGCTCGTCGCCGTGGACGACCTCGCCGGCCCGGGGGAGCCGCTCGACACCGATGAACTCGACGAACTCGACGTGGCCGACGACGCCGACCCGCGCGCTCACCGCCGGGGGAGCTTCGTCGCCGACATCACTCGGTCGACGGCGTCGTGCTGCAGCGGCGGGATCTCGAGCGGCGCGGGTGGTCCCGGGTCGGCGCGCAGGCCCTGAAGCACGATTTGGAGGTAGCGCCGCCACAGCTGCGGATCGACCTCGCGGGCGCCGTCGATCACGTTCATGACCATCAGCTGGATCATCGGGATGTCGGTGGGGCCGATGTCGGCGCGGAGCTGGCCGGACGCGTGGGCGCGACGAACGAGCTCGATGCCGAGCGGCATCAGCCGCGAGCGGATCCGGCACACGCGCTTCATCCCCTCCGGCGTGTCCAGCACCAGGTCCTTCAGAGCTAGGTCGTGCGACTGCAGCTCCAGCGCTCCCTCCAGGAAGCCTGTCAGGCCGTGCCACGGATCGGGGTCGGCGATGGCGGCCTGCATTAGCGCCACCAACTCCTGAAGCTTCTGCTCGAACAGGCTCTCGATCAGGGCCGTCTTGTCGGGGAATCGCCGGTACACGGTGCCGACGCCGACGCCGGCGTGGTGGGCGATGTCGTTCAGCGTGACGCCGAGCCCGCGCTGCTCGAACAGCTCCAGGGCGACGTCGAGGATCAGCCGGCGGTTGCGCTCGGCGTCCTTGCGCAGTGGTTTGTCTGTGACCAGGCTCACAAGCGAATAGTAGCAAAGCGGATTGACAGTATCCACTTCTGTGCTAGGCTCCGCTGAACGAAGTGGATAGACCTCATCCACATGGACAACAGTATTCCGCTTAGACCTTCTGTTTCGGAGCCCTCATGACCTCATCCAATCCACACCACGCCCGCCGGTGGGCGATCCTCGGGATCCTCGGCCTCGCGCAGCTGATGGTCGTCCTCGACTCGACGATCGTCAATATCGCGCTGCCCTCGGCGCAGCACGCCCTGCACTTCACCAACGACAACCGCCAGTGGATCATCACCGCCTACGCGCTGGCGTTCGGGAGCCTGCTGCTGCTGGGCGGCAAGATCAGCGACCTGTTCGGTCGCAAGTGGACGTTCATCGGCGGCCTCGCGGGCTTCGCCATCGCCTCGGCGGTCGGTGGCGCCGCACAGTCGTTCGGGATGCTCGCCGCCGCCCGCACCGCCCAGGGAGCGTTCGGCGCGCTGCTCGCCCCGGCCGCCCTGTCGCTGCTCACCACGACCTTCATCGACGGCGCCGAGCGCAACAAGGCGTTCGGCGTCTACAGCGCGATCGCCGGCAGCGGTGCGTCGATCGGCCTGCTGCTCGGCGGCATCCTCACCCAGACGCTGACCTGGCGCTACTGCATGTACGTGAACCTGGTGTTCGCCACGATCGCCGTGATCGGCGCGCTGCGCCTGCTGCACAACGTCCGTCCCGAGCGTCGCGAGCGGATCGACGTTCCCGGCGTGCTCACCGTCTCAGGCGGCCTGTTCGGCCTCGTGTACGGCTTCTCGCACGCCGAGACCGCCAGCTGGGGCAGCCCGCTGACGATCGGGTCGCTCGTCACCGGCGCCGCCCTGCTCGCCGTGTTCGCGCTGCTGCAGTCCCGTGGTGATCACCCGCTGCTCCCGCTCCGTGTCCTGGCCGACCGCAACCGCGGCGGCTCGTTCATGGCGATCCTGATCAGCGGTGCCGCGATGTTCGGCGTGTTCCTGTTCCTCACCTACTACCTGCAGCAGACCCGCGGCTACTCGCCGATCACCACCGGCCTGGCCTTCCTGCCGATGACGGGTGTGGTCATGGTCACCGCCGTGCTGTCGACGACAAGGCTCCGAGACCGCTTCGGTCCGCGCAACCTCGTCGTCCTGGGAATGCTTCTCGGCGCCGCGGGGATGGGCCTGCTGACCCAGCTGAGCCTGACCTCCGCCTACGCCACGGCGATCCTGCCCGCACTGATCGTGATGGGCGTCGGCCTCGGGCTCGTGTTCTCCAGCGGGATGTTCGGCGCGACGCTGGGCGTGCGCCCGAGCGATGCGGGCGTCGCCTCGGCGACGGTCACCGCGAGCCAGCAGGTCGGAGGCTCGCTTGGGACCGCGCTGCTCTCGACGATCGCCGCCAGCGCCGGCGCGAGCTACCTGACGGGCCATCTCACCGGGTCGCATCCGACGGCGGCACTGATCGCCCACGCGTCGGTGCACGGCTATGTCACCGCGTTCGCCTTCGCCGCCGCGATCTTCCTCGTCGGAGCGATCGTCTCGGCGGTCCTGTTCGAGCGCGGCGTCCCGCAGGTCGCCGTCACCTCAGAAGCGGTCATGGCGCACTGAGCTGATGGTTGATTCACCGTTGCAGAGCGCATCGAGTGACACTTGGGAGGTGTGGGTAGTGACAGGTAGAGTTCCTGAGAGTCACACCAGCGACTCGCGAGTCTTCTCAACGAGCTCGCGGAGAGCGCGGTACGCCTCTGAGCGCCGAATCTGCTCACGCCGTGCCAGCGCGACCGTGATCTCGGCCTTGGTCGATGGCGGGAGCGGTCGAAGCTCGAGCTCCGGATACAGTTCTTGGAGGGCGGCCGAGAGGCCGGATCGTCCTGGCAGGACGTCGTTGAAGTCGACTCGTACGGCAGGTACTCGCTCGAGCGCTTGCTCCGCTTGCACGAGCCCGTGCACGACCGCCGCCGATATGGTCAGCACGTCGCGTTCGCGTTCGCACTGTCGTCTCGAGTCGCTGCCGGTGTGGTGAGCGGCTGACACGGCCGCATCGGCCGGGTAGTACCAACGTCTCCGCAGCATGGCGCACGCCACCTCGGCCGGATCGCGACGGACGTGCAGCACTCGCAGATGGCGCAGCTCGGTCCAGGCGGAGACGACGAACGGATGCACCACATCCTTGTAGGCAAACCCGTCTCGGCGGACCGCGGTGTCGAGGAAGTCCGTGAGCCGCGCGAACAGGTCTGGGTTCTGCTCGCGCGTGGTGAAGTGCGCGGCGAACCCGCCGCGCGGGATCGGGTGTCCCGCGAACCGGTCGAGATTGAGGATCTCACCGTCGCCGGTCCACGAGGGCTGCCGCAGACCAAGCATGCGGCAAGCAGCGTTGTATGCGAGGTTCGAGCCCGAGCGCGGGAGCGCGATCAGGAACAGAGAGTTCACAGCAAGATCACAATTGCCAACGCTTCCCACACCATCGGACTGCCTAATCTCCCGATCTCAGCTTCCTCTGTCAAACCACCCGAGTCGGGTGGGCACCCGCGACAAGGGTCGCGCGTTGTGCCCTTGCCGCAGCGTAGCCAAGGCAGTAGAGTCGGCGCCGGGGAACGCGTAGGCGTGGGGCCCCTTCAGCCGGTCACATCGCAAATACGCAGAGAGGTAGGGCGAGATGACGCAGGAGCGCCTGAACGAGCTTGGGATCCCGCGCCGGAGCTTTCTGAAGAAGTCGGGCGCTGTGTTCGTCGCGCCGGTCGTGGTGTCGTTCGCACTCGACGGGGTCGCGGAGGCGCAGGCCTCCTCGATGCCGAACCAGAGCTTCCCGAACCAATCGACCACGCTCGTCGCCGCGCGCGCCCGGCGAGGCTTCCTGACGATCACCTTGTCGGCCACCTTGACCGCCAGCGCCGGCGGCGCTCCGCTGCCGGGCGAGACGGTCAGCTTCTCGATCCGCGGCCGAAGGGCCGGCAGTGCCACGACCGACAGCAGCGGGGTCGCGACCCGCACGGATTTCGGGTTGTTCTTCCTGCTCGGTCAGGGGACCTACACCGCCAGCTTCGCCGGAGACAGCACCTACCTGGCGAGCACCAGTACCGCCCCCTTCTGAGCCGCGGCTCAGGCGGGCTTGCGTGAGACGAACAACCGTGTGGAAGGCCCCCGCCGGAGCGCCGCGGTGAGCGCGAGCTCGAACGGGTATGCCGCGGCGCCGACGGCCCAGCCGACTGGCTCCCTGCCGGGGACCGGCTGCATCAGCCATTCCCACAGCGCCGTCCAGCGTGGCCCGAGGCGCTGCGGTGGGGAGGTCAGCACAGCCTCGGCGCGGCACGAGACCGGCTCCAGGCCCGCCGCGGCGATCGCGCCTTCGACGAACGCATCGGAGCGGGCCGCCCAGTAGTCCCCCGCGCGCCGTTCGCCGCTTGGCAATGGGCTGTCGGTCAGCAGCAGGTATCCGCCCGGCGCGATCACGGCGCTCATATTGGCCAGGGCCCGACGGTAGCGCCGCTCGTCGACGATGTGGAACAGGACCGCGAACGCGCACACGACATCGAACGAACCCGGCGGGAACGGCAGCGGCGCGCCTCCGACGTCGGCACGCCGCAGTTCGACGCCAGGTAGCTCGGCGCGCAGCCTGCTCACCGCCGGCTCGGCGATGTCGACCGCAGCCAGCTCGTGGACCCCGAGCCTGATCCACTCGCGGAGGTGAAGCCCTGTGCCGGCCCCAACCTCGAGCACCCGAGTCGCCGGCAGGTCGAGCTCCAGCTCCCGCACGGCCCGCCGCATGACGGTGACACGGACTCGGTTGCGCCAGGCGTTGAACCGCTCGCCGTAGGCAAGGCTGCCGACCCCCGCATGGCTCCAGTTGTGCGATAGCCGCTGGCTCCAGTAGTCGGCCGCGCGCCGGTCCAGCGAATGCACGGGACGATGGCTCCGCTGCTCGTCGACTTCGAACGGAGACGGCTCGGGGTACATGTGCCGCAACACCAGCTCGACGGTGGACCCGAGGTCGCGGCCGAGCTTCCCCGCGCCGAGCTCGTCGTTGACGCAGAAGAAGCGGGGTCGCAGACGCGCCACGTACGAGAGGTCCCGGAGAACCGCAACCGGATCAGGGCTGAGGCGAACGATGCTGTACTCGGGAGAGCCCGTGTGGAGCACGCGCGGCACACCGGGCGGCGAACCGGACACGCCCGCCAGGGCGGCCGCGGGGTATAGGAGGCGCAGCACCAGCGCCTGCGGCGAGCGGAACCTGGCGGCCGATGCGGCACGGAACTCCTCCGGCCACAGACGCTCCAGCTCCGCCAACAGGTCGCGGTCATAGAGCT
>DASZLC010000130.1:0-1736 GCA_035552615.1 Solirubrobacteraceae bacterium
GATCACGACCGGTCTGACCAACCTTGTCGCCGGGGTCGTGTTCGTGATCGCCGCGCACGTCGCCTGGGACGTGGCCGGCCTGATCGCGGGCGGCTCGATCATCGGCGGCGTGCTCGGCGCGCGCTACGGGCGCAGGCTGCCGCCGAGCGCCCTGCAGGCGCTGATCGTGGTGGTCGGGATCGTTGCGATCGTGCGATTGGTGTAAGTAGTTGGGGGCGGTGGCCCGCTGGCCACCGCCCCTTCCATGCGTCGTCGATCGTCGGGCTCTCGCCGCCGATCAGTGACCGTGCTTGGCGCCGAAGTCGCTCGGCAGCACCGCGACACCGCCGTAGCGCACGCCCGAAACCGGCGGGCGGACCGTCGTGAACTGCTCCGCTAGTGAGAGATCACGAGCACGGCCACGACGATCAGCAACAGCGCCATGGGCAGAAGAGCGATCGGCCGGATCTGGACTCCCGCCGGCAACAGCCCGCGCCGCGTGCCGGCCATCCTGCGCGCGCCAAGCGCGGCGAACAGCGTGCGCAGGCGTCCGCTGCGCCACAGGAAGTAGAGCAAGACGAGCAGCACCAGCACCAGGAGAAACCAGCCCGTCGGCGTGCTGTGGCGTGTGTGCCCGACCGACGCGAGCAATGGAACGAGTGCTCTCAGCGTCATTGCTCCAGCCTGCGCCGCAGCTGTAGCGGGCGTGCGCGCAGGCTCGCCCACCACGCCAGCGCGATCAGCAGCGCGCCGACAAGCAACGCGATCACCGCGCTGGCCGACAGAACCGTGCCCGCCACGCTTTTCTGTCCCGCTGCCGCCGAGTGCTCGGCGGCTGCCAGCGCGGCGGCAGGGATCGGGTGACCGGCGGCCGCCGCCAGCAGCGGGATGGCCGCGAGCGCGGACGCTGCCAGCTGCTCGCCCGGCCCGGGGGCCGGTGCGCGCACGGCCCCCTCGGCCGGCGAGACCGCGTGCGGCCCACGCGGCGGTCCGTGCAGCCCGAAGCCGCTCGGCATCACGGCCAGCACCTGGCCGGGGTACAGCGTCGTCAGTTCGGCATCGAGGTATTGCGCGTACTTCCCGGGCTCGTTCCACAGCGGCGTCACGGTGCCGAGGTCCTTTGCGCTCGCGATCAGCGCGACGCGGATCGGGAAGCCGGCGTGTGCGCCGGCGTTCAGAACGGCCTCCAGCTTCGCCTGTGACGCCTGCGAGACGCCGTCGATCGGGTTGAACAGGACACTCTCGACGAGCACGTCGCTCGCCGGGTCGCCGTCGGCCAGCGCACTCGGCGCCGCGATCAACACCGCGCTCGCCAGAATGGCGGTGATGGCAGCCAGGCGCACGGGTCTCCAGTCTAGGGTTCGTATGGCCATACGAACCCTTAGGCGCGGGCTCGCAATGCTCGCATGCCTCACGACTGGGCTCGCCCTACTGCTGGCACTACCGGCCACGGCCGCCGCCGACGGTCCGATCACGCCGACCGCGACCGACTACCTCGCCCGCGTGGCGCACGTCCCCGCCGGGATCCAGGCGAAGGTCGTGGACGGGTACCTGAACCTGTGGGTGCAGGTCCCACCCACCGCGCGCATGACCGTGCTCGATTTCGCCGGCGCCCCCTGGGTCCGGTTCAGCCCAGCGGGCGTCGCGATCAACAGGAACTCCGAGGAGTACTACCTCAGCCAGGTACCCGTGCCCGCCGTGGTTCCGGCCGGACTCACCGCCACGACCCCTCCGCACTGGGTGATGGTCTCGAGCGG
>DASZLC010000131.1:0-3053 GCA_035552615.1 Solirubrobacteraceae bacterium
GTGTCGGGCCCCGGCCCGGGCGAACCCCTCGGCCAGTGCGTCGCGGTAGAAGCCGTCGTGGTAGGGCGAGTAGAACAGCGGCAGCCAGCCGTCGCAGATCTCGCCGGCGAGCGCGATGTTCTTCGGCCCCTCGGCCGCCAGGTAGATCGGGATCTCCGGGCGCAGCGGATGGACGTTGGCCTTCAGCGGCTTGCCGAGGCCGGTGCCGCCCGGCATCGGCAGCGGGTAGTGCGGCCCATCGCTCGTGAGCCTGCCCTCGCGCGCCCAGATGTCGCGCAAGACCTTCACGTACTCCCGGGTGCGCGCCAGCGGCTTGGCGAACGGCTGGCCGTACCAGCCCTCGACGACCTGCGGCCCCGACACGCCGAGCCCCAGAATCACCCGCCCGTTTGACAGATGGTCGAGCGTGAGCGCGGCCATCGCCGTCGCCGCCGGGGTCCGCGCGGAGATCTGCGCGATCGCTGTCCCGAGCTTCACGCGGCTCGTTCCCGCTCCCCACCAGGCCAGCGGCGTGAACACGTCGGACCCGTAGGACTCCGCCGTCCAGATCGAGTCGGCACCGACCTCCTCGGCCGCGCGCACGGTCTCGGCCACGTTCGGCGGCGGGCCACCACCCCAGTAGCCGAGGTTCACGCCCAGCTTCAGCTCTCCGCTCATCGTCAGTGAACCCTAGTGATCGCGCCCGGACAGCCGCCCGACGAGCCGCCTCAGCAGCCCCGGCTCGCGTGGCTGCGTGGCGAGCCACTCGTCGCGGGTCGGCAGCTTGCCCGCCTTGCGCGCCCGCATCACGCAGGCGAGGTGGGCGTGGCGCCGGCGGCTGCGGTCCCCCTCGGGGAAGATCAGCGCGTGCTCGCGCAGAGCGGGCAGGTGCTGCCCGCACAGCGGGCACCGGTAGGTGCTCGGCTTGCGGTTCTGCGCGCGCCGAACCTCCCACCACCGCGGCTCGGGATTCGTCATTTGTCCAGTCTGTCAACCGGGTGACCGGTGACCGAGTACCGTCAGGCTCACATGGAGCTGCGCGAGACCAAGATCCTGGTCGAGACCGACCGGCACCGCATCATCGGAACCCTGAGCCTGCCGCGTGACGGATATCGCAGCCGGCTGACCGACTACCTGAACGCGGACGAGCGGATCTTCCTCGCCCTGACCGACGTCGAGCTGGAGCGGCTCGACGGCGACGGCGAGTCCGAGCGCTGCGAGTTTCTGGCCCTGGCCATCGGCCAGATCGTGTTTGCCCGGCCGCTTGACGGCGAGCCCGCCGAGACCGTCTGAAACCACGCCGCCGCTGGCGGTTATCCTTCTCTTAATGGCGACTTCACGTGTCGACGAGCCGGCGAGCGCTGAGCTGGAGGGCTTGTCCCCCGGCCACCCGTCGAACTACCTGCACCACCCGACCGACCTGGCCGGGCTGCCCCGCAACGAGGTGCTGAAAGCCTCGCCGCGGATGTTCGACACCACGCTGCTGGACAAGCTCTCGCGCGTACATCCCGCGGTGCCGCCGATCCTGTTCATCCCGGCGATCGTGATCCTGTTCGTCGAGGGGCTCGTGCACGGTGCCGGCTGGGCCACCCCGGCGTGGCTGATCGGCGGCTATCTGTTCTGGACGCTGACCGAGTACTGGCTGCACCGGATCGTCTTCCACTTCGAGCCGGAGAACGGCATCGGCGCGCGCCTGCACTGGATCATCCACGGCGTGCACCATGACCACCCCAACGATCCGATGCGGCTCGTGATGCCGCCGTCGGTCAGCATCCCGCTGGCGGTGCTGTTCGTGGCCGGGTTCTACGCCGTGCTTGGCAGCCCGGCGTTCCTGCCGTTCGCCTCCGGGTTCCTCGCCGGGTACCTGCTGTACGACATGCTGCACTACCACATGCACCACCATCGGCCGCGCACGGCGCTCGGCAAACGGCTGCGTGAGCTGCACATGCGCCACCACTTCCAGAACCACGACCGCGGCTACGGCGTCAGCGCACCGTTCTGGGATCACGTCTTCGGGACGTTCCCGAAGAAGCGCCCGACCTAAGGCGGCCGTGTCACCTCTGCGCCTCGCCGTGGCGCCGCTTGCTGCGGCCTGGGCGCTCGCGGGACTGGCTGCCGGCGCGCCGGCGGCGCTCGGCGCCACGGCCACCGACCCGACGCCGACCCAGGCGATCGCCGAGCTGAACACGTGGCGCGCCCAGGTCGGCGAGCGGCCCGTTTCGACGACGCCGGTGGCCAGCTGGGACACCGGCTGCGAGCAGGCGAACGCCTACGACGACGACAACCAGACGCTCACCCATCAGGAGGCTCAGGCGAGCCCCGGGTATACGACGACGGGCGCCGACGCCGCCTCCAACAGCGTGCTGGCCGAGGGGGGCAGCCTCCGCGCGCCGGCGGAGGCGAGCCTGCTGCCCGGACCGGTGTGGGACTCGTCCGTGTTTCACCGCGCCGCCTTGCTGGAGCCGCGTTTCGGGCAGACCGGCTTCGACGCCTCGACGTTTCACCCCAGCAACTATCAGAGCTACGAATGCATGTGGGTACAGGACGACACGACGAACAACATCAACGCGATCAACGACGCGGTCACGACCCCCGGCCTGTCCCTGTACCCCTCGCCGGCCAACGGTGCCTACGACGTGCCGACGACGTTTCCGGGGGGCGAGTCACCCGATCCCGCCATCGAAACGGGCGTGCCCGCGGGGTCGACACTCGGCTGGCTGCTGAACGTCGAGATCAACGGCCCGTGGAGCGACGGCGGCAACGGCGGCTCGGTCTTCGCCAGTGGCGTGACGGCGAAGCTGACCGCCGACGGCACCGCCACGACGATCCCAGTCGTCGTCAGCCAGTGCGGGTCGGCCGGCTGCTTCTCGCCCGGCGGGACGAGCGATGGCATCTACTTCGGCGGCGGCTTCGGCATCTTTCCCACCAAGCCGCTGAAGCCGAGCACGACCTACCGCGTGCAGCTGACCGGCGGCCAGGTCACCGACCAGCCCGACAGCACGAGCTACCCGCTGGCCGGTTTCAGCTGGTGCTTCAGCACGGGCTCGTCGTACGCGCCGAGCGCCGATTGCGCG
>DASZLC010000132.1:0-18097 GCA_035552615.1 Solirubrobacteraceae bacterium
CGGCGAGCAGCCGCGCCAGCGGCGCTTCGCCCGGCAGCACCCCGGGAAAGAAACGACCTCCAAGATGGAGGTCGGAGATCACGAGCGTTGCAGTCAAGTCGGAGCGCCACCATAGAGGTGGCGCCCCGATAACGACTCAGGACCCACTTCAGAATGATTGGCGTCTTTGACGGCGTCTGGACGCGCCTGGACGGGCGGCGGCGAACCTGCCGTACCCCCAGTACGACTTAGTTCGCCGCCACCCGCCAGCCACGCCCAGCCACTCGTCAAATCCTGCCAATAATTCCGGCGTGGACCGTAACCGGATCTCAACGTCGCCCACACTCAGATCCTCGGGCGGCCGGGGCACACTCCGTGGCGGATGAGCGTTCACGGTCCGCTCAGCGTCTCCGGTGGCGGCGCGCTGGAGTTCGGCGGCCGCCCGCCACGGTCGGTCAGCACGGCCGCCAGCACACGCCTCGGTCTTCTGGCCCTCGGCGGCGTCCTGCTCGCCGGGTCGCTGCTCGCCGTCTCGGCGGCCGGCACCGACACGCTGCTGCCGCAGTCGGTCCGGCCGATCCCGGGCTGGCTGGCGGGGCCGTTCGGCAGCACCGGGATCGACATCGGCAGCGGTGGCGCGATCGCCGTGCTCGTGCTGATGTTCGCCGGCTACGCCGCCGCCGTGTCGCTGTCGGACCGGCTGTCCCCGCGCGCGGTGCTGGCGACGATCGCCGCGCTGAACGCGCTCGTGCTGCTAGCGCCGCCGTTGTTGTCGACCGACATCTTCAGCTACCAGGCGTACGCCCGGATGTGGGTGTCCTACGGCGCCAATCCGTACCTGCACGGGCCGAGCGTGATCGCGCTCGATCCCCTCTACTCCTACGTCGGCGCGCGGTGGGTCACCACGCCGAGCGCGTACGGGCCGCTGTTCACGCTGATCAGCGCCGCCGTCGCCCAGGCCTCGATCGTGACGAGCGCATTCGCCTTCAAGCTGGCGGCGGCGGCGGCCAGCGTCGGGACGGTGGCGCTGCTGTGGCACGCGGCCCGGCTGCGCGGGCTGAACCCGGTCCGCACTGCGGTGCTGTTCGGCCTGAACCCGCTGGTCGTCGTGTATGGCGTCGGAGGCGGGCACAACGACATGCTGATGCTGCTCGCGCTGGCCGCGGCGCTGTGGGCGGCGCTCGCCCGGCGCACCCGGACCGGCGGGGCGTTCCTGGCGGTGTCGGTCGGCCTGAAGCTCACCGCCGGGCTGATGCTTCCGTTCGTGGTCGCCTCCGAGCGCGCGCGTGGCCGTCGCCGCGAGCTGCTGCTCGGCTTCGTGGTAGCCGGCGCGGCGATCGCCGTCGCCACGGCGGTGGCGTTTGGCACCGGTCCGCTCGCGCTTCCGGGCACGCTCGCCAAGATCCAGCAGAGCGGCGATTGGCACAGCATCCCCGGCTTCATCACGACCCGCCTCGGGCTGCACACGATCGGGCGGGTCACCGGGTACGTTCTGGGGGCCGCGTTCCTGTCGGCGACGGCGTGGCTGCTGCGGCGGGTGTGGCGCGGGCAGCTTGACTGGATCGACGGCGCGGCGTGGGCGACGCTGGCCATGCTCCTGACGGCCGGTTCACTGCTCCCGTGGTACGGGTCGTGGCTGCTACCGCTCGTCGGCCTGTCGGGTGACCGACGCTTATGGCGCGCAGCACTCCTCTTCACCGGGGTCGCGCAGCTGATCCAGCTGTTCGACTACATCCCCCACGGCAGCATGTTGGCGGGCCTGTAATGGACTTCGCCTCGTAACATGGCGTACATGAGCATCAGCGGTGACGTCGTTCACGAGCCTCGAACGCTGTCGCTGCTCAGTGTCGTCGCCCCGGTGTACAACGAGGAGGCGCTGATCGACGAGTTTTACGCGCGCGTGTGCAGCGCCCTGGACGGGATCGAGTTCGAGCTGGTGCTTGTCGATGACGGCTCGAAGGATGGCTCGCCGGCGGCGATGGAGCGGCTGTCGGCGAACGACCCCCGCGTGCGCGTCGTCTTCCTCTCCCGCAACTTCGGTCATCAGACCGCGCTGACCGCCGGACTCGACCACGCGCGTGGCGATGCCGTCGTGATGCTCGACGCCGACCTGCAGGATCCGCCCGAGCTGATCCCGAAGATGCTCGACAACTGGCGTGCCGGCTGCGACGTCGTGTACGCCGTGCGCGAGCAGCGCGACGGCGAGTCGCGCTTCAAGCTCGCCACCGCCCGCTGGTTCTACTCGCTGTTCGACCGCCTGGCCCAGGTCGAGCTGCAACACAATTCGGGGGACTTCCGGCTGCTCGACAGGGCCGCGCTCGACGCGCTGCTCTCGATGCGCGAACGCAACCGCTTCCTGCGCGGCATGACGGTGTGGGTGGGCTACACGCAGGCCGCGGTGCCCTACCGCCGCGACCCGCGCCACGCCGGCGAGACGAAGTACACGATCGGGAAGATGCTGCGGTTCTCGCTCGATGCGATCTCGTCGTTCTCCGACCGGCCGCTGCAGCTGGCGACGTTACTCGGATTCCTGATCTCGACGCTCGCGTTCGTGGCCATACCCGTGGTCATCATTCTTCGCGTGCTGCACTCCTACCTGCCCGGCTTCAGCGCGATCACCATCACCGTACTGCTGCTCGGAGGGATCCAGCTGATCACGATCGGCATCATCGGCGAGTACGTCGGACGCATCTACGACGAGGTGAAGGGCCGCCCGCTGTACCTGGTCCGAGCCCGGCGCAACTTCACCGGCGAGGATGCTCCGCCGGCGCTGACCCGCCGCGCCGACGCTCCCTGACCTCAGCCGCCGGCCGGGTTCGGCCCGACCGCCCGGCGCAGCTGGTGCACCTCGGCGTCGCCCTGCTCGGCGCCGGCCGCCTGCTCCAGCGCCACGATCCGCGTCGCCAGCCCCTTCAGCGCCTCGGCGATCGGGTCGGGCAGGTGCACCCAGTCGGCGTCCGGGCCCTCGGGCCGGCGCCCCTCAACGCGGACGGGATGTCCGGGGTTGCCGACGACGGTCGAGTTCGGCGGGACGTCGTGAATGACGACCGAGTTGGCGCCGATCTTGGAGCCGTGCCCGACGGTGATCGGGCCGAGCAGCTTGGCCCCCGAGCCGATCGTCACGTTGTCCTGCACGGTCGGATGGCGCTTGCCGGTGGCGAAGCCCGTGCCTCCCAGCGTCACGCCCTGATACATCGTCACGTTGGCGCCGATCTCGGCCGTCTCGCCGATCACCACCCCCATCCCGTGGTCGATGAACAGACCCGTGCCGATCCGCGCCGCCGGATGGATCTCGATTCCGGTCACGCTCCGCGCCACGGCCGCGATCACGCGCGGGAGGATCGGCACGCCCGCCTCGCGCAGTGCGTGCGCGACGCGATGGGCCAGCAGCGCGTGGACGCCGGGCCACGTCGCCAGGATCTCCAGCGAACCGACGCCGCTCGCGGCCGGATCCCGCGTCTGCGCGGCGGCGACGTCGCGTTTGATCTCCGCCGTTACACGGGAGGCGAGTCCCACAGCCAACATCGCTCAAAGCCTACAGAGCGGTCTACGGCGCAAAGAACGGCGTCGACACGTACCGCTCTCCCGAGTCGGGAAGGATGGTGGCGATCCGGGCCCCGGCGTGCTCCGGGCGGCGGGCCAGCTCCAGCGCCGCCCACGTCGCGGCACCGCCCGAGATGCCGGCGAGGACGCCTTCGCGGCGGGCGAGCAGCCGCGCCGTCTCGATCGCCTCCTCGTCGCCGACCGCGATGACCTCGTCGATCACATCCATGTTCAGCACATCCGGGAGGAAGCCCGCGCCGATCCCCTGGATCTTGTGCGGCCCCGGGCGCCCGCCGGAGAGCACGGCCGACGCCGCCGGCTCCACCGCGACGACCCTGCACACCGGGTGGCGCTCCTTCAGGAACTCGCCGACGCCGGTGATCGTGCCGCCGGTCCCGACCCCCGCCACGAACACGTCGAGCCGGCCGTCGAGCGCGTCCCACAGTTCGGGCCCCGTGGTGCGCCGGTGCGCCTCCGGGTTCGCCGGGTTGGAGAACTGGTCCGGGAGAAAGACATCCTCGCGCGTGGCCAGCGCGCGGGCGGCGTCGACGGCCTCGTTCATCCCGCCGAGCGATTCGGTGACCTCGACCCGCGCGCCGTAGAGGCGCAGCAGCCCTTCGCGCTCGCGGCTCATCCCCTGCGGCAGCGTCAGCACCAGGTCGTACCCGCGCGCGGCGCACACGAACGCCAGCGCGATCCCGGTGTTGCCGCTCGTCGCCTCAACGACCGTCGTGCGCCCCGGCTCGATCCGCCCCTCGCGCTCGGCGGCCGCGATCATCGCCACCCCGATCCGGTCCTTCACGCTGCCGCCGGGGTTCAGCGACTCCAGTTTGCCGAACAGCTCGACGCCCTCGGGCGCGCCCAGCCGTGTCAGCTGGACGACCGGCGTATGGCCGACGTAGGCCGAGATATCGCTGGAAGGACGGCTCATGCCGTGATACTGCCGTATCTCCGGGGCAGAGCCGCTTGAGATCGCCACGGCAGGCTCAGATGTAGTACATGACCGCGCCCGCAGCGCGGGCCTCGGCCTCGGCGACGTCAGCGATCGTCGACTCGGCGAGCACTGCCCTGGCGGCCAGGGCCGCGTTGGCGAAGACGCCGATGCTGCCCTGCCCAACGGCCCCGTCGAGCAGCTCCACGACCTCCAGCACCGTGATCTCGGTCGACGGGCGCGCGAAGCTGTAGCCGCCCTTGATGCCCCGCTGCGAGCGCAGCACGCCCGCCCGGCGCAGCGTCGCGAACAGCTGCTCCAGGAACTGCACCGGAATCTCTCCGCGCCGGGCCAGCTCGGCGATCGGCACCGGGCCGGCGTCACCACAGCGGTGCAGCTCGACCAGCGCCCTCACCGCATACGGCGATTTGCTGGTAATTGAGATCACTCCAGCGATCGTAGCCGCCCGACCCGGCCAGCAGGCGATCCGACCGCAAGCGGACAATCAGAACGTCCCGAACTGCCACAAAGCTGGAGCGCGGGTCTTCCTTCCGGCGAACCTCGAGTGGACGTGCGGCCGCGTATCGCACCCGAAGGCAGAAACGGGTTCGTCCGGACGGAACGGCCCGCGCGGTTAGATCCAGCCCCGCTCGGTCGCCATCAGGACCGCTTGGGCTCGGTCCATCGCGCCCAGCTTGCCGTACACGTTGTGGAGATGGGTGCGGACCGTGCTCGTCGACAGACCCAGCTCGGCGGCGATCTGCTTGTAGACCATGCCCTTGGCGAGGCGGCGGAGCACGTCGACCTCGCGCGCCGACAGCGGGCAGGGGTCGATCTGGCGCGGACGCGCGTTCGTCGTCGGCAGCGGCAGGTCGTACATCACGGTGCGCAGCTCGGCCGGCTTGACGCCGACGACGCGCGCCGCGGCCAGCAGCTCGGACGGGTTCACGGCGCCCCCGAGCGCGTAGTGCGCGAGCATGTCGGCCAGGCGGATCAGCGCCGCATCGCCCTCGGCGTCCTCAGCGTGGTGGCGCTCGATCACGCTGGCCAGCGAGCGTGGCAGCCCCCACCGCCTCACGAGCACGCCGCCGACGAGCGCGTGGTCGACGCCGAGCTCGCGGCGCTCGCGCTGGAGACGCTCCTCGGGGGTGCGAGCGTCGCCGTGGACTTGGCGCGGGTAGCCGGGATAGGCGTGGACGAGGACGAGCTTTCCGATGTCGTGCAGCAGCGAGCTGACCATCAGCCGGTCGCGCTGCTCGTAGCCGAGCTCGCGTGCGAGCCGGTCAGCGGCGCGCTGCGTGGCGATCGCGTGGAGGCGGAAGCGCTCAGGAATCCCCTGCCACACGGCGGTGCGCTCGAAGAAGTCGAACGTGCGGGCACGCGCGGCGATCGAGTGCACGGTGCGCGGCGCCAGCACCTCGATGCCCTGCACGGCGCTCTCGACGCGGCCCTTGTAGCGCCCGTCGACCTGGTTGGCGAGCCGCATCACGGTGACGCACAGGGCGGCATCGGACTCGACCGCGGTGACGACGTCGGCGGTCGGCGGCTCCCCGTTCTCGAACAGCCTCAGGACCCGGTTGCGCGACTCCACCATCACCGGGAAGACCTCCAGCGCCTCGAAGGCGGCCGTCAGCCGGCGCCCGTGGCCCTCGTTGTGGTGACGCTCGCGGGAGGCGTAGGGATCGGTCGGCGTGTTCGCTGCGATTGCGGTGTGGGACACCGTGCGGTACCACCTGGTCGAATGCGGATGAAACGGGACGACTCCAGGGGCCTGTGTCGAGCCCGCTCGCACTCATTATCGGCAGATGTACGAGGCGGGTTTAGCGCCGGCGAGGAAATGTCGATACCGCTACGAGGGCGCTACGGAGCGGCCGGCGAGTGTGCCAGCGCGGCGTCGATCCGCCGCAATGTCTCCTCGCGGCCGAGCACGGCAAGCGTTTCGAAGATGCCGGGCGAGACCGTCGTCCCCGCCACGGCCACGCGAATCGGCTGATACACCTGTCCGGGCTTCACGCCGCCGGCCTCGACGATCCGGCCAAGCGCCGCCTCCAGCCCGTCGACCGTGAACGGCTCGACGGCGGCGATCGCCTCCCGCGCGGCGGCCAGCGTGTCGCGGGCGCCGTCCTTGCCGAGCACCTTCGCCACCGCCGCGGGATCGTCGACCGGACCGTCGAAGATGAATCCGGCGAGCGGCCAGAAGTCGGCCAACGTCTGGATCTTCTCCTCGCTGATGGCGACGGCGTCGCGCAGGCCGCTCCGCCCCGTGTACTCCTCCAGGCGCCGGGTCAGCTCGTCGGTGCCGAGCTCGCGCAGGTGGCGGCCGTTCATGTGCCTGAGCTTGCGCTCGTCGAACACGGCCGGGTTCTTCGAGACCCGCTCCAGCCGGAAGCGGCGCGCCAGCTCCTCCAGCGGGAAGTGCTCCTCGTCGCTGGCGAAGCCGGCGCCGAGCAGCGCGATGTAGTTGTCGACCGCCTCGGGCAGATATCCGGCCTGGCGGAGCTCCTGGACGGAGGCGGCGCCATGGCGTTTTGACAGTTTCTTGCCGTCGGGGCCGTGCAGCAGCGGCAGATGCGCGTAGCGCGGCGGTTGGGCCCCGAGCGCCTCCAGCACCAGCAGCTGTCGCGGGGTGTTGGAGATGTGGTCGGCGCCACGAACGACGTGGGTGATGTCGGCATCGAGGTCGTCGACGGCGACCGCGAAGTTGTAGAGCACCGATCCATCGGCCCGGGCGATCACGGGATCGTCGAGCGACCGGTTGGCGAAGCGGATCGGCCCGAGGATGACGTCGTCGTAGCCCGTTTCACCATCGTCGGGCACGCGCAGGCGCACCGCGCCCGCGGCCTCGGGCTCGCCGCGGAAGCCGCGGTCGGAGCCGTGCTGCGACTTGTAGGCCTTCACGTCGTCGGCGGTGGCAGTGGAGTGGTAGGCCCGATCGTCGGCCAGCAGCTGCGCCAGCGCCGCCTGGTGGCGTGGCGCGTTCGCCGTCTGAAAGATCGGACCCTCATCCCAATCGAGGTTCAGCCAGCGCAGCGCGTCGAGGATCTGCTCCACGTTCTCCGGAGTGGAGCGCTCGCGGTCGGTGTCCTCGATCCGCAGCACGAGCGTTCCCCCCTCGCTCTCGCCCCGCAGCGCCGGCCCGCGGGCCAGCAGCCAGTTGTACAGCGCGGTGCGGGCGCCGCCGATGTGCAGCAGCCCGGTCGGCGATGGAGCGAAGCGAACGCGCATAATCGAGCCCATGCTAATCGGCGCCCATGTTCCCGGCGGTCTGCGCAAGGCCGTCGCGGCGGGGATCGAGCGCGGCTGCGCGGCGATCCAGATCTTCAACCAGTCCCCCCGGATGTGGCGCCCGACCGCATACGGCGAGGACGACTTCGCCGAGTTCGGCGAGGCGATGGAGGCGAGCCCGATCGAGGCGGTGATGATCCATGCCGTGTACCTGATCAACTGCGCCTCCGAGGACAAGGAGCTGCGCGACAAGTCGCTCACCTCGCTGATCGCCTCGCTGCGCGTGGGGGACGGGATCGGCGCGGTCGGCGTCGTGCTGCACGCCGGATCGGCCAAGGCAGGCGAGGTCGGCCCCGCGCTCACGCGGGCCGGCGCGGTGATCAAGGAGGCGCTGAGCGAGACCGACGGCTGCCCACTGCACCTGGAGAACACGGCCGGCACCGGCGGGACGCTCGGGCGGAGCTTTCAGGAGCTCGCCGCGATGCTCGATGCGGCGGGCGGCAGCACGCGCCTCGGGATCTGCCTCGACTCCTGCCACCTGCTCGCCTCCGGCTATGACATCCGCACGCCGGCCGGGCTCGGCGGCGTGCTCGACGAGTTCGAGCGAGTGGTCGGCCTGGACCGGCTCGGCTCGCTGCACCTGAACGACTCCGCCAACCCGCTCGGCTCAAACCGCGATCGCCACGCCAACATCGGCGAGGGCGAGCTCGGCGAGACGGGCTGCCGGGCCTTTCTCTCGGAGCCGCGGTTCGAGCGGCTGGCCTGCGCGCTGGAGACGCCGGGACCGGACAAGCAAGGCCCCACCGCCGAGGAGATCGAGCACTGCCGTGTCCTGCGAAAGCAGGGGATCGCGAACCGTAAGCGCAGCGCCTCGCGCGCCCAGAAGCGCTGAGCGGGTAGCGTGCCGGGCATGAACACTGACGCCGCCGACGCGCTGGTCGTCTTCGGGATCACCGGCGACCTGGCCAAGAAGATGACCCTCCGCTCGCTCTATCGCCTCGAGGCGCGCGGGCTGCTCGAGGTGCCCGTGATCGGGGTGGCCGTCGATGACTGGACCGTCGCGCACCTGCGCGACCACGCGCGCGCGAGCATCGAGGCCGCCGGCGAGCAGCTCGACGACACCGTGTTCGCGCGGCTCGCGGGCCGGCTGCGTTACGTGAAGGGCGACTTCGCCGACGATGTCACCTACTACCGCGTGGCCGGCGAGCTGGGCGACCTGCACAACCCGACGTTTTACCTGGAGATCCCGCCGTCGCTGTTCGGGATGGTGATCGCGGGCCTGTCGAAGGCCAACCTGCTGGCGGCCGGCCAGCGGGTGGTGGTCGAGAAGCCGTTCGGCCACGACCTGGCCTCCGCCCGCAAGCTCGCCGCCGACCTGCACCAGTACATCGACGAGAGCCAGCTGTACCGGATCGACCACTTCCTCGGGAAGATGGGACTGGACGAGTTCCTGTACCTGCGGTTCGCCAACACCATCCTGGAGCCGGTGTGGAACCGCAACTACGTCTCCAGCGTCCAGATCACGATGGCCGAGAACTTCGGGGTCGAGGACCGCGGGCACTTCTACGATCCGGTCGGAGCACTGCGTGACGTGGTGGTCAACCACCTCCTGCAGGTGCTCTCCGCGGCGGCCATGGAACCACCGTCGGCGGGCGACCCGGACACGATCAAGGATGCCAGAGTGAGCGTCTTTAAGGCGATGCCCGAGGCGTCCCCCGCGCATTACGTCCGCGGGCAGTACACGGGCTACCGCGAGATCGACGGCGTCGATCACCACTCCGGGACCGAGACGTTCGTGGCGCTCCGGCTCGAGGTGGAGAACTGGCGCTGGGCCGGCGTTCCGTTCCTGATCCGCACCGGCAAGCAGCTGGCCGTCCGCCAGACCGAGCTGAGGCTCGTGTTCAAGCATCCCCCGAAGGTGCACTTCATCCCCGACAGCCAGCGCCGCCCGTGCCCGAGCCAGCTCGTCGTGCGGATCGATCCCGGGACCGGCGTGCGGGTCGTCCTCGACGCCCTGCGCGCCGACAAGAAGGGCCCCTCGGAGGTCGACCTCGACCTGGAGTTCGCGCAGGAGGGCGGCGAGGGCGCAACCCCCTACGAGGTGCTGCTCCACGCCGCGCTGATCGGCGACAGCACCCGCTTCGCCCGCCAGGACATGGTCGAGGAGAGCTGGCGGATCCTCCAACCGCTGCTCGACGCGCCGCCGCCCGTGCACGAGTACGCGTCCGGCTCGTGGGGTCCGCCGGAGGCCGACAAGGTGATCGCCGGCCTCGGCTCCTGGCACGCCCCGTGGCTGCCGGAATCGGCCTAGCCGTCGCGTCGCTGAGGCGTCGGCTGAGCTAAACTCGCCGGGATGATCGCTCGCGTCAAAGAGGCGATTCTGCGAGCCGTCATCAAGCTGTCCTGGGTCGGGCAGCGGCACGGGTGGAACTGGCTCACCTACCATCCCGGCGTCTTTGCGTTCTTCCACTGGGCGGCGCTCAGGCAAGCTCCGACTGTCGTGCCTGCGCTGCTTGACACGTTTCCCGACTCCAGCTTTGCTGACGTTGGAGCGGGGACTGGCGTGTACGCAGCGGCGCTACAGCGAGCAGGACGTCCAGTGCTGGCATGCGAGCACAGTCGCATGGGACGCGTTGCCGCGCGCGCGCAGGGTGTTCGGTGCGTGTCGTTCGACCTCACGACGCCGAACCCAGCACCGCTCTCGCGCCGTGCCGATGTCGCCTTCAGCTTCGAGGTGGCCGAGCATCTGCCCGAGGCGCTGGGCCCGCGGCTCGTGTCGTTCATGCTGGACCTCGCGCCGACCGTGGTGTTCAGCGCCGCCCAGCCCGGTCAAGGCGGTCACGGACATATCAACGAGCAGCCGTTGGAGTACTGGACGGCGGCCTTTGAGCGGGCGGGCGCACGGCTTGACGACGGCGCAACCGCCACGTTGCGGCGGCGCTTTGACGGGACCGGGTTCGGGTGGCTGCCGTCGAACTCGCAGGTGTTTCGCCGAGCATAGGCGGCGGTTGCCGCTAGCCGGCGGCGAGCGCGGGCTCGGCCTGAGCGACCGCGGCGGGGGTGATGATCGCCGCGCCGAGCAGGTCGTCGAGCTCGGCGTGGAGGCTCGCGTCGCGGTTCACGCGGTACTCGGCGCCGAGCCGGAGACGGCGGCGACCGACGCTGGAGACGAGCTCGATCACGACGTCGCGGTCGCCGGGGAACTCGGCCAGCACGTCCTTCAGCTCGCCGATCACGCGCGCCGGCAGCGCGGTGGCGTCGAGATGCAGGCGTAGCGCGCTCGGCGGGACGACCGCCTTGGCCTCCTCTGCCCGCGCGGTCTCGACGTCGGCCTCGCTGGGCGCGAACGCGTCGATCTTCTGGACCTTGACGACGATCTTGTTCTTGTCCTTGTGGTCAACCGTGCCGCGGACCAGGACGATGCTGTCCTGCGCGAGAGCCGCGCCCGCGGTCTCGATCACATTGGCGAACACGAGCAGCTCGACGGGCTCGGTGAGGTCGTCGAGTGTGGCGAACATCATCCAATCGCCCGCCTTCGTCTTGATCTTCTTCGCCTGGGTGATCATCCCGCCGACGGTGACCCAGTCGCCGTCCCGGCGGTTGGCCAGCTCAGCCAGCGTGTAGTCGCTGGCGGCGCGGAGCGCCGGGGCGATCTGCTTCAGCGGGTGCTCGGAGATGAACAGCCCGATCGACTCCTTCTCCAGCGCGAGCAGCTCGGTGCGCTCGAACTCGCCGGCCGGGATCGGCGCATGGCTGGGCGCCGCCCCGCTTCCGCCGCCGCCCGTGCCCTCCCCGGAGCCGTCGCCGCCAGAGCCGTCGTCGAGCATGTCGAAGATCGATCCCTGCCCGATCTCGGCGTCCTGCTGTGCCTTCTGGCCGGAGGCCTGGGCCTGCTCCAGCACCGCCAGCATGCCCTTGCGCGAGTCGCCGGTCGTGCCGAACGCCCCGCACTTGATCAGCCCTTCGATCGCCTTCTTGTTCACCGCGCGGCCGTCGATCCGAGCGCAGAAGTCCCATAGGTCGGTGAACGGATGGCTGGGGGCGTGGTGGGTGGGATCCCATTCACCGCGGGCGCGCTTGATGTTCTCGACCGCGGCATAGCCGACGCCCTTGACGGCGTCGAGGCCGAAGCGGACGTTGCCGTCGACGACGACGAACTCGTGATCTGACAGGTTCACGTCCGGGGGCAGGATCTCGATCCCCATCTGCTCGGCCTGGGCAACGAAGAACGGCACCTTGTCCTTCGTGTCCATCACCGAGGAGATCAGCGCGGCCATGAACTCCGCGGGATAGTTGGCGCGCAGCCACGCCGTCCAGTAGGCGATCAGCGCGTAGCAAGCAGAGTGGGACTTGTTAAAGGAGTAGTCTGCCGACCGTTCGTTTGTCGTCCACAGCCACTCGGTCACCGACTCGCTGGTGCCCGAAGCGCGGCAGCCCTCGTAGAACTCGGGCTTCAGCTTGGCCATCGCCTCACGGTTCTTCTTGCCGATCGCCTTGCGCAGGTCGTCGGCCTTGGCGCCGCTGAAGCCGGCGATCTCCTTGGAGATCTGCATCGCCTGCTCCTGGTAGACGACCACGCCGTTGGTCGACTCCAGGATCCCCCGCAGCCGGTCGTCGGGATAGGAGACCGTCTCCGGATTGTGCTTGCCGCGGGTGTAGTGCGGGATGTTCTCCATCGGGCCGGGGCGGTACAGCGCGTTCAGCGCGATCAGATGCTCGAACTCGCTGGGGCGGACCTTCTTCAGCGTCTCGCGCATCCCCTCGGACTCGAACTGGAATACGCCGACCGATTCGCCCCGGGCCATCATCTCGTAGGTCTTGGGATCGTCGAGCGGCAGCGTCGCCATATCCGGGCGCTCGCCGGTCGAGCGCTCGATGATGTCGAGCGCGTCCTCGATCACGTCGAGGTTGCGCAGCCCGAGGAAGTCCATCTTCAGCAGGCCAAGCTGCTCGACCGGCTTCATCGAGTACTGGGTGACGGTGCGGAAGATCTTGTCGCCGTGCTCGTCGACCTTGTTCGTGTCGGCCAGCTGCAGCGGGACGGTCTCGGTCAGCGGCCGGTCGGCGATCACAACGGCGGCGGCGTGGATCGACGAGTTGCGGACGATCCCCTCCAGTCCCTGCGCGACTTCGACGATCTCCTTCGCCACCCCGTCGCGGTCGACCTCGGCGCGCAGCGGCTCCCCCGGCTTCAGGCACTCCTCGAAGCTGGGCGAGCGACCCATGATCGGATCGGGGATCAGCTTCGCCAGCTTGTCCCCGGCGGCGTAGTCGTAGCCGAGCACGCGGGCGGCGTCGCGCGTCGCCGCGCGCGGGAACATCTTGCCGAACGTCACGATCTGAGCGACCGACTCCTTGCCGTACTTCTCGGTCACATAGCGGATCACCTTCTCCCGCCCGCGGACCGAGAAATCGATGTCGATATCCGGCATCGACACCCGTTCGGGGTTCAGGAACCGCTCAAACAGGAGGTCGTAGCGCAGCGGATCGACATCGGTGATCCGCAGGCAGTACGCCACGATCGACCCGGCCGCCGAGCCGCGGCCAGGACCGACCGCGATGCCGGTGTCCTTGGCGAAGTTGACGAAGTCCCAGACGATCAAGAAGTAGGCGTTGAACCCCATCCGGTCGATCACCCCGAGCTCGTACTCGGCGCGCTCCTGCGCCGGCGCCGGGACCGGGTCGCCGTAGCGCTTGCGCAGCCCCTGATCGACGAGCGCGCGCAGGAACTGGCCCTCGGGCTCGCCGCTCGGCGTCTGGTAGCTCGGGATCAGCTGCTTGCCGAGCTCGATCTCGACGTTGCAGCGCTCGGCGATCTCCAGCGTGTTCGGGATCGCCTCGGGCCACGGCGCGAACACGTCGGCCATCTCCTCCGAGGAGCGTAGGTAGAACTCGTTGGTGTCGAACTTCATCTTCGGCTGCGCCAGCGTCGACTTCGTCTGCACGCACAGCAGCGCCGAATGGTGGTGATAGTCCTCGCGCCGGAGGTAGTGGACATCGCCGGTGCCGACGAGCGAGCCGCCGAGCTCCCGGGCGATCTGAACGATCCCCTCGTTGCAGTGGTCCTGCAGCGCGATGCCGTTCTTCTGGACCTCGAAGTACACGTCCCGCGCTCCGAACACCTCGAGCAGCTGCTCGGCGTGGCCCTTGGCCTCGGCCCGCTTGCCGTCGCCCAGCAGCTGGCAGAAGCGCGAGGCCAGGCAGCCGGTCAGCGCGATCACGCCCTCGGAGTGCGCGGCCATCAGCTCCATGTCGACCGACGGCTTGCCGCGCTGGAAGCCCTGGAGGAAGCCGGCCGAGGAGAGCTTGACGAGGTTGCGGTAACCGGCATCGCTCTCGGCCAGGAGGGTCAGATGGAAGCGATCGAGCTTGCCGGGAGCGCGCCGCGAATGGTCGTCGACGACGTACACCTCGCACCCGATGATCGGCTTGATCCCGTGCTTCTTGGCGGCCGTGTAGAGCTCCACCGAGCCGTTCATCACGCCGTGATCGGTGAGCCCGAGGGCGGGCTGCCCGAACTCGGCGGCCCGCGCCGCGAGCTTGTCGATCTTGCACGCGCCGTCGAGCAACGAGTACTCGGAGTGGACGTGAAGATGCGCGCAGGAAGGAGTCATGCCAGGACGGTTGGGACGATTTCCAGCATAGGCATCGCCGCGGACGAAACCGCTCGGCCAGGAGCGGCCGGCGCCAGGAATCAGGCGCTCTGTGCGGCCTTGATCCGCCGCTGCAGCCAGCTCAGCGAGTCGGACGCGCCAAGGCACTCGAAGCTGACGCCGGGAATCTCGGCCAGGACCTTCAGGAGGTCCCGTGGCGGGCAGATGATCGTCGTCGTCGCGCCCTCGGCATCGATCGTCACGCGCGGAGGCCGGGCGCGGTCGATCACGAGTGCGGCCTCGGCCGGAGCGTCGGCGTCGAGCTCCGGCCGGCGGAAGCCGAGCGTGAACGACTCTTCGTTGGCCGGATCGGGCCCGATCATCGCCCCGACCAGCCTCAGCGCCGTCACGGCCCCGAGCTCGACGCCGGCGTCGGGGAGCGCGCCGAGGCTCACCGGCACCGTCAGCAGCGCGTCGAGCGCGGCCAGCGCCCGGCGATCGCCCCGCACCTTGGCGAGCCCGACGCGGAGCCGGCGGCGCCGCGGGCCGGCGGCCAGCAGCCGCGCCACGGCGGCGAGCTCGCCGTCCACAGAGAAGTCGACCTCGCCGGACGCACGCGGCCCCTCGGCCAGCTCGGTGCGCAGGCCGTCGGGCCCGGCCGTGACCTGGACGTAGTGGCCGCCCGAGCGGATGTCGTAGGCCACGGTGGCGGCGGATGCTCGCTCCTGCAACGGCAGCAGGGCCAGGAGCAGCGTTCCGGCGGCGTCGGGATCGTCGCGCGCCATGCGGCGAAACGCCGGCGCCAGCCACGGGCGGCCCGCGGGGAGCTCCGCCACGGGCAGCTCCGGCACGGGAAGCTCCGGCCCGGGCAGCCCTGGCACGGGAAGCTCCGGCGCCGCTTCGCTCGCCTCGTCGAGCGCGGCCCCGGTGACGGCGCGCAGCCGCTTCAGCGCGAACGCGAGGCGGTCGGGGTCAATCGGCCCGCTCGGCTCACCGCGAACCGCCAGTCCGACCGCCAGCTCTGCCACCGCCGGGCGCAGCGGCTCGATCTTCGCATCGCGGCTGGGGCGCTCCAGCAGCGCCTCGAGCTGGGCGACGCGCTCCTGCGCGGCGACGCGGGCGGCTCGCTCGTCCTGGAGCAGCGTCGCCAGCATGCTGAACTGCGGGCGCAGCTCGCGCAGGACGTCGGTCATCCGCTGCGTGCGCTCACCGGACCCCTGGGCGAGCTGCTGCTCGGCGCGCTCGCGCGCGGCGGAACTGGCCGCGACCAGGTGGTCGGCCTCGTCGGCGCGGCGACGCAGCGCGACGATCTCCTCCTCCAGCTCGCGCTGGCGCCCGGTGACGGCGGCGAGCTCCTCGCGCTGCTCGACGGCTTCCTCCCGGCCCTGCTCCAGGTCGTGCAGCCGCTGCTCCAGTTCCTCGCGCTCCGCGCGCTCGGCGTACGCGCGCTGCTCGGCCGAGCGGCGGGCGCGCCGGCTCTCCGACAGCTGGCTCTCCAGCCGCGCCGGGCGCTCGCGCGCCTCGGAGAGCTCGAGCTCCAGGTCGGCGATCCGAGCTGTCAGCCGCGTCAGCGTCTGCGCCGTCGCAACCGCGTCGCGCCGGGCGGTGTCGAGCGCGAGCTCGTAGGCCCGCAGCCGCCGCTGCAGGATCACGTCCATGCTGGTGTCAACGTGGCTGCTCATCGGGCCGCCGCCGTCACGCCGCGGTCTGGAGCCTCGCCGTCAGCGCCCGCGCCTCGGCCAGGAGCGCCTCGGCGTCGTCGATCTCGTCCTCGCTGACCGGCTCGCGCGAGATCGCGTACTCGGCGCCGAGCGTGTCGAGCTCGCTGCGCAGCTCGTCCACCTCGCCGGCCGCGCTGTCCCGAGCGACCGTGGCCGCGGCCAGCTCGGCCTCCAGGCGCTCGTTGTCGGCCCGCAGCGAGCCGTGCGCCGACTGAAGCTCGCCCGTGCGCCGGATCTCCTGCTCCAGCCGCTCGCGCAGCTGGGCGAAGGATTCGCGCAGCTCGGCCTGCGTCGCCTCCAGCCGGTCCTGGTTGTGCCCGCGCGCCTCCAGCTGGGCGCGCAGCTCGGCGATCGTGCGCCGCAGCCGCGTCTCGGTGGCGACCCGCTCGCGCAGCTCGGCGCGCAGCGCGACGAGCCCGGGATCATCTGGCTGAGCTCTCACCATCGTCCAGACCGCCGGCGGGACTGCGACGGTCCGCCCGCCGGCGAAGAGCAGGCGCGAGCGCCCGAGCTGCTCCTCGAACGGCGCCGGCACGACGAAGCTCCGGGTGTAGACGTCGTCGGCAACCCGCTCGGAATCGGGCTCCGAGGCGATCTCCGGGAAGGTGTGGGTCTCCCCCTCGGCCTCCAGCACCAGCTGCGCGGGCTCGCTCAGCTCGGTCGCGGCGGGCGCCGTCAGCCAGCGGCCGGCGAGCTCGACCACCAGCTGCGCCTCGCCGAAGGGCGAGTAGGCGGCGGCGTCGATTCGCAGCGGTACTCCGTCAGGGCTGGGCGTCAATGCGCGGGACACGGCGACGCCCGAGGGTATTCCTCACCCCGGATGTCTCACCCGCCACGCCATCCGCGACTGCAGCGACCACAGCTCGATGAACCCGGGTGACGCCGTCTGCGCGAACAGGCCACCCGACTCGGAGAACGTCGCCAGCTGGGCGTCGTAGATGGCGTTGGGCGACGAGCGCGTCACGACGCGCGCCGAGCCCTTGAACAATTTGAGGGAGATCGTGCCCGTGACCTGGGCATTGGCGGCGTCCATGTACGCGTCGAGGTCCTCGCGCAGCGGCTCCCACCACAGCCCGGCGTACACCAGGTAGGCCCATTTGTCGTCGAGCGTGGACTTGAACTGGTTCTGGTGGATGGTGCCGACGAGCCGCTCCAGCTCGGCGTGGGCGGGGAGCAGGATGGCCGCCGCCGGAACCTCGTAGATGTCGCGGACCTTCAGCCCGACGATCCGGTCCTCGATGTGGTCGACGATCCCGACGCCGTGGCGCGCGCCGACCTCGGCCACGCGCTCCAGCAGCTCGACCAGGGGCAGCCGCTCGCCATCGACCGCCACCGGGACACCTTGCACAAATTCGATCGAAATGGTCTGAGGCTCGTCGGGCGCCAGCTCCGGGCGGGTGACGAGCTGAAACACGTCGTCGTCGGGGGCGTGGTCGAGGTCCTCGATCCACTTGCCCTCCGAGCTCCGCCCCCAGAGGTTGTCGTCGATCGAGTAGGGCGCCGCCTCGGTCCCGCCCTTCACCGGAATCCCGTTGTCCCGCGCGTAGGCGATCTCCTCCTCGCGCCCCATCGCCCAGCTGCGTACGGGTGCGATCACCTTCAGCTCAGGCGCCAGCGTCGCCACGGTCGCCTCGATCCTGACCTGGTCGTTGCCCTTGCCCGTGCAGCCGTGGGCGATCGTGTCGCACCCCGTGCGGCGGGCGTACTCCACGGCGAGCTTGGCGATCAGCGGCCGGCCGAGCGCGGTGAACAGCGGGTAGCCGAGCCCGTAGATGGCGTTGGCCTTGATCGCGGGCGTGATGTACTCGCGCGCGAACTCCTCGCGCGCGTCGACAACGTGGCAGTCGAGCGCGCCGAGCTGGAGCGCCTTGCCCTTGACGACGTCGTAGTCCTCACCGGGCTGGCCGAGGTTGACCGTCAGCGCCACCACTTCGGCGTCGTACTGGTCCTGGATCCACTTCAGCATCACGCTGGTGTCGAGGCCCCCGCTGTACAGCAGCAGCACCCGGTGGACGTCCTGCGCTCTCGCTTCGTAGGTGGTCGTTGGCTCTTGCATAGAAGCTCCAGTCAGACGGTCATTGCGTTCGTAGGCGCCGGCGGACGTC
>DASZLC010000133.1:0-4198 GCA_035552615.1 Solirubrobacteraceae bacterium
ACGACCAGGCCGGCGGGACGCACGTGGGGCGTCCCGTCCTCGCCCTGGGGCAGCATGATCGGCCACAGCAGGGCCAGGATGCGGTGACAGGCCACCGTCAGCTCGTTGCCGCGCCCGTGCACGATCACCCGCTCGAACCCGACGCGCTCGAGCAGCAGCCGCAGGCCGCTGGGGGTGAAGCGCCAGTGATCGTGGGGGATGTAATGCCAGCGGGCGGCGAACGGGGTGGTCAGGATCACCTGACCACCTGGGCGCAGCACGCGGAACGCCTCGGCCAGGAACGCATTGGGGTCGGGCACGTGCTCGAGCGTTTCCGTGGCGAGCACGACGTCGGCCTCGCCGTCCTGGAGCGGCCAGCGCTCGCCGGCGCGGATCGCTCTCACATCGGGAAGGTCGTAGCCGAAGTGGTCCCGCGCCCGGTCGGTGTCGATTCCCACGTAGCGCGTGCTCGCTCGGACCAGCCTGCGGTACGGCTGGGCGCCACAGCCGACGTCGGCGAGCGTCCCTTCCACGCCGGAGAGCACCGGCGCGAGATGGCGCCACAACGACCCGGCCTGCAGGTCGAAGAACCGCCGCACCACGGCGATGATCCGCGCCCGCCGGGTATCGAGCGGGGTGAAGAGCGGCGGCCGCCATCGTTCCGCCCGGCGGAGGGCCATATTCTCGGGGGTGCCGGTGCGTCTCATGCGTAGCGGTCCTCCAGCTCCGGATGCCCGGCGAACCACGCTCCGAAACGCCGAAGCCCGTCGGCCAGCTCGGTTTCGGCGCGCCAGCCGAGGTCCGCCGACGCCGCACCGGGATCGCCGATCCATACGGAAGTGTCCCAGGCGCGCTGGGCCATCGTGCCCCACTGCGGCTCGCGGTCCAGGCCGAACACCCGGGCCGCCGTGTCCACGAGCTCGCGGAGCGTCGTCTGCGTGCCGCTGGCGATGTTGAAGACCCCCCCGGGGTGGGGCAGCTCGGCGCGCGCGGCGCGCACGAACGCCTCGCAGGCGTCGCCGACCCAGACGAAGTCGCGCGCGGTGTCGGGCCCGACGAGCGGCGGCCAGCCGCCGGCCCGGCAGTGCCGGACGAGCACCGGCATCAGCCGTCGCGGGTCCTCCCACGGACCGTAGACGGAGTACAGCCGCAGGGTCGCCGTCCGGACCCCGTCCGTCGTCGCGGCCAGCTGGCAGAGATGCGTGGCCGCGACCTTGGTGATGGCGTAGTACGAGTTCGGCTTCACCGGCTCGTCCTCGCCCGGCGGATGATCCTGATACCCGTATTCCGACGATGAGCCGGCGTTAATCAGGGTGGCGTCGAGTTGCCGCGCCGCTGCCAGCAGCGCCTCGGTGGCGCGGACGTTGACGGCCAGCATCCGGTCGAGGTCGCGCTGCCAGGAGTAGGCGCCGTGGGCGGCAAGGTGGAAGATCACCTCGGGCCGCAGCTCGCCGACGGCGCGCTCGGTCGCCTCGGGGTCGCTCAGGTCGAGCTCCAGCCGGGAGACGTCGAGTCCCGTCAATCGCCACGGGTCCCCGTCCGGCCGCACCGCGGCCGTGGGCTCGTGCCCGGCCTGCAGCAGGTGACGGACGAGGTTGGCGCCGAGGAACCCGCCGGCGCCGGTGACGAGCGCCCTCATGCCCCGCGGCGGGCGATCAGGCAGAGGTTGCCGAGCGGGACGGTCAGCTGGGCCCGCCCGAGCGCGGTCGCTCGCAGCCGCGGGATCAGCCGCTGCTTCAGCGAACGGGGCAGCGGCACGAGCTGCGTGAGGTACGCCACGCTGTACGTGTTGCGCACCGGTGCGACGCTCACGACGTCAAAGCCCGCCTTGGCGAACAGCGCGCGCATCGTCTCCGGCGAGTACAGGTACGTGTGCTCCACGTCGATGATCGGGCTGCGCTCGCCGAGCAGCCGCGCCGAGATCGCGGTGATGTTGTGATTGAAGGCCATGATCGCGCCGCCGGGGCGAAGGATCTGCCGGCAGGCGCGCAGCAGCCCGAGCGGGTCGGGCATGTGGTCGAGCACCTGGAACAGCGTCACGGCCGACAGCGACCCGTCGCCGAACAGGCCCGGGCGCATCATGTCCTGGACGATCAGCGGGCCGACCGCGGGCGCGGCCTTGGCGATCGCGTCGGCGCTCGGTTCGACGCCGTGGACCTCGCTCCAGCCGCGCTGCAGCGCCACCTCCAGCACGAAGCCGCTGCCGCAGCCGACATCGAGCAGGCCCTCGCGCGCGCTCAGCTGCGCGGCGAGGCGGTCCAGCGCACCGCCGTAGGTGGCCCGCAGGCCCTCCAGCTCCCCGCCGTAGTCGAACGTCGAGTCGCGGTACAGCTCGGCCAGCGCGTCGGCGCTCAGCACGGGGTCCGATCGCACGAGCCCGCACCGCCGGCAGCGGACCATTCGGTAGTGCTGGCGGTCGGGCAGGCGCCGGGCGGAGAACACCTCGGCGGTGAACGACCCGGGGTCGAGGTTCGCCGGGTAGATTTCCTCGCTGTCGCTCGCCTGCGCGCAGATCGCGCAGATCGTCGGCTGCAGGCGAGCGGAGATCGCGTTCTCTGTCGTGCTCATTCGTCCGCGGTCGGCTTCACCGTGTCGAACGGGCGCCCGGGCGCCGGATCGGCTGTCGGGCGGTTCAGGATCGACTCGACGATGAACGGGGGCCGGCCCTTCACCTCCTCGTACATGTGCGCCAGATAGGAGCCGATGATGGCCAGGCACAGCAGCTGGATCCCGCCGATGAACAGCACCACGACAATGACCGTGGTGAAGCCCTTCGGAGCGGCCGTCGGATCGAGCACCCGGATCACCACCTCCACCAGCAGCGCGACCGCCGACAGGACGACGATCGACAGCGCCAGGACGGTGATCATGTCGAGCGGGGCGTACGAGAACGAGACGATCGCCCGCCGGGCCCATCCGGCGTTCCGGCGCAGCGAGTTGGTCGTCGTCCCGAACATCCGCTCGGGGCGGACGTAGGGCACCCCGAGCTGCCGGAAGCCGACCCACGCCCGCAGCCCGCGGAGGAAGCGGTGTTTCTCGGGCAGCGAGTTGATGGCGTCGACGACGCGGCGGTCGATCAGCCCGAAGTCACCGGCGTCGAGCGGCACGTTCACGTAGGCCAGGCGCTTGAACAGGCGGTAGAAGCGGCGGTAGGCGAAGCGCATGAAGGCTGACGCCTCGCGCTTCACGCGCTCGCCGTAGACGACGTCGTAGCCCTCCTTCCAGTGCTTCACGAACTCCTCGATCAGCTCGGGCGGATCTTGCAGGTCGCCGTCGAGCAGCACGACGCCGTCCCCGGTGGCGATCTGCATACCACTGGTGAACGCGCTCTGCGAGCCGAACGCCCGGGCGTGGTTGATCACCACGACGTTGGGGTCACGCGCGGCCAGTTCGGCCAGCACCTCGCGGGCGTTGTCCGGTGAGCCGTCGTTGACGAAGATGATCTCGTACTCGGCGCCGAGCTTCTCGAATGTCGTCACCAACCGCTCGTACATGATCGGCACCGCCGGGGCGTCGCGGTAGCAGGCGATCACGGCCGACAGCTTCATCGCCGCGTCCCGCGGCGCACCGTGCTCACGGCCGGCTCAGCGCCAGCGCCTGCAACGCCGTCCTCGCCAGGCGCTCGGGGCTGAGTCCGAGCTGGTCGTGCATGTAGGTGCGGCTGCCGGAGATCCCCATCGGCTTCTCGCGCACGCCGGCGCGCACCAAGCGGCAGGTGATCCCGCGCTCGGCGATCACCTCGGCCAGCAGCGACCCGAGTCCGCCGGTGACGTACGCGGCCTCGATCGATACGGCCAACGGCACTCCGGCGAGCGTGGCCGCCAGGTCCTCCAGCGGCGCCGGGGAGACGCTCGAGACGACCGTCACGCCGGCCGCGACCTCGTGGCGCGCCAGCAGCGCGGCCGCCTCCAGGGCGAGCTCGGACATCGAGCCGAGCGCCACCAGCGCGACGTCGTCGCCGTCGGCGATCCGCTCGGCGCGGCCCAGCTCAAAGCGCCCATCGAGCGCGGGGACATCAACGGTCTGCTTGCTGATCCGCAGGTACGCCGGTCCGGGCAGTGGCTGCACCGCCCGCAGTACCGCGTCGACCTGGCCCGAGGATCCCGGCACGACCAGCGTCAGCCCGGGCTGGGCGCGCATCAGGGCCACGTCCTCCAGGGCGTAGTGGGTCATCCCGTTGTGGCCGTAGTCGACGCCCTCGCCGATCCCGACGATGCGC
>DASZLC010000134.1:0-5250 GCA_035552615.1 Solirubrobacteraceae bacterium
CGCGCCTGCGCGTCCTCGGCGGAGATCCCGAGCAGCTCGAACACCCGCTCCTGCACCGCGCGGTCGTGGATACGGATCGAGCCGCCGCCGATCTCCGAGCCGTCGAGGACGAGATCGTAGGCCTGCGAGCTGAGCGATCCCGGATCCTCGAAGTCGCCGGCCGGCGCGGTGAACGGGTGGTGCGTGGCATCCCAGCGCTTGGCCTCGGCGTTCCACAGGAAGGCGGGGAACTCGGTCACCCACAGCACCTCGTGGCTGCCCTCCGGCACGAGCGAGAAGCGCCGGGCCAGCTCCAGGCGCAGCGCGCCGAGCGCCTGCGCGGCCACCTCGGCGCGGTCGGCCACGGCAAACACGACGTCCCCCGGCGACGCCTCCAGCGCAGCGATGATCCCGGCGACTTCGGCCTCCGAGAGGAACTTGGCGATCGGCGAGCGGAGCGTCCCGTCGTCCTGGACGAAGCCCCACACGAGCCCGCGGGCGCCATACTGCTTCACGAAGTCGGTGAGCGCGTCGAGCTCGGAGCGGGGCAGCTCACGCGCGCCCGCGTTCAGGCCACGGACGACGCCGCCGGACGCCAACGCACCCGAGAACACCTTGAACTCGGAGGCGGCCAGCACGGGGCCGAGGTCGCGCAGCTCCAGCCCGAAGCGGACATCCGGGCGGTCGGAGCCGAACCGGCTCATCGCCTCGGCGTACGTCATGCGCGGGTATGGCGGCGCGCCGACCCCGCCAAACCCGGCGACCTCGAACACGGCGGCCATCACCGCCTCCATCAGCTCGATCACGTCATCCTCGTTGACGAACGACATCTCGATGTCAAGCTGGGTGAACTCGGGCTGCCGGTCGGCGCGCGAGTCCTCGTCGCGGAAGCAGCGGGCGATCTGGTAGTAGCGCTCGTATCCGGCGATCATCAGCAGCTGCTTGAACAGCTGCGGGGACTGCGGCAGCGCGTAGAACGAGCCCGGCGCGACGCGCGCCGGCACGAGGTAGTCGCGCGCGCCCTCGGGCGTCGAGCGGGTCAGGTACGGGGTCTCGATCTCCAGAAAGTCACGGTCGTTCAGCACGGCGCGCATCGCGCTCACCACGGTGTGACGGAGAACGAGCGCGCGCTGCATCGGGGCGCGTCGCAGGTCAAGCGCCCGGTGGCGGAGCCGCAGCGCCTCGTCGACGCCGGCGGCCGCGTCGAGCGGGAACGGCGGCGTCTCGGCGTCGGCCAATAGCGCCGCTTCCGACACGGCGATCTCGATCTCGCCGGTGGCCAGGTTCGGGTTCACGTTCACCGGATCGCGCCGGGTGACCACGCCGCGCGCGCTGATCACATCCTCCGAGCGCAGCGAGTGGGCCAGCGCGTGCGCCTCGCCGGAGGAATCGGGGTGGAACACGAGCTGCACGATCCCCGAGCGGTCGCGCAGATCGATGAAGATCAGCCCGCCGTGGTCGCGGCGGCCGTCGACCCAGCCGGCGACGCGCACGGTGTCGTCGACGCGCTCGGCCGACAATGAGCCGCACCACGCGTCCCGGTACTCGTTGCCGCGCGGGGCCTTCACGACAGCCGGCTTCCGCGCAGGATCGTCGGGATCACGGCGCCCGGCTCCAGCTCCTGCTGGTCGCCCGACTCCATCTGCTTCAACCCGATCTGCTCGGCGTCGCCCACGAACGCAACGTAGCGAGCCCGCATCCGGTCGGCGTGCTTGAGCTGTCCTTTCAACCCGCGCCCCGCCAGCTCGACCTGGGCCGCCAGCCCGGCGCGCCGCGCCTGCAGCGAGAGATCGAATCCCCGCCGGGCCGTCTCGGGCCGGCGGTCGGCCAGCGCCACGAACAAGTCGACGCCGGGCTCTGCCAGCGGCACGACCCCCCCGGCCAGGAGCATCCGCTCTACGCCCGCGGCCCAGCCGCACGCCGGCGTCGGCGGTCCGCCGATCTGCTCGATCAGGCGGTCGTAGCGTCCCCCGCCGCCGACACCCGATTGCGCGCCGAGGGCGTCGCTGGTGAACTCGAATACCGTGCGCGTGTAGTAGTCGAGCCCGCGCACCAGCGTCTGGTCCAGCTCGAATGAAACGCCGGCGTCCTGGAGGAGGCCGCGGACGGCGGCGAAGTGCTCGTCGTCCTCGGGGCTCAGGCGGTCCATCAGCTTTGGCGCCTCGCGCATCACCTCCTGCGTCGAGCGGTCGCTGGAGTCAAACGCGCGCATCGGGTTCAGCTCGATCCGGCCACGCACCTCGGGGGCCAGGCGATCCTCGTTCGCGCGCAGGAACGACGCCAGCTCGACGCGATACTCGGCGCGCGTCTCGGGACTGCCGAGGCTGCCGAGCCGCAGCCGCACGTCCTTCACGGCCAGCGCCTCCAGCAGGTCGGCGAGCAGCACGATCAGCTCGGCGTCGGTCTCGGGACTGTCTGATCCGATCGCCTCCGCCCCCACCTGCCAGAACTGGCGGAACCGGCCGCGCTGCGGGTTCTCGGCGCGGTAGAAGCTCGACAGGTACCACAGCTTCACGGGCTGCGGCTGCTTGTGCATCCCGTGCTCGAGATAGGCGCGACACACCGGGGCGGTGCCCTCGGGCCGCAGCGTCAGCGAGCGCCCGCCGCCGTCGTCGAAGCTGTACATCTCCTTCTGGACGATGTCCGTCGCCTCCCCCACCCCGCGCGCGAACAGCTCCGTCGCCTCGAACGTCGGCGTCTCGATCCGCTGGTAGCCGGCCGTGCCCAGCACCCGCCGGGCCTGCCCCTCGAGATGCTCGCGGCGAGCGACGTCCTCGGGCGGCAGAACGTCATACGTTCCCTTCGGGGCCTGGATCTCCGACATGCGCGAGGACGACGGAGCGCTAGCGGGCGAGCTCGCGCAGGTACGGATTGGCGGCCCGCTCGCGACCGAGCGTGGTCAGCCCCATGTGCCCCGGGTAGACGGTCGTCTCGTCGGGAAACTCGTTCATCAGCGACTCGATCGAGGCCAGCAGCGTCGGCCAGTCGCCGCCGGGCAGATCGACGCGCCCGACCGATCCCTGGAACAGGACGTCGCCGGAGAACAGCGCGTCGCCGTCGCGGACCGCGTAGGTGACGTGACCGGGGCTGTGGCCCGGCGTGAAGCGTACGTCGATCGTCAGCCCGGCGAGCTCGAGCGTCTCGCCGCCCTTCACGGTGTGGTCGGCCGCATAGCTTTCGAACGGGCCGAACCCGGGCCACGGTACGTAGTCCATGATGTTGGCCAGCACCTGCGTCTCCAGCTCCGGGCACCAGACCGGCGCCCCGGTGGCGGCGGCCACGGGCGCCACGGCGCCGATGTGGTCGAAGTGCGTGTGGGTGAGCAGGATCGCGTCGATCTGCTTCAGCTCCAGCGCGTCGACGGCGGCCAGCAGCCGCTCGGCCTCGTCGCCGGGGTCGACGATCACGCCGCGGTCGGAGCCCTTCTCGCTCACGATGTAGCAGTTCTCCTGCACCGGTCCGACGGTGAACATCCGCGCGTCGATCATCGCCCCGCCGTCTTCTTGGCCATCCGCCGCTTCCACATGTACTTCTCCATCTGGTAGCCGGCCGGGATATAGAGCAGCAGCGCCACGATCGCCAGCACCAGATCGTTGCCGATCTGCTTGCTGTTGGTGACGGCGAGAAACAGGAACATGAAGGCGCCCGCGGCCATCGCCGTCTTCGCCGAGCGCGACCAGCTCGGCGGGCGGCTCATCCGCTCCTCCCGCGAGACGGCCTTCGCCTTCGCCTTGCGGGCCTTCTCCGGCAGGGGGCGAGTCGTGCGCCCGCGCGCCTCGACGAGACCCGCGGCGTTGCCGCGGTGCTTGCTCTTGCGCTTTCGCTTCGCCTGCGCCATTCCTCCAGCTTATCGCCGCGACGCAAAGTTCTGGGTGCCTGATTGATGAGGCCCAGATCACGTTCCGGGGTAGCTCTTCAAAGTGCCAGCCGGCCGCAGCGACCCGAGTCAGACCACCACCCCGAAGGAGCGTCTCAGATGAGCGATCAGACACCGCCCCGTACCACCACCGACGCCGGGATCCCGGCCGCCAGCGACAACGACTCGCTGACCGTCGGCCCGGACGGTCCGATCCTGCTCCAGGACCACTACCTGATCCAGAAGATGGCCCAGTTCAACCGCGAGCGCGTGCCCGAGCGGGTGGTGCACGCCAAGGGCGGCGGCGCGCACGGGTTCTTCGAGGTCACCGAGGACGTCACCTCGTACTGCAAGGCCGACTTCCTGTCGAAGGTCGGCAAGAAGACGCCGCTGTTCATCCGCTTCTCGACCGTCGCCGGCGAGCTCGGCAGCCCCGACACGGTCCGCGACCCGCGCGGCTTCGCGATCAAGCTCTACACCGACGAGGGCAACTACGATCTGGTCGGCAACAACACGCCGATCTTCTTCATCCGCGATCCGTCGAAGTTCTCGGACTTCATCCACTCCCAGAAGCGCCTGCCCGACACGAACCTGCGCTCCAACGACATGCAGTGGGACTTCTGGACCCTGCGCCCGGAGTCCGCGCACCAGGTGACGTTCCTGATGAGCGATCGCGGCACGCCGCGGAGCTGGCGGCACATGAACGGCTACGGTAGCCACACCTTCCTGTGGGAGAACGAGGGCGGCGAGAAGTTCTGGGTGAAGTACCACTTCAAGACGGTGCAGGGCGCGGAGAACTTCACCGACGCCGAGGCGAAGGGCCTGGTGGCCGACGAGCCCGACTTCCACATCCGCGACCTGTACGAGTCGATCGCCAAGGGCGACGCGCCGGAGTGGCGGCTGGAGATGCAGATCATGCCGTTCGCCGACGCCGCCGACTACCGCTTCAATCCGTTCGACCTGACGAAGGTCTGGCCCCACGGCGACTACCCGCCGATCACGATCGGCCGGATGGTCCTCGACCGCAATCCGGAGCACTACTTCGCCGAAGTCGAGCAGGCGGCGTTCGAGCCGGCCAACCTGGTCCGCGGGATCGGCCCGAGCCCGGACAAGATGCTGCTCGGGCGGCTGTTCAGCTACCCGGACACGCATCGCCATCGGATCGGCCCGAACTACCTGCAGCTGCCCATCAACCAGCCGAAGGTGCCGATCCACTCGTACAACAAGGACGGCGCGATGCGCTACCACCACGCCGGCAATCAGCCGGTGTACGCGCCGAACAGCTACGGCGGTCCGGCGGCCGACCCGGCGTTCGCCGAGACGGTGTGGGGCGTCGAGGGCGCGGAGATGGTCCGCCACGCCTACACGCTGCACGCCGAGGACGACGACTTCGGCCAGCCGGGCGCGCTCGTGCG
>DASZLC010000135.1:0-2070 GCA_035552615.1 Solirubrobacteraceae bacterium
GGCAGTAGACGCCACCGGGCGCGCGGACGCCGTGAACCGGGCGCGCGAAGCTCGAGCGACTGACGATCAGCGACCACGGGACGATCCCCGCCCGGACGATCTCGTGCGCGTGGTACACGTCGTCGACGAACGCGTTCAGCGTCCGGATCCGCTGCGCGAGGCCGCGCTTGATCGTCGTCCACTCGGCCGCCGTCAGGACGCGCGGGACGAGGTCAAGCGGCCACGCGCGGTCGCGGCGCTCGCCGTCGGAGCCCGCGACCTCGAATGTGATCCCCTGCTGCATGAAGATCGTGTCGCGGCGCTTGCCCGCCGCATTGAGCGCCTCTGGACCGAGCCGGTCCAGTGTCGCCATCAGCGGCGCCGCGTGAGGGAGCGGTGTGCCGTCGGACGCCAGCAACTCGTCACAGCAGCCATCGGGGATCTCGTAGCCGCTCGCGATCGATGGCGCCTGGACATCGGTCATCTCCCCGATAGGTTACGTCCACCGTGGTCGGTGACGTGATCAACTGCGCGGACGTCAAGGCGCGCGAGGTGGCCGAGGGCGACATCCGCTTCGAGCGCCGGACGCTCGGCGTCGCGGCGGGCGCGCTACGCGTCGGCGCGAGCCTGTACGTGGTGCCCGCAAACGCGCGCCAGATGCCGGTTCACGTCCACGGCGACGAGGAGGAGATCTTCTACGTCGTGGGCGGCTGCGGCCTGAGCTGGCAGCGTGGCGAGGCCTGCGAGGTCACTGTCGGTGACACGGTCGTACACCGGCCATCCGGACTGCCGCACACGTTCCTGGCCGGTGGGCACGGGCTGGAGCTGCTCGCGTTCGGCAGCGGCTCTGACAGCGGCATCACCTACCTGCCGCGCGCCAAGGTGATGTGGTGCGGGCCGCGCTGGATTCCGGTCGACGGGCCCCACCCGTTCCGGGCCGAGGGTGAGGCCGGCACCCTGGAGCGACCGCACCCGGGTCAGCGCCCCGCAAACGTGCAGGCGCTGCAGGACGTCGAGGTGACCCAGCTGCCCGAGAGGCAGGTCCGCCAGGTCGGCGCCGCCGCCGGGTCGGTCAAGGCTGGGCTCAACCACGTCACCCTCGCGCCCGGCGCGCCAGGTGCCGAGCCGCACTGTCACTCGCTCGAGGAGGAGCTGTTCTACGTGCTCGACGGCTCGGGCACGCTGGCGCTCGACGACGCTCTGTACCCGCTCCGCGCTGGTGACGTGGTCGCGCGTCCGCCCGGCCGCGTCACCGCGCACTCGATCCGCGCCGGGCAGAACGGGATCATCTACCTGGCCTACGGCACCCGCGAACCCGGCGACATCGTCCACTACCCGCAGCAGGGAAGGATCCGGTTGCGCGGGCTGGGCGTGACGCTGGACGTCCCGCCCAGCTGACCGCCGCTATTTGTGCGCGGCCCGCTCGGCCCGCAGTGAGTCGCGCGCCATCTCCAGCCACGTCGGTGCCTGCGAGTGCCACAGCGAGCTCGAATGACCGCCCGGGTAGATCCGGAACGTGTGCTTGACGCCGTTTGACTTCAGCTGCGCGTCGTAGCGCCCCACGGTTCCGAAACAGAGGCACAACGTCGCGCCCTCAATCGCCTCGCCGTCTACCCTTGGCGGCCGATGCGAGTCCTGATCACCGGAGCCGCGGGAATGTTGGGATCCGATGTCCGGGCAGCCTGCGAGGCGGCCGGACACGACGCCGTGGCGCCTGCGCGAGCCGACCTCGACATCGCCGACGATGCGGCCGTGCAGGCCGCGATCGGGACCGCCCGGCCCGGCGTGGTGATCAACTGCGCGGCCTGGACCGACGTCGACGGCGCCGAGACCCAGGCAGATCAGGCCGACGCGATCAACGGTGCCGGAGCGGGCAACGTCGCGCGCGCCGCCGCCGGCGCGGGCGCCTGGACGGTCCACGTCTCCTCTGACTACGTGTTTGACGGCACCAAGCGCTCGCCGTACGTCGAGTCTGACCGACCCGCGCCGCTGTCGGCCTACGGCGCAACCAAGCTCGCCGGCGAGCGCGCGGTCGCCCGCGAGGCTCCCGACAGCCACACGATCGTCCGCTCCTCGTGGCTGTTCGGAACG
>DASZLC010000136.1:0-1553 GCA_035552615.1 Solirubrobacteraceae bacterium
CGACGCAACCTTATCCGGCTTTGGCGATCTGGGCTAAAGCCGGCCAGGTCGCGGCGCTGCACCCGTCGCCGAGGTTCACGCAGAGGCGACCAGCGCCCGCAACCGTTGGACGGTTACACATGCGATTCTCAGCGTCTGCCGGAAAGATAGGTAGATGCCCGTGCTTTCGCCCGCCCGTCGGCGGAGCCGACGTCGACTGCGGCTGCTCGTGCTCGTACTGGTGGCAGTCGCCGGAGCCGGCGCCGCGGCGGCGATCCTGTCCAACGGTTCGCGGGGCGACACCCTGACGACGCGAACAAACGCCGTGAGAGCGGCGGCGACGGTGAAGGGGCCGTCGCGGCTGACGGAACGGCAGACCGGCCACCTGCAGTTACCCGTGCAGGACGCCGCAGCAGTGGCGCTCGGCGGCGCGCAGGCGATGCTGCTCGGCGGGTTGACCGCGGCCGACACCTCGCGCGCGAACATCCGTCTCATCACGCGCTCGAGCGACCGCTCCGCAGGAACGCTCCCGACCGCCCTGCACGACACCGCGGCGGCCCGGATCGGCAACGACGTCTACGTCTTCGGGGGCGGCACGAACGCGAACACCCAGAGCGACACGATCGTGCGCGTGCCCGCAAGCGGCGGCCGCGCCGTCGTCGTCGGGCGTCTCCCGGCTCCGAGTTCCGACCAGTCCGCCTCGGCGATCGGAAACACCGCCTACGTCGTCGGCGGCTACACCGGCACTCGGTGGCTCGACACGATCGTCGCCTTCCGGCCGGGCGCGGGTGCGCGTGTCGTCGCCAGGCTTCCATTCGCACTCCGATATGCGGCGGTGACGACTGCCGATGGCAAGCTCGTGATTGCCGGCGGATCACGCCAGGACGGGACCGCGAGCGTAGCGATCCTCGCGTTCACTCCGGGCCGAGCCGTTGTGCAGACGATCGGGCGGCTGCCGGCGGCCACAACGCACGCGGCAGCCGCTGCGATCGGGCCAGTCGTGTACGTAATCGGCGGGCGCGGCGCGGCCGTCGGCAGCGTCACCGACCGGATCGTTGCGATCAACGTCCGTACGCGTGAGGTCCGTTCAGCCGGCGTGCTCGCGTCGGCGCGCTCCGATCTCGCCGCCGTGACGACGGGCGATACGATCCTGCTTGTTGGCGGCCGCGCTTCCGCCGGCACGGTCGCGTCGGTGAGCGAGCTTCTGGCCGTTGCCTCGCGCACGTCGCAGACCAACTCGTCCCCGTCGCGCCCGAGCCAGAGGCAGAGGCAGAGCGTGTACGCCTTCGACGGTGCTGGGATGCTCACGGGTGCCGCCCGATCCGCTCGCTCGCTGGTGTACGTCCCCAACAGCCAGAGCGCGACCGTCGACGAGATCGATCCCCGCACCTTCAAGATCGTCCGGCACTTCGCAGTCGGCCTGCTCCCGCAGCACATCGTCCCGAGCTACGACCTGACCACGCTCTACGCCACCAACGACGTCGGCAACAGCCTCACCGTGATCGACCCGCGGACCGGCAAGCCGGGTCGAACGATTCCGGTCGAGGATCCGTACAACATGTACTTCACGCCCG
>DASZLC010000137.1:0-12455 GCA_035552615.1 Solirubrobacteraceae bacterium
TCGATCGCCGGGTAGTCGAACGTGAGCCCGTGCGCGGCGGCGCCGGACATGTCGCCGAACGGGTCGATGAACACCGTCTGCTCGCCGGTGCTCAGCCGGAATGCCGATTGTCCGTACCAGTCAACGCGCATTGCTACCTCCTGGGGTTGTGGGCGCCGCGAACGATAGATTGCCGACGGCCAGAGTTATCGCCGAGGAGGAGCCGCCATGCCACAACGTGCTGCCATCGTCACCGGAGCCTCGCGCGGCATCGGCCGTGCGATCGCCGAGACGCTCGCCGAGGAGGGGTACGCGCTGACCATCGCCGCGCGCAAGCCGGCGACGCTGGAGGAGACCGCCGCGGCGCTGCGCGCTAAGGGCCACATGGTCGTCGCCCAGGCCGCGAACATGAATGATGAGGACGCCATCAAGGCGGTGGTAGCGCTGCACCGCGAGACCTACGGTCGCCTCGACGCGCTCGTCAACAGCGCCGGTCTGGGCATCGGCGCCGCCGCCGGTGAGCACCAGACGAAGTTCATCGACATGCAGTTCGACGTGAACATCCGCGCGATCATCCTGTTCTACCGAGAGTGCCTCGAGATGCTGCGCGCGGCGGGAGCAGAGCACAAGCAGGCGCTCGTCATCAACCTCTCGTCGCTGGCCGGCAAGTCCCCACAGCCGTGGCTGTCGGTCTACGCCGCGACCAAGGCCGCGGTGCTCGGCTACACGGTGGCGATGAACAAAGAGCTCTTGGGGGACGGGATCAAGTCGGTGGCGTTCTGCCCCGGCTTCGTCGACACCGACATGAGTGAGTTCGTGAAGGAAAGCGTCCCCGCCGAGGAGATGATCACGACCGCCGACATCGCGGAGGGGGTGCGCTTCCTGCTGCGTCTCTCACCGGCTTGCGTGATCCCGGAGATTATCTTCGAGCGGCCGGGAGAGGCGGCTCTCTGATCGCTTGAAGCGCCGCGGCCGTCTCGGCGTTGGCCGGGAAGAACGCCTCGATCGACAGCTCGGCGACCGTGATGTCGACCGCCGTGCCGAACGTCGTGACGGTGCTGAAGAACGACAGCGGCCCGCTGTCGCTCGACAGTTGCAGCTCCACCATCACGTCGTTGCCGTGGGGGATGGGATTGTCCTCGCCGCCGCCGGGGTACGAGCGCAGCTCGGCGTGCAGCTCGCGCATCGTCTCGTCGCCGTCGAGCGCGACCTGCTGGGCGAGGCGGTGCAGCAGGTGCGCGCGCCACTGCGCCAGGTTGATGATCCGCGGCGCGATCCCGTCCGGATGCAGGGCCAGGCGCATCACGTTGACGGGAGGCACAAGCAGCTCGGGAGCGACGCCGTCGAGCAAGATCCCGAGCGACTCGTTGGACGCGATCAGGTTCCAGCGGCGGTCGATCGCCACCGCCGGATAGGGCTCATGCCCGGCCAGCACATGACCGAGGGCGTCGCGGATGGGCGCGAGCTCGGGATCGTCGAGCGAGCGGGCGGCGTACTGCGGGGCGTAACCGGCGGCCAGCAGCAGCCGGTTGCGGTCCCGCAGCGGTACCTCGAGCTGCTCGGCGAGGTGCACGACCATCTCGGGGCTCGGCCGGGAGCGGCCGGTCTCGACGAAGCTGAGATGGCGGGCGGAGACGCCGGCCTCGAGGGCCAGGTCGAGCTGGCTCAGCCGGCGCCGCTGGCGCCAGTCGCGCAGCATCGCTCCCACCGGGCTCTCGTTCACGCCTCGAAGCGTAACCGTGCTCATCGGCTCGGCAGCAGTCGACTGAGGGCCGCCACGCCGGCGAGGATCACGGCCAGCGCGCCGACGCTCCATTCGAACGCGGGGGCGAAGCCGGAGTGGACCGTGCCGAAGTAGATCACGCCGATGATCGCCACTCCGAGCGCGTTGCCGACGTTCTGCATCGTCGTCAGCGTGCCCGACGCCGCGCCCGCATGCTCCGGCGGGACCGAGGCGAGGACGATCGTCGCCAGCGGCGCGATCCCGAGACCCATGCCGGCGCCGACCAGCAGCAGGCCGGGGGCCAGCACAAACACAGATCCGCCCGTTCCGAAGTGCGCGACGGTGGCGAGCAGCAGCGCGTGGCCGCCGGCCAGCACGAGCGCCCCGGCCCCGAGTACCCGCCGCCCGTACCGCTCGGTCAGCTCCGGCGCCTTCGCCGAGGCGATGAGATACGTGAGCGCCAGCAGCGTGAACACGAGCCCGGAGTGCAGCGCGCTCAGCCCGCGACCCTGCTGCAGATAGAGCGCCAGCACGAGGAAGAACGACGCCTGGCCGCACCAGAACGCGAGCTGAACGACGACTCCGGCGCTGAATGTGCGATCGGCGAACAGCGAGAGAGTTAGCAGCGGCTCGCCGCCGCGGCGGTCCCGCGCCCGCTGGTGCACGACGAAGCCGCCGAGCAGCACCGGCGCCGCCGCCAGTGTGAGCCACGTCCACAGCGGCCATCCGAGGGCGCGGGCCTGGACGAGCGGCAGCACGATCGCCAGCAGACCGGCCGTCAGCAGCGCCGTGCCGACCGGGTCGGTCCTGGGCGCCCTCGATGCCTTCGACTCGGGCACGAGGCGGCCGGCGAGGAGCACGCCGATCACACCGACGGGGATGTTGATGAGAAAGCAGCTGCGCCAGTCGAGCCCGGCCGGGTTCCACTGGACGAGCGCGCCGCCGATCAGCTGCCCGGTCGCGGCCGCAAGCCCCATCACGAGGCCGTAGGCGGAGATCGCCCGGGCGCGGTCGGCGCCGTTGTAGAGGACGCTGATCAGCGACAGCACGTTGGTCATCAGTAGCGCGCCGGCGATCCCCTGCAGCAGGCGCCCGATGATCAGGATCGTCGCGTCGGGCGCGAACCCGCACAGCGCCGAGCTGAGCGTGAACAGCGCCAGGCCGACGGTGAAGATCCGCCGGCGGCCGAAGCGATCGCCGAGCCGCCCGGCGGTGACAAGAAACACGGCGCTGGTGAGGGCGTAGCCGGCGGCCACCCATTCGATCGTCTGCGAGGAGGCGTGGAGCCGGGCCTGCATCGAGGGAAGCGCGACGTTGACGATGAAGAAATCCAGCACGACCATGAACGTGCCGGTCAGGACGATCGGGAGCGGCGCCCACCGATTGCGTGTGGCCCGGGCCAGCCGCTCGCGGAGCGGGGGCGGGGCGGGGGAGATGGTGTGCGTAGTCATGCGCTGGACGGTCCCAGCGCTAGCGCGGCGCGTCGATTACCTCAGACGTAACGAACCTCAGTTACGAAACTCTTAGCGCCCTCCTAGGCTGCACCGAGGTTCGGGGTGCATCGTGTCAACCATGATCGACGGCAAGATGCAAATCGCGTCACCCCAGCCCGGACCGGCTGGCGCTCTTTGGAGCAGCGCTGCATCGAGCCGATCGGCGACACCCCAAGCCTATCCTGGCCGTAGTGCGGCGCAGCGTGCTTGCACGATTCCCCAGCTCCCGGCTGCCGGTTCTGGTCCGACCGCGCACCCCCGGGTTCTCGTGCCCGCCCCGGTGCTTAGGCATTCGTCCTGAACAGAACACGCGGTACAGCGACCCGGCCGTTTCCCCCCCGGCGGCCGGGTCGAGCGTGTCGCGTGGTGGCGTAAACCCCTGACCATCAGGCGGTCGTCACGCGAACAGGCGGCATTTCGCACACACATCTTTAGGTTGCTCATACGCGGCTCAGACGGACGTGGTCGATCGTGGAGCTCCTCGCACCACCAGGAGGTGAATCAGATGCGAATCAAACGGTTGCTGATCGTGCTCGTGGCGCTTGCCGCGCTCGCTGCCGGCGGCGCGGCGATCGCCAGTGCGGCGTCGAGCTCGTCGACGACGTCAACGAGTCATGCGGCGCCGCTGAAGGCGCCCAAGCGTGCATACCGCGGGCGTGTCCATGCGCCCAATGGCACCGGGCACTGTCCCGGTATGGGCTCAAGCTCGACGAGCAGCTCCGGCAGCTCGTTCGCTCCGGCCGGACCCGGAGGACCTCCGCCGAGCGTGTAGTGCACTACCGGGTGATCGCCCCGCCGTGGGGCGATCACCCGGGCGAATTCCCGCCAGCGAATTCTGCTAAGAGGATCGCCGCCAGGCGATCATCCGAATTCGATCACGCTGCGGATCCCGTCCTGGCGCTCCATCAGCTCGAACGCGTGATTGACGTCGTCGAGGCCGATCCGGTGGGAGATGAACGGGTCGACATCGAGCTTGCCGTCCAGGTAGAGCTGCACCAATTCGGGGACCTGGTCGCGACCCTTGACGCCGCCGAAGGACGACCCGGCCACGCGGCGGCCGGTGATCAGGTACCGAGGAACGATGTCGAGCGTCTCGCCCTTGCCGGCAACGCCGCACATCGTGGCGAGCCCCCAGCCCATCCGCGCCGACTCGACGGCCTGGCGCATGACCGACACCAGGCCGGTCGCCTCAAACGTGTAGTCGGCGCCGAAGCCTCGCGTCTCGTCGAGAACTCTCTGCACCGTGTCCGGCCCGCCGGCCCACGTGTCGGTGGCGCCCTGACCGCGCGCCAGCTCCAGCCGCTCTGAGGACATGTCGACGCAGATGATCCGCTCGGCCCCCTGCAGGCGGCACCCGGCGACGGCGCCGAGCCCCACCATCCCCGCGCCGAACACGACGCATGTCGACCCTGGGTCGACGTTCGCCGTGTTGATCGCTGCTCCGAGGCCGGTCGAGAGGCCGCAGGCGAACAGCGCGGCGCGGTCGGGGGTCGCGTCGGGCGAGACCTTGGCCAGCGCGATCTCCGGCATCACCGTGTACTCGGCGAACGTGCTCGTCCCCATGAAGTGGCGGATCGCCTCGCCGTCGCGCTCCAGGCGCGTCGTCCCGTCCGGGAGGTAGCCCTTGTTCTGCTGCTCGCGGATGGCCAGACACAGGTTGGTGCGCGGGCTGCGGCAGTGCTCGCACTGGCGGCACTGTGGCGAGAACAGCGTGACCACGCGGTCGCCGGCGCTCACGCTCGTCACGTCGCGGCCGGCGCTCTCCACGATTCCGGCGCCCTCATGCCCGAGCACGGTCGGGGCATAGCCCGAGGGGTCGGCGCCCGAGGCCGTGTACATGTCGGTGTGGCAGACCCCGCACGCCTCGAGCCGGACGAGCACCTCGCCGGCTCGCGGCTCGGTCAGCTCGACCTCGGTGACGTTCAGCGGCTGGCCGAACTCCTCCAGCACGGCGGCGCGGATCTTCACGGCTCTCTCCTCGGTGTCGGTCGGACGTGCGCGAGAAAGCCTACGCGCGCCGGAGCGAGTCGATGAACAGCTCCAGCGTGCGCCGCCACGCCGTCGGCTCCACCTGCTTGGCGGCGCGAGTGGCGGCGAACAGCAGACGCAGATCGAGCGGTGTCGCGTCCGGGCGTAAGCGACCCTCGGCACGCGCCTCGTCCAGTACCAGTGCCAGCGCGTCGGTGGCGCGGTCCCTCGCCAGGCCGACGTCTGGGTGGGCGGCAACCCGAGCGTGAGCCTCGCCCATGAACCCGTCGTTGACGTCGCGCTCGACCATCTTCCGAAGCATCTGTTCCAGGGCCTCGAAGCGATCGCAGGGGCTGGCGGTGGCATCGGCCGCCTCCGCGGCGATCTGGTCGAGGCGACGGACGACGAGCGCCGCGAGCAGATCATGCTTGGACGGGAACTGCCGGTAGATGCTGGCCACGCCGGCTCCGGCGGCCGCGGCCACCGCCGGCATCGACGCGTCGAGTCCTTCGCTGGCGAACACCTCGCCCGCGGCGCACAGCAGCCGCTCGCGCTTGGCGGCGGCGTCGAGCGTCGCCCAGGTGCACTCGCGATCGGCGCCGCTGGTGACCGGAATGATCATTCCGGTAGAGTACTCAGGTCGGTGGAGTCGGAGGTGAACATCGCCGCGGACGCCGCGGAACATGATCGGGTGCATCCCGGGCTGCTGCTTGCCGTGCTGTCGCTGGCCGGCCTCGCCTACGGCGTGCTCAGCTCGGCCGTGATCCCGGCCCTGCCGACGATCCAGCACGCGCTGCATACGACCGTGACGGGCACGACCTGGCTGCTCACCGGGTTCCTGCTGTCGGCAGCCGTCGGCAGCTCGATCGTCGGGCGGCTCGGCGATATGTACGGCAAGGAGAAGCTGCTGCTCGCCACGCTCGTGGTCCTGGCCGCCAGCACGCTGCTGGCCGCGGTCTCGGACTCGCTGCCGATCCTGATCCTCGCCCGCGTGATTCAGGGGGTGAGCGGCGGTATCTTCCCGCTCGCCTTCGCGATCATGCGCGACGAGTTCCCCGCCGATCGCGTCGCGGGCGGCATCGGGCTGATGTCGGCGATCCTCGGGGCCGGCGGTGGGCTCGGGATCGTCGCCGGCGGGGTGATCGTTCAGCATCTGGGGTGGCACTGGCTGTTCTGGATGCCGCTGGTCATCACCGTGATCGCGGCGCTCTGCGTGTGGCGGTTCGTGCCCGAGTCGCCGATCCGCACGCCCGGCAAGGTCAACTGGCTCGCCGCGGCGCTGATGACCGCCGGCATGTCGCTGTTCCTGATCGCGATCGCCCAGACGACGGTATGGGGGTGGGGCTCGCCGAAGGTGATCGCGATGGGGGTCGGGGGGTTGGCGATCAGCGGAATATGGGTGTTTGTCGAGGTGCGCAGCCGCACGCCGCTGATCGACATGACGATGATGCGGATCCGCGGCGTGTGGACGACCAACCTCGCCGCCTTCCTCCTTGGGGCCGGGATGTTCGCGGCGTTCATCGCCTTGCCCCAGATCGCCCAGGAGCCGAAGCGCAGCGGCTTCGGCTACGGGGCCTCGATCGTTGTGTCCGGGCTGTACCTGCTGCCGTGCGCGCTGATCATGGGCCTGTTCGGCACCATCGCCGGGAAGATCGCCAGGCGCTGGGGCTCCCGCCAGGCGCTGATCGGGGGATCGGCGATTACCGTCTCCTCGTTCGTGATCCTGATCGTCGCCGTCCGGCACCCCGCGGCGATGCTGGCCAGCTCAGCGCTGTTGGGGATCGGGATCGGGCTCGCCTACTCGGCGCTCGGCAACCTGATCGTTGGGGCCGTCGACCCGACGCAGACGGGCGTGGCGTCGGGGATGAACACCGTGATGCGAACGCTCGGCGGCGCGCTCGGCGGCCAGATCTCCGCCACCTTCATCGCCCACAACACCCACCACGGACTGGCCGGGCACACGGGCTACACCGAGACGTTCATCATGTCGACGGCATTCATGCTCGTGTGCGTGGCCGCCTCGACGCTCGTCCCCGGTGTACGCCGGCGCGTGGCGAGCTTCAGCGCGGCGCCGGCCGCGAAGATGTCCGAAGTCGAAGTCGGGTAGTGCCAGAGTTCGAGACGGTGTTCGACGCGGTGGCGAGCTCGCGCGCCGAGCGCGAGTCGCTCTCGCGCCTGCGGGTGGCGACCGGCTCGATCGGAGGCCCGATGGAGCGCCACTGTCTGCGCTGCCGCCAGATTGCGGCGGAGCTGGCCGCGCGCCGCGGCTGGATCGTCGACGGCGAGGTCCTCACCGTCGCCGCGATCCTCCACGACATCGGCCTCTACCCGGAGGCGTCCCGGGGCGGTGTGTACACGGCCGACGGCGCCGCCCTGGCCCGCGCGCTACTGCCCGATTTCGGCTGGGGCGCCGAGCGCATCGAGCTGTGCGCCGAGGCGATCGACCGCCACCACGAGCTGCGCCCGCAGCTCGCTCGCGGGGCGGAGGTGGAGGCGCTGCGCCGCGCCGACCTCGTCGACGTCAGCGGCGGGCTGGTGCGCTTCGGTCTGGAGCGCGCGTGGCTGCAGTCGCTGCGGAGCGCCGTTCCCGTGACCGGGCTGGCCGGCGAGCTCGCCCGCGAGGTCGGGCGAGCGTTACGCGAGCGCCCGCTCACGCTGCCGCGCATCTTCCTGAGGGGTTGAGGGGCGCTACGCCGCCTGCGGGTTCTCCAGCACGAGCGCGACACCCTGGCCCGAGCCGACGCACACGCCGAGCGCGCCGTAGCGGACGCCGCGTTCGCGCAGCTCGGTGGCGAGCGTGAGGACGTAGCGGGTGCCCGAGGAGCCGAACGGGTGGCCGATGGCGACCGCGCCGCCGTTTGGGTTCAGCTTCTCGTCGGGGATCTCGAAGCCGCCGAGCTGGACCTTCAGCTCGCGCAGCACGCCGAGGGCCTGGGCCGAGAACGCCTCGTGGACCTCCCAGACGTCGATCTGCTCCGGGGCCAGGCCGGCGCGCTTCAGCGCCTTGGCGAATGCCCAGGCCGGCGCGATGCCCATGAACTGCGGGTCCAGGGCGTAGGTGGCCGAGGCGACGACGCGGGCCAGCGGCTCGACGCCGAGCTCGGCGGTCGCCTCCCCACTGGCCAGCACGATGGCGCTGGCGCCGTCATTCAGCGGTGAGGAGTTGCCTGCGGTCATCGACGTCATGCCCGGCTGGGGCGGGAGCTTGGCCAGCCCCTCGGCGGTCGTGTCGGCGCGGATCGACTCGTCGTGCTCGAACAGGCGGGCCGGGGTCTTGCGGGTGGCCGCGATCTCCACGGGATGGATCTCTTTGGCCAGACGGCCCGAGTCGCGCGCCGCGGCGGCGTGCTGCTGGGAGCGCAGCGCGAAGGCGTCGATCTCCTCCCGGGGGATCTCGTACCGGTCGGCCACGTTCTGGGCCGTCTTGATCATCTCCACGTAGGCGTTGCGGGCCAGCAGGACCGGGTTCGGCGGGCCACCGGCGCCCGACCACATCGTGTCGAGCATGAAGATCGGGCCGCGCGGGCTGAAAGCCTCCTCGCCCTTCATGAACGCCCAGCCCGAGCGCGACATCGACTCGGCGCCGCCGGCGAGGCCGATTCCCAGCTCGCCGGAACGGATGGCGTGCGAGATCGAGATCGCGCAGGTCAGCGACGAGGCGCAGAAGCGATTCACGGTCGCCGCCGGAACCGAGTCGGGGAAGCCGGCGGCCAGCGCCGCCCAGCGCGCGAGGTCGCCCATGCCCTCGTGCGCGACGTTCACACACCCGCCGGCGATGTCCTCGATCCGGTCGAGCTCGACGCCGACGCGCTCGCACGCGGCGACCATCGTGCGACCGAAGAGATCGTCGAGCCGGATGTGCGAGAGCGAGCCGCCGTAGCGGCCCACGGGCGTGCGGACGCCGCCGAGGATGAACGCATCAGTCATATCCATCTCCTTCTGTCGGTCTGAATACGTAACTATTCACCAATGCCATCGCGGGTTCTGTTTGGCCAGCCAGCCAGTAGGATGGCGAGAGTCTGGTGAGAGAGACGAGAGGAGCGCGGATGTCGACGGTGAATGACTCGGGTCCGGTCCAATCGGCCGCCGAAGCCCCGGCGAGCGCGCCTGGAGCGGGGTGTCCCTTCCACGGGCCCTCCGATCTCGACGGCGTGCTCGTGATCGACCGCGAGCGGTGGGCCGGCGGCCCGCCGCACGAGCTGTTCGCGCGGCTGCGGACCGAACGCCCCGTGCACTGGAGCGCCCGCGTCCCCGAGTTCGAGGACGAGGGCGGGTTCTGGTCGGTGACCCGTCCCGAGGATGTTCATGCCGTCAGCCGGGATTGGCGCACGTACTCCTCCGGATACGGGATCACGGCCACCAGCTCGGTGTTCCCGCTGGAGCTGCTGCAGGCGATGTTCATCGGCATGGACCCGCCGAAGCACGACCGCCTGAAGATGCTGTTTCAGGCCGGGTTCACGCCGAAGCGGATCGCCGCCCACGAGGAGGAGATCCGCGCCATCACGCGCCGCGTGCTCGACCGCCTGGAGGGCCGCGATCGCTGCGACCTCGTCACCGACGTGGCCCAGCCCGCCGTCTCGCGGGTGATCGGGAGCTTTATGGGCATTCCCGAGGAGGACGACGCGATCTGGGCGACGCTGATGAACGCGACGCTCGGCGCGGGAGATCCGGATCTCAACCCCGACGGCATCCCCAGCATCCTGGACAACGAGCTGCCGGAGATCTTCGAGCGCTGCCGGCGGATGATCGCCGCCCGCCGCGAGCAACCGACCGACGATCTCACGAGCCTGCTCGTCCACGCCGAGATCGACGGCGAGCGCCTGGAGGAGCACGAGATCGTGATGGGCTTCTTCCTGCTCGTGGCGGCCGGCAACGACTCCACCAAGGCGACGTTCTGCAGCGGGATGCAGGCGCTGATGGAGGATCGCGAGCAGCTCCAGCTCGTCCTCGACGATCCCGCGCTCGTCCCGGGCGTCGTCGAGGAGGCGCTGCGGATGTTCCCGGCGTTCGCCCACTTCCGCCGCACCGCGCTGGCCGACACCGAGCTGGCCGGCCAGACGATCCGCAAGGGCGAGAAGGTGGTGCTGTGGTACGTCGCCTCCAACCGGGACGAGCGCCTCTACGAGGACCCCAACCGCTTCGACGCTCGCCGCAATCCCGAGCATCAGGCCTTCGGCGCCGGCGGACGTCACTTCTGCCTCGGCACCGCGCTGGCCCGGCTGGAGCTGCGGGTCATGTTCGAGGAGACGCTGGCGCGCTACCCAACGATCGCGACGGCCGGCCGGACCGCCTACGCCGAGTCGGCGTTCATCAATCAGCTGAAGACGTTGCCCGTGACGCTGCGCTAAGCGCTAGCGCCAGTAGCCGTTACCCGTCGAGCGCGTCACGCCCCCCGCCGCCTCGGTGCGGATCACGTGCATGACGGCGTTGATCAGCGCCAGGTGGGTGAACGCCTGCGGGAAATTGCCGAGGTGGCGACCGGTGCGCGGGTCGACCTCCTCGGCGTACAGGCCGAGCGCCGAGGCGTAGCCGAGCAGCCGCTCGCACAGGTTCCGTCCCTTCGTCAGCTCGCCGATCTCGCAGAAGGCGGCGACGAGCCAGAACGAGCAGATCAGGAACGTGCCCTCGCGCCCGGCGAGACCGTCGTCGGTCTCCTCGGTCCGGTAGCGCAGGACGAGCCCCTCCTCGGTCAGCTCGTCGGCGATCGCGTTCACGGTGGCGATCACTCGCTCGTCGTCGGGAGGCAGGAAGCGCAGCAGCGGCATCAACAGCAGCGCCGCGTCGAGCGCGTCGCCGTCGTAGTGCTGGACGAACACTCCGCGCTCGTCGAGGCCATGCTCGCAGACGTCGGCGTGGATCTCGTCGGCGACCTCCTGCCAGCGCTTGGCGTGCTCCCAATCCTCGCGTAGCTCGGCCAGCCGCGCGCCGCGATCGCAGGCGACCCAGCAGAACATCTTCGACGAGGTGAAGTGCTTCGGCTCGCCGCGGACCTCCCAGATGCCGCGGTCGGGCTCGCGCCAGTGCTTGACCGCTTTCTCGACCTGAGCCTTCAGGATCGGCCAGACGCGCTCGTCCAGCGAGTCACGCGAGCGGGTGTGCAGGTAGACGGAGTCGAGCAGCGCGCCCCACACGTCGTGCTGCTCCTGCCGGTAGGCGTCGTTACCGACGCGGACCGGGCGGGCGCCCTCGTAGCCGGAGAGGTGATCGAGCTCGTGCTCGTCGAGCGCGCGCTCGCCGCCGAGGCCGTACATCACCTGCAGGTCCTCGTTGCCGCCGGCGACGTCGGCGATGAAGTAGAAGAAATCGTTGGCCTCCCAGTCGAAGCCGAGCGTGTACAGCGCCCACAGCATGAACGTCGAGTCGCGGATCCAGCTGTAGCGGTAGTCCCAATTGCGCTCGCCCTGCGGCGTCTCCGGCAGCGACGTCGTGGCCGCGGCCAGCAGCGCTCCCGTCGGCGCGTAGGTCAGGCCTTTCAAGGTCAGGGCGCTGCGCTGCAGGAAGGTCCGCCACGGGTGCTCGGGGAACGTGCCGCGGTCGAGCCAGTGCTGCCAGTGGTGGGCGGTCCACACGAGCCGGCGGTTCGCCTCCTCGATCGTCTGGGGCGGGAGGTGCTCGGACCAGTACAGCGCGCAGTACATCTCGTCGCCCTCCTTCATCCGGTGCCGGGCGGTGGCGCGCGGGCCCTCGAAGCCGAGACGCATGTCGGTCCGTAGTCGCAGCTGCAGGTCGTTGTCCGCATGGGTGGCGACGCCCTCGTGGTAGCCGGTGCCGGTGTACTCCCAGTGCACAGGGTTGCGGCCGTAGTCGAACACGGGCTCGCAGTCGAGCACCAACTGGACCTCGCCGTTCACGCACCTGACCGTCCGCAGCAGGACGTGGTCGGCGTCGTAGTCGGTGGGGGCGCGGCGGTGGGTGTGCGAGCGCTCGTGCTCGTGGTGCCAGCCGCCGATCAGCAGCACGTCGCGGACGATGATCCAGCCCGAACCGGTGCCCCAGCTCGTCTCCAGCACCATCGTCCCCGGCAGGTAGCGTCGCGCGTCGGGAACGGTCATCCCGGCCGGCCCGATCCGGAACAGGCCCGCGCCGCGGTCGAGCATCGCGCCGAACACGCTCGGCGAGTCGACCCGCGGCAGGCACATCCACTCGACGTTCCCGCTCGGGGCGACGAGCGCGACCGTCTCGCAATCCGACAGGAAGGCGTAGTCCGCGATCGGCGGGAACGCCGACCCCCCGCCTTGCGGTATGGGCGTGGGCAGCGGGCCCTCGTTCAGCGCGGTCACCCGCGGCGTCAG
>DASZLC010000138.1:0-8751 GCA_035552615.1 Solirubrobacteraceae bacterium
GCTGTGGCGGCCGCTGCCCGGCGCCGAGAGTTCGGAGCCGCCGTACGAGCTCCGCGCCGGGACCGGTCGCCGCGGGCCGGAGGAGCTGTGGCAGCGCTTCGACGAGTCGGTGGTGAGGCTGAACAAGGCGATCACCGGCTCCAGCGCCGTCGAGGTCGCCGCCGCGTTCGGGGAGATGTCCGCCACGGCGGCGGATCTGGCCGATGCGGTGGAGCGGATCGACGAGGTCGCTCGCGAGGCACAGGCACGCGCCCGCGCACGCGGGGTTGCATAGCTCCCGCACGGACGCCGACTCAGACAGACTGGGCCGCTCGGGACCGAGCCGCATGCCACCGCTTCCACGACCGACCATCCATTTGCCGAACCCGGCCGGGAAGCGGGCAATTGTGATCGGGGCCGGATCGTTCGGCACCGCGGTGGCGGTACTGCTGGCCCGGAGCGGGATGCGGACAACGTTGCAGACGCGGACCGAGGCGCAGGCTCACGCGCTGGTCGAGGATCGCGAGAACCGCGTGTACCTCAGCGGGGTGGAGCTGCCGAAGGAGCTGCGGGTGGAGCACGCCGCGGCCGGCGTGGCCCGCGCGGACTACGTATTCCTCGGGGTTCCCTCCAGCGGGCTTGATGCGGTGATCGAGGCGCTGGAGCCGCGGGGGCTGTCGTCGAGGGCGGCGGTCGTGTCGCTGGCGAAGGGGCTCGTGCCGCCGAACGGCGCGCCCCCGACATCGCTACTCGCAGCGCGCTTCGGAGCCCACCGCAGCGGCTGTATCGGCGGCCCCGCCCACGCACGCGAGATGGTGTCCGAGGGCGCCGGGCTGGTCGCTGCCTCGGCCGACGAGGCGCTGGCGAAGCAGCTGGCCGACGCGTTCATCCGCGCCGGCGTTGTGTGTGAGCGATCGAATGATCCGATCGGGGTGGAGTTGGCGGGCGCGGCGAAGAACGCCGCGGCGCTCGCGTCGGGGGCAACTGAGGCGCAGGGGTTGAACGCGGCCGGCGCGGCGGCGGGTCACATCTTCGCCGAGGTGTGGCGGTGGGCGGAGTCCCAAGGCGCGCGTCCGGAGTCGCTGATCGGCCTGGCGGGAACCGGGGATCTGGTCGCGACCGCGCTGGCGCCGGCGAGCCGGAACCGACGCGCTGGCGAGCTGCTGTCTCAGGGCATTCCGGCGGCCGAGATCCCGCAGCGCATCGGACAGGCCGTCGAGGCGCTGGAGTCCGTGCCACTCCTGGCCAAAGCGTTGATCACGGCCGGCATCGAGGCACCGGTGACGAGCGCACTGGCGAAATTGATCGAAGGCGAGCTGCCGCTCGACGAGTGGGTCGCGGTCGTGCGTACGACCGTGCCCCCGCCGGCGCGATGGCGGGGTGGGCGCGACCGGTTGCGCCCGGGCTTCTGGCGCAGAGTGCGGGAGCGACTCCAGAGCTGGTTGCGCAGATCCCGAGCGGATGGCCACCAAATGTTTACCGCGGCTGAAGCGGGATCTGGGATCGTTACTTTCGAACATCAAGGTAAGGAGCAGAGCGATGGCCCAGATCATCGTGACCGCGGACCAGGTGACTGACCAAGGGGAGGGCGCAGTCATGTTCCGTGAGCGGGTGAATCTCAGCGACTTCGAGAGTCGCCACTTCGCCAGACAGCTGCTGGAGCGGCTGGGCTGGGCGGTCCAGGACGCGCACGAGCTGGAGCACGAAAGCGTCGGCGAGCGCGAGCGCGTGGAGAGGCTCGACGAGCGCGAGCCCGTCGGCACTCCGAGCTGAGCCCACGGCGCCGAGGCGCGCTGCGGGCTACGCGCTGGTCAGCCGGCGCAGCAGCTCCAGCGCGCCCCGCTTCGACAGAGGATCGTTCAGGTTGCCGCACTTCGGCGACTGGACGCAGGAGGGACAGCCGGCCCGGCAGGGACACTCGCCGATCAGGCGCTGGGCGTCCCGGACGAGGCGGTCAAACTGATCGAAGCCGCGGCGGGTCAGGCCCACGCCGCCCGGGTGGCCGTCGTAGATGAAGATCGACGGGCCGCCGGTCTGGGGGTGGGCGTTCGTCGACAGGCCGCCGATGTCCCAGCGATCGCACATGGCGATCAGGGGGAGCACAGCGATCTGCCCGTGCTCGAGCGCGTGCAGCGAGCCGAGCAGTTGATCCGCTGGAAACTCCGACGCGCCGATCAGATCGTCGAGCTCGTACCACAGCGCCCGCGTGTCGAACTCGGTCGTGGGCAGGTCGAGCGCCTGGAAGTCGAGCACCGAGTGGTCGCTCAGGTGCTTGCGTTGGTAGCCGAGCACCGTCTCTGAGTACACGACCTCACCGAACGACAGCGTCACGCCATGCGAGACCTGCTGCTCGCGTAGCCGGGTGATGAATGTCATGCTCTCGCGCTTGGTCTGGGTGAAGTAATCGCCGTCGAACGGCTCCAGCAGCGCCCGGCGGGCGTCGAGGTCGAGATCCAGCACGAGGTAGGAGCGACCGAGGTGCAGGTACACGGCGCCCGGATGGACGGTGCCGTAGGCCCGGGTCGCCTCGATCGTGCCCAGCACCTCTCCCGAGCTGGCGTCGAGCAGGATGAAGCTGTCGGCCGAGGCCGAGCGCAGCGCCACCCGCGCGGCGGGGTAGTCGTCGGCGCGCCACGGCACGAAGCCGGTGGCGCGTTCGCGCAGCACCCGTGCCGTCGCCAGCTCCGACGCGACCTCCCGCCACCCGGGGCCGAAGAACTCGGCGTCGGCGTCCGACAGCGGTGCCTCGTGGGCGGCGCAGACGAGGTGGTCGACATAGATCTCCGGGCTCTCGGGGTCGATGATCGCGGCCTCGACGGCGCGATCGAGAAACTCGACCGGATGGCGGCAGAAGAACTGATCGAGCGCGTCCTCGCCGGCGATGTACACGGCGAGCCCGCGGCCGCGGCGTCCGGCCCTACCCCACATCTGGCGCAGCGAGGCGACGGTGCCGGGAAAGGTGACGCACACTGCGGCGTCCAACTCGCCGATGTCGATCCCCAGCTCCAGCGCGTCGGTGGAGACGACGCCGAGCAGTTCACCGGCCACCAGCCGGCGCTCGATCTCGTGGCGCTGCGCCGACGTGTATCCGGCCCGGTAGGGGCTGACCCGATCGGCGAGTTCGCTCCCCAGCCGGTCGACCGCATGACGCAGGATTAGCTCGACACCCTTGCGTGACTTCATGAAGCAGATCGTCCGCGCCCCCGCCTTCACCAGCTCGGAGAACAGCTCGGCCGCCTCATACAACGCTGACCCGCGGACCCCCAGCTCGGAATCGAGCAGCGGCGGGTTCCACATCGCGACGTGCCGCTCCGGTAGCGGGGCCGTGTCGCGGTCGACGAGCGTCATCTCATCGAGTCCGGTCAGCCCGCGCGCCAGCTCGACCGGGTTGGCGATCGTCGCGCTGGTCAACAGGAACCGCGGCGCCGTGCCGTGAATCGCCGCCACGCGACGCAACCGCCGCAGCACGCCGGCCACGTGCGAGCCGAACACGCCGCGGTAGACGTGGGCCTCGTCGATCACGACGAACGCCAGGTTCGCGAACAGATCTCCCCACGCGTCGTGGTGAGGCAGGATCCCGACGTGCAGCATGTCGGGGTTCGTGATGATCAAATTGCCCTTCTTGCGGATCGCCGAGCGCTCGGCGCGGGGCGTGTCGCCGTCGTAGATCGCCGGCCGGATCGCGCGCGGCATACCGAAGGCGTGCAGCGCCCGTGCCTGGTCCTGGGCGAGCGCCTTCGTCGGGTACAGGTACAGCGCGCGCGCGGTCGGGTCGTTGCTCAGCACCTCCAGGGTCGGCAACTGAAAGCACAGCGACTTGCCCGACGCCGTTCCCGTCGTGACGATCGTCGGCCCCGCAAACGCGGCGCGCAGCGCTTCCTCCTGATGAACGTAGAGCTCACCGATCCCCACCCGGGACAGCGCCTCGCGGACCGCCGGCGAGAGGTCGTCAGGGAGCGGGACGCGCACCGGCGGCTGCGACAGCCGGACGTCGTCGTAGACCAGTCGCTGATCGCTGCGACCGGTCTCCAGCAACTCCGTCCACGGCGCGGTCGATCGAACAGCTGACACCGTCTCCCAGTATGACGCTGCTACGGTCCTCGCCCGCCATGCGCTGCCTGTACGTCGACCTCGACGGAACGCTCCTCGGCCCGGGCGCGTCGCTCCTCCGCGGCGCCGACGGCCACTTCAGCCTCGACTCCGTCAGGGCGCTCCAAGCGTGCGACCGGGCCGGCGTCGAGGTGGTCCTGTTCTCCGGGCGCAAGCAGGCGAGCGTGTATGAGGACGCGCGCCTGCTCGGGTACGGCTCCTACATCTTCGAGCTTGGGTGCGGCCTCGTGGTCGACGGGGAGCTGGAGTGGCTGACCGGTGGAATCGTGCCGAGCCCTGAAGCCGGAACAATCCACGACCAGCTCGCCGCTTCCGGCGCTCCGGAGCTTCTGCTCGCCCATTTCGCCGGCCGGCTGGAGCACCACACCCCGTGGTCGCAGGGTCGCGAGGTCTCCCACCTGTACCGTGGCGACATCGATTTGGAAGAGGCGCACGCGGTGTTGCGCGACGCCGGCTTCAGCTGGCTACGCGTCGTCGACAACGGCGTCATCGCCGCCAGCTCCGAGCAGATGGCGGGCCTGCCGATTGTACGGGCCTACCACCTGATCCCAGCGGTGGCCTCGAAGGCAGGCGCCGTGGCGCGGCACATGCAGAACCGCGGCTACCGGCCGGAGGAGTGCATCGCCGCGGGGGACTCGCGCGAGGACATGGAGGCGGCATCCGCCGTCGGCTGCTTCTGGCTCGTCGCCAACGCCCTGACCCGCGATCCGACGCTTGCCCACGACGTTCGCGGCCGCGATCGGATCCGCGTCGCCGAGGGTGCCTACGGCGCCGGCGTGTATGAAGCGGTCATCGCGACACTGGCCGAACGCTGAGCGCGCCTATTCGTGGGCGATCGCGCCGAGCACGTCGAGCCGAGCGGCGCGGCGCGCCGGCGGCACCGACGCGAGCATGCCGGCGAGGAGCCCGACCGCGAACACACCCACCACCTGTAGCCACGGCGGCGAAAACACGAGCCCCTCGCTCGACAGCGAGCGGATCACGACCCAGGCGAGGAACACGCCCAGCGCAGTGCCGACGAGCGCTCCGATCACCGACGTGATCATCCCTTCGTTGCGGATCAGTACGCGCGCCTGGTTGGCCGTCATGCCCATCGCGCGCAGCACGCCCAGCTCCCGCGTCCGTTCGTAGATCGAGAGGTTCAGCGTGTTCACGATTCCCAGCAGCGCCATCACCACCGTGAGCACGAGCAGCGCGTAGAACAGGATCAGGATGCTGTTCACGCGGCTGGCGACCTGGCTCGCCAGCTGGTGGCCGGAGCGGACGACCACGCCCGGGAAGGCGCTGAGCGCCTGCGACAGCGCGGATTCGGCGGCCGCCACGTTCGCGCCGGGGGTGAGCTTGATGAAGATGTCCTGCAGGCGCGGCTGGTCGAAGTCTTGGTCAAACTGCGTGCGCGTGAGCGTGATCCCACGCAACAGCGCGCGATCGGAATAGATCCCGGCGACCGTCAGCGGCACGCGCAGGCCGGTCTCGGTGACGAGCGTCGTGTGGTCGCCGACGGCGAGATGCGCGGCCCGGGCCGTGTTCTGCTCCACCAATGCCTGTCCGGGCGCGAAGTTCTGCAGCGTCGCCGCCGAGCCGCTCACCCAGTCGAAGCGGTAGACCTGGGCGATTGTCGTGGGGTCGATCGCCTCGACGGTGACATCGCCGGTCGCGGCCAGGCGCGCCGGGGCGCTCTTCAGCCCGGAGACGGCGAGTAACCCCGGGACCCCGGTCGCCGCCTGCGTGGCCGTCGCGGGGATCGGGCTCTGGCCGTTCTGGCTCTGGATCGTCAGATCGCCGATGACCGAGCGGCGGATGATCTGTCTGGTCGAGTCGCGGACGGCGCTGGCGTAGATCGTCACGAACAGGACCAGAGTGAGTCCAATCACGAGTGACGACGCGCTGATTGCCGTCCGCGCGGGGTTGCGGCCGGCGTTCTGCCGCGCCAGCTGCGCGACGACGCGATCACCCCGCTCAACCGGCCATGACACGACGCCGGCCAGCGCGCCGACGAGCAGCGGACCCAGCACGACCACCGCCAGGATCACCGGGACGGCGCCGATCGCGCTGCGCTCCAGCCGGGCCGAGGAGGTGCCGGAGCCGGTGAAGACCACCGCCAGCCCGCCGCCGACGAGGGCGGCCGCCACTATCACGCGGATCCAGCGTTCGGCTCGCCCGAGATGAGCCGCTGTGCTCTCCCGTAACGTTTCCAGTGGCGCGGCGCGCGTCGCTCGCGCGGCCGGCAGTACCCCGGCGACGAGCGTCACCAGAACCCCGACACCCGCTCCGACCAGCACCGTCCGCACGCGCAGGACAAGCCCGGTGGACGGCAGATCGAGTCCCGCCGAGCTCAGCACGGCGTGGATCAGCAGTGCGGCCAGCAGCCCGCCGGCGAGTCCGACGAGCGACCCGAGCACGCCGATCATCGTCGCCTCCGCCAGCACCGAGACGAGCACCTGCCGGCGCATCGCGCCGAGCGCGCGCAGCACCGAGAACTCGCGGACGCGCTGGGCGACCGTGATCGAGAAGGTGTTGAAGATCACGAACGCCCCGACGAGGACGGCGACAACCCCGAACGCGAGCAGCCCGCCGGTCAGCAGCGTCAGCTCGGCGCTGATGCGGTTCGCGTTCGCGGCGGTGCTCGCCGCTGCGCTCCGCGCGACGAATTGGGGCGTGAGCAGTGGCCGGATCTCGCCGAGCAGCGTGCGCGGCGCGACGCCGTGGTCGGCCGCGACGTAGATCGTGTCGGCCAGCCCCTGCTTGCCGTACAGGGCGCGGGCCGTCCCGAGATCGAACACCGTCACCGTGGCGGCGCCGAGCGAGGTCGCGCCGAGCTTCACGATCCCCGAGACGCGGAACCGTCGGGCCGGCTGGTCGGTCACGATCGAGACGAGGTCGCCGACGCGCAGGTGCTCGCGCGCCGCCGTCCCCGCGTCGATCGCCACCTGATCAGCGCCGTGCGGATGCGTCCCCGCGACAAAGTCGAGCCCCGTGAACGGCGCCGGCAGGTCGGACAGCGCCAGCGTCGGCAGGCCGGCCGTCTTCAGCACCCGGCCGTCGGAGCCGACGATCGTCGCCGTGTCGCTGATCTGCGCGGCGGCCGCGCTGACGCCGGGCAACCGCCGGATGCGACCGGTCAGCGACGCGGGCAGACTGGCCGGCGCGCCGTTCTGCGACGCGATCTCCTGGCGGCTGGAGACGACGACGGCCGCGCCGTGGGCCGAGCTGCCGAACAGGTCGCGGAAGGCGGCGTCGATCGTGTCGGTGAACACGAGTGTGCCGGTGATCATCGACACCCCGAGCACGACCGCCAGGGCGGTCATCGACGCCCGCCGGCCATGGGCGAACAGACTGCGGATGGTGAAGCGGATCACCGGTCCGGCTACCGCAGCGCCTTCAGCACGTCGAGGATCTCAGCGGCGTCGAGCCGCGGCGACTCCCTGACGAGCACGCCGTCGCGGAGAAACAGGATTCGGTCGGCGTGCGCGGCCGCGGTCGGGTCGTGGGTGACGATCGCGACAGTCTGCTGGAGCTCGTCGACGGCCCGCCGCAGCATCGACAGCACCAGCTCGCCCGCCTGCGAATCGAGGTTGCCCGTCGGCTCGTCGGCAAACACGATCGCCGGTCGCGACATCAGGGCCCGGGCCAGCGCGACGCGCTGCTGCTCGCCGCCGGACAGCTCGGGCGGGCGATGACGGCGGCGGTCCTGCAGTCCGACCGCGACGAGCAGCCACTCCAGCCATTCGCGGTCGATCTCCTCCCCGGCGATCCGCAACGGCAGCAGGATGTTCTCCTCGGCGCTGAGCATCGGCAGCAGGTTGAAGGCCTGGAAGACGAAACCGATGCGGCTGCGTCGCAGGCGCGTCAGGTCGCCGTCGCCCAGGTCGGTCAGCTTCGTGAGGCCGAGCCACACGTCCCCCGCTGTCGGTCGGTCGAGCCCGGCCAGCAGGTGCATCAGCGTGGACTTGCCCGAGCCCGACGGGCCCATGATCGCGGTGAAGCTCCCGCGGGCCAGCTCGACGGAGACACCGCGCAGCGCGTGAACGGCGATCGCGCCCTGCCCGTAGCGTTTCTCCAGGTCGCTGCCGACGACGACCGGTCCGTCCGCGTCGCTCACCATTCCGTGCAGGCTATGCGCTACGCGAGGGCCTTGGGTCGCACGTAGTCGATCAGCCGGGCGCCGCCAGCCGACAGGTCAGACCAGCGTCCGTCGAAGGCGAGCGTGGCCAGCGCCCCCGTGGGGAACTTCCGCTCGATCAGCTGCAGCGGCGACTCGGGCTCGTCCCAGCGCCCCGCCGGGACGGCGGCGCCGGTGAGCTTCAGCACGAGCTTCTGCACCGATGGGTTGTGGCCGACGACGAGAACCGAGGAGACCGCTGCGGGGACGCGATGGAGGCGGTCGAGCAGCTCGCCCGCGGACGCCCCGTACAGGCCGGGCTCGATCTGGGCGCCCCGATGGCCGGGCAGCACCCCCTCCAGCGTCTCCCGGGTGCGGCGCGCGGAGGAGCACAGGACCAGCTGCGGGTCAATCTCGTGATCGCGCATGTACTCGGCGATCAGCACCACCGCCCGGCGCCCCCGCGCGGCCAGTGCCCGGTCGTGGTCGGGCGCCAGCTGATCATCCCAGCTGGACTTCGCATGGCGGAGGATGTAGAGCTGCTTGGCGCCGGTCACGAT
>DASZLC010000139.1:0-33846 GCA_035552615.1 Solirubrobacteraceae bacterium
GCAGGTCGAGGCCGACAACGACCCGGCGCTGGCGCTGTATGGGCGGCTCGGGTTCACCGAGTCCCACCGCTACCGGCACCGCGTCGCGCCCTCACCGTGAGACGAGCGACTCGCCGATGTCAGCCAGCACCGTTGCGGTGAAGGCGCAGCCCGCGCTCGCCTCCTCGGGATCGATGGCGTGGCGGCGGGGCAGCCAGCGGCGGCGGCTCAGCGGCTCGGTGATCCGCTCCGCGTTCCCGGCGATCCATACCGCCAGCATCAGCAGCGCGAAGCCCGCCTGCCGTGCGTCGAGCTGCTCCAGGCCGCCGCTGATCTCCGACACGGCGTAGGTGACGAACCGGGCGGCGGCGAGCGAGCGCGCGTCGGGCGGGTCGATGGCCAGCTCGCGAGCGGTCCGCTGCGCCTCCAGCGCCGCCGGGGTCGGCTCCCAAGCGCGGGCACGCGTCGGTTCCTCGATGCCGAGCAGCGTGTCACCGACGACGGCGACAAGCAGCGCCGCCCACGCCAGCCCACACAGGAACGAGTGATCGAGCGGCTGATCTCCCGCGGCGCTCGCCAGACGCTCGCCGTTCTTGGCGATCAGTGTTCCGGCCGCCAGCGCCGCCCACCCGGCCTGGCGGGGGTCGGTGTCGCCGAGCGCGGGGCGCAGCTGCTCCTCGGCGATCCCCGAGATCGCCGGCATCACGTCGGGCGAGACACCGAGGCGCCGCTCGGTGCGCGCCACCGCCTCGTCGCGGACGATGCGCCGGGCGGTGACGAACGCCGAGGAGGGTCTCGGGCCGCTCATCTCAGTCCTTTACCCACAATTCTGGGGGGATACGCGGGCCTACACTGCGCGCTGATGCTCGACTACTCCCGTCCGCTGCGCGAAGACGACGTCGATCCGGACCCGCTGACCCAGTTCGCCGCGTGGTTCCAGGACGCCACCGACGCCGGGCTGCGGATGCCCGAGGCGGTGGCCGTCGCCACCGCCACGCCCGATGCGATCCCGTCGGTGCGGATGGTGTTGATGAAGCAGTACACGCACGACGGCTTCGTGTTCTTCACGAACTACGACAGCCGCAAGGGTCGCGAGCTCGACGCGAACCCGCGCGCGGCGCTGCTGTTCTACTGGGATCCGCTCGGACGCCAGGTCCGCATCGAGGGACCGGTCGCCCGGACGACAGCCGAAGAGTCGGCGGAGTATGTCCGCACCCGTCCCCATGCCAGCCAGCTGAGCGCGCTGGCCTCACCGCAGAGCGAGGTGGTGACCGGCCGCGCGGAGCTGGAGGGCCGCGTCGCCGAGCTGACCGCGCGGTACGCCGGCACCGACCCCCCGATCCCGGCGGGCTGGGGCGGCTACCGGCTGACGCCCGAGCGCTACGAGTTCTGGCAGAACCGCGACGACCGCCTCCACGACCGCCTGCAGTACTCGATCGGGCCGGCCGGCGGGTGGCGGATCGAGCGGCTCGCGCCGTGAGCGCCCGATGCGCGTCCTGATCCTCTGCGCCGAGGTCGGCGAGGGGCACGTCACGGTGGCGCGGACGCTGGCCGATTCGCTGCGCACCCGCCCCGAGGTCGAGGCGGTCTCCCTACGGACCGACCTGGAGGTGATGGGCCCGCGGTTCGGTCGGTTCATGAGCCGCGGCTTCGACACCCACCTCGAGGATGCCGGCTGGAGCTACGAGCTCGCCTACCGCGTGTTTTTTCAGATGGCCGCACCGCGGCGCGCCGCGCACCTGGCGCTGGCTGCGCTCGGCGGCCGGGGGCTGCGCCAGACCATCCGCGAGCACCAAGCCGACGTCGTCGTCACCGAGTACCCGGTGCTGAGCGCCGCGCTCGGCCAGCTACGCGCGCTGGGACGCGTCGCCGTCCCCGTCTGCTCGTCGATCTCCGACCCGGCCGGGCTCTACTACTGGGCGCATCCGGGCATCGACCTGCACCTGCTCTCCTGGCCCGACGCGCTCGCTGAGGTCGACCGTATCGCCGGCCCCGGGAAGGCCGCCGTCGTCCGTCCGCTGATCGACCCGCGCTTCCACGCCGCCCCGCCGCGGGGCGAGGCGCGCACCGCGCTCGGGCTCCCCGCCGACGGTCCCGTGGTGCTCGTCTCGGGAGGCGGCTGGGGGCTCGGCGACCTATCCGGCGCGGCCGAGCGCGCGCTGCAGACCATCCCCGGCGCGACTGTCGTAGTCCTGTCCGGACGCAACGCACGCGTGCAGATGGCGCTGCAAGCCGACCACGCCCAGCACCCCGCCGTCCGCGTCCTCGGCTTCACCGATCAGATGCCCGCGCTGCTGAGCGCCGCCGACGCCATCGTTCACACGACCGGCGGCACGACGGCGCTGGAGGCGCGCGTCGTCGGCTGCCCGCTGATCAACTTCGGGACCGGCGTGGCCCACGTCCGCGCCCACGCCCGGGCGCTGGCCGAGCAGGGGGTCGCCGAATGGGCCCGCGACGGCGCCGCGCTCGGCCCGGCGCTGGAGCGCACGCTCGCCCGGGCGCGGCCCGCCCCGCTCGCCACCGACGCGCTGCCCGAGGCGGCCGATCTGGTCCTCGGCGTCGCCGCGGGCCACCGTCCCGTCGCGTAAGAGCGTTTCGCAAAAGGGGTTGCGGGTCGGCAGGGTGTGTCCTTGGATGGCGGGCATAGTGAACGCGGCGGCCGCCGTCCCAGCCACCCCGTTCCCAGCGGGGCCCATAACGCAACACTGAACCAGGGGGCGGGCGGACCGGGTGACGTTATGCAGCTCACGGATGTAGAACGCGGCACGGTCAAGCTGGAGTGCTGTGAGCGTTACGTTGTACAGGTTGCATTGGGTCGCGACGGGTGATGTTGCCGCCGCGACCCGGGCGATAGTGGTCGCATAGCGATCACTATCGCCCAGCTCATCGTCGTGGGTCGAGTCGGGGCGCGATCACGGCGGCCGGGCTGCAAACGCTGAACGGCGCTGGGGAAAGGGGGTGACACGCACCACCGCACACCCGCAACCGCGTGCGTTCATGTTTGTGCGACAACCTCCCGGCGATGCATGACCTCACACGGTCAACGTGGAGGGAGAGAGTGCTGGGTTATGACCACTCGCGCCACCTCAGCGCGCCTACGCCCCGCCGGACACCTGCGCCACCGCACGCGAGCCCGCCAGGGCGCTGGCCCCGGCCACGACCAACGCCAGGCCGACCGCCAGCACGCCGATCCGCAGGGGGCTGGCGCCCCACCCCTCGATCCCGGCCCAGATCGCCATCAGCACCGGGAGCGGCTCCTTGACCGCCCCGATCACCGGCGCGACCGTGATCGCCGGGCGGTCGCGCAGCGCGGTGTTCTCCTGCAGGAAGGCGAGCGCGCCGAATGCCAGAGCGGCCACGATCCACAGCGCGACAAGCGCCCACCGCCCGTTCGACGCCGCGTTGGCCAGCAGCTTGTTGGAAAAATCGACGACCGCGTAGGCAAGCCCGGCGCCGACGAGCACGGCGACGCCGGCGCGCGCGTGGAGGCGCCCGGCCAGCGGCGCGAGCAGCGCGAGCCCGCCGACCACGGCCAGCGGCGCGATCAGGTGCGACGCGGGCACGTCGACCGAGCTGTGGCGCGGCGCTTCGCTGACGACGGCGGCGAGGCCGGCCACGATGGCCGCCGTGGCCAGCACCTGCGGGCGCCCGATCCGCTCGCCCAGCCGTACCCGGGCCAACCACAGCAGCCCGAGCTGGCTGCTGGCCAGCATCGGCTGGACGACGGCGATCGGCGCGAACGCCAGCGCCAGCACCTGCAGCGGCCACTCCAGCACCATCAGTGCGGTCCCGGCCAGCCACCGTCGGCGCCGCATCAGGAACCAGAGCAGCGAGGCGTGGACCCCGGAGCGGGCCGGCGCCACCCGCGCCTCCCCGGCCTGCAGCACGACGGCAAACGCGTCGGTGCCGGCCGACAGCAGCGCCAGCGCGATGCCCAGGGCGACCACCCTAAGAGCGCCGGCAGCGCGGGGTCAGCAGACCGCGGTCGAACGCCTCGGTGACGGCCGCGGCACGGTCACCGACGCCGAGCTTGGCGTACACGTGAACGAGGTGCGTCTTGACCGTCGCCTCGCTGATGAACAGCTGGCGCGCCGCCTCGCGGTTCGTCGCGCCGCGCGCGACGAGCTCCAGCACCTCGAGCTCCCGCTGGCTGATGGGCTCCTGCGCGGGCGCGCGGACCCGGCCCACGACGCGCGTGACCACCGATGGCGACAGCACCGCCTCGCCGCGTGCCGCCGCTCGGACCGCGCGAAACAGCTCATCCCCTGGCGCGTCCTTCAGCAGGTAGCCGGTGGCGCCCGCCTCGATCGCCGCCAGCACGTCGCCATCGGTGTCGAACGTGGTCAGCACGAGCACGCGGGCGCGAGAGCCGGCGGCGGCCAGCGCTTTTATCGTCTGGACGCCGTCCATCTTCGGCATCCTCAGATCCATCAGGATCACGTCGGGGTCGAGCCGGCGGGCGCGCTCCAGCGCCTGCACGCCGTCGGCCGCCTCGCCGACGACGTCGAACCCGTGCTCCGGCGTGAGGATCCCGGTGATGCCGCCGCGCACGACCGGGTGGTCGTCGACGATCAGCACGCGCAGCATGTCGCTCACGGCGCGCCGCTTGCGACAAACACGGGGACGGTGGCGGAGACCGCCGTGCCGCCGTCGGGCTCGGACTCGATCTCCAGGTGCCCGGACACACCGTCGAGCCGCTGGCGCATCGCGGCCAGGCCGAAGCCGCCGTCCTCCCGCACCGGTGCCGGTGGCGTCAGGAACCCGATCCCGTCATCGCGCACGTCGAGCGTCACCTGGTCCTCCATGTAGGACAACGTCAGCCCGACGCGGGTGGCCCGGGCATGCTTAGCCACGTTGGCGAGCGCCTCCTGCGCGGTGCGCAGCAGCGCCACCTCCAGCTCCGGCGCGATCGTGCACGGCTCCCCGGTCGTCGTCACCGCGGCGGCGATGCCGTGCAGCTCCGACCAGCGCGCGGCGACATGGCCGATCGCCTCGGGCAGGCGGGCGTGGGTCAGGACCGACGGCGCGAGCGCGTTCACCGAGCGCCGCGCCTCGGACAGGCTCTCGCGGGCGAGATCGATCGCCGCATCGATGTGGCGCTCATGAGCCCGGCCGCCGGTCGCCTGCACGGCCGCCTGCAGCTGGGTGATGATCCCGGTCAGGCCCTGGGCCAGGGTGTCGTGGATTTCGCGGGCCATCCGCTGGCGTTCCTCGGAGATCCCGGCCTCGCGCGCCTGGGTGACGAGCTGTTGCTGCAGCGCCCGGTTCTCGGCCAGCGTCTCCGCCAGCCGACGGTTCGTCTCGGTCAGGCGGTCGATCGCCTGCCGGCGCCGCTCGCTTTGCATCTCGCCCGCCCACCACGACCGGCTGATCGCGAACGACACCCCGGCGTTGATGGCGAGCGCCGCCAGGTAGAGGGTGAGCGCCCCGGCGTCCAGCTTCGGCGCCCCTCCGGTCTGGGAGAGCGCCTCGCACGCGGCCACCGCCACCAGCCCGACATACCGCGCACGCCCGTACATGATCTGGCCGACCCAGAAGTAGCCGGTGAACCCCCAGAAGCCGTAGATCGGCGAGCGGATCACGAGCGCCGCCGTCAGCGCGATCAGGCCCACGAAGAACACGGCCCGCCGCACGGGACCCGCCGTCCCTGACCACAGTGAGAGCGGCACCATCCACGCCGCGCTCGCCGCGGCCAGGACGACGTCGGCCCTGGCGTGCGCGGTGAACCCGCCACGGATGGCGACGTCGGCGATCGTCACCAGCGCGAGCAGCCCGTAGCTCAACAGCCTGATGGCGAGTCGCGCGCGCCGGTTCCAGAACGCAAACGGCTCGTTCACCAGGTCGGTGGCGGTGCAGTCGGTCATTGCTCCCAACGGAACAATCTAACCGCCACCGGGGCCAGCACCACCGCGTAGGCGGCCAGCACGAGCAGGTGCGCCGCCGACGGCCACTGTCCCGCCATCGTCTGCTGCACCGCGGCGACCGCCGCGCCAAGCGGGGTTAGGTGTCCGACGTCTCGCAGTGTCTGGCCCATCTGCGCCTGGGGCACCCAGAGCCCGGCGAAGAACATCATCGGGAAGAACAGCAGCGTGCCGATCAGTCCGGCGTAGCGGGGATTGGGCGCGACGGCGGCGACGAGAATGCCGACCGCCAGCATCGCCAGGCCGGCGAGCAGGATCGTGACGACGAACCCGACCACCTCGCGTGGGAGGGCGACGCCCCACACGAGCTTGGCCATCGCGGCGATCACGAGCATCGCCACGACGGTGATGCCGAGGTTCAGGGCAAGCTGCACACCGAGTATCCGCGAAGGTCCGACAGGCGTCGTCGACAACCGGCGCAGGTATCCGACCTGGCGGTAGTTGCTGAGGATCTGCGGCAGGGCCTGGAGCGAGAGGATCGCCATCACGAAGACCATCAGCACCGGTGCGTACACATCGATGAAGCGCAGCCCGCCGTACGCCTTCTCATGGTGGTCGCCGCTGGCGGCGCCGACGACGATCAGCAGCACGAGCGGGAACGCGATCCCCCAGAACAGTCCGAGTGGCTCGCGCAGGAACAGCTTGATCTCGGTCCGAGCGAGCGTCTTCATCGGGTGACCTCCAACGGTCGGTCGTGGTTGGCGTCGACGTGCTGCGTGAGCGCGACGAACGCGTCCTCCAGGTTGGCTTGCTCGACCCGCAGCTCCTCGGCCACGACACCGGCGCGGGTCAGGGCGGTGATCACGACGCCGAGCAGGTTGCCGGTGCCGGTCACCTCCAACTGCTGACCGTGACGGATCACCGCGGTGACGTCGGCGAGTCCGTGCAACAGCGACAGATCGACCGGGCGAGACGGACGGAAGCGGATGCGCTGCTCGGCTCCGGCCCGGGCGGCGAGAGCCGCCGGGGTGTCGATCGCCACGACGCGGCCACGGTCGATCAGGGCGACGCGGTCGCACAGCCGCTCGGCCTCCTCCATGAAGTGGGTCACCAGCAGCACGGTGACGCCCTCCTCGCGGATCCCCTCGATCAGCCCCCAGGTGTCACGGCGGGCCTGTGGGTCAAGACCGGTGGTGAGCTCGTCGAGGATCGCCACGCGCGGGCGCCCGATCAGGGCCAGCGCGATCGACAGGCGCTGCTTCTGGCCGCCCGAGAGCTTGCCGAACCGCACCCCCCGCTGCTCGGTCAACCCGAGCAGCGACAGCAGCCGGTCGGGGTCGGCGGGCGTCCGGTAGAACGAGGCGAACAGCGACAGCGCCTCGCCGACCTTCAGCTTCTCGGGCAGCTCGGCCTGCTGCAGCTGGATCCCCACCAGCTGGTGCAGCTCGTCGGCCCGGCGCTGCGGGTCGAGCCCCAGCACCTCGATCCGGCCCGCGTCGGGCCGGCGCAGGGCGCCGACGCACTCGACGGTGGTCGTCTTGCCGGCGCCGTTGGGGCCGAGGATCCCGTAGATCTCGCCCTCCTTCACCGAGAACGACACGTCGTCGACGGCGACCGTCTCGCCGTAGGCGACGTGCAGGTTCTCGACCGTGATCACGTTGTGTGTTGGCATGAGGACCAGCCTGCCAGCGGCGACGCGAATGCACATCGCCTGGGCGGCCCCATTTCTCGCTGCCGGCGGTTGAACCTGCGATCAACCGATCGGATGACTCCGCCGCGTCAGAAGCGGACGAGCGCGATGTCCGCGGTGGCCGACCCGTAGCTGCCGTCGGCGAGCTTCACTTGCGCCGCGAGCTGGTTGCCGGTGGCCGAGCTGAGCAGCTGCCGGCCCGCCGCGGTGAGCCGGAACGACAGGTAGCCGAGCTCGTTGGCCCCGATGAACTCGGGCCCGGTGATGGCCAGCAGCGTGTGCCCGGAGGCGATCGCAGCGGCGACGCTGCACGGCGCGGCGCCGAAGCAGCCGGCGAGGATGCCGCCGACGCCGCTGCCGTTCACGAAGTCGGTGTAGCCGATGAGCTTGATCGCCGGGGACGGAACCGCGCTGCGCGCCGGACCGCGGCCGCTGGTGACGAACGGGATCATCGTCATCGCCACCTGCGCCTTGGCCACCGCGTCGGTGGCCGTGACGTTGACCGACAACCGGTGCCCGGGTGCGGTCCGCAGCAGCGCGCGTCCGGCCGAGGTGAGGGTCACGTAGACGATCCCGCTGCCGCCGGCGGCGACGCGCTCGGGCTTGGAGCTGGCCACGACCGTCCGCCCCGAGGTGATCCTGGTGGCGATCCGGCACGCCGCGGAGGCAAAGCAGCCGACGGGTAGCCCCGCCCAGCCGGTCGCCGGCGCGAACACGCTGTGGCCGTAGATGACGATGTGCGGGGGTGTGGCCGTGACGGGCGTCGCGGCCAGCACCTGACCGGCTGCGTTCAGCGCCTGCTCGGAGAAGTACGTGAAGGCGCTGTGGGAGACGATCGCGCTTCCCGTCAACGCTCCGGTCAGCGGCGCCAGCGCCGTCGGGGAGGCGCCCCCGAGCAGCCGCCAGGCGCTCACGCCGACGCCACCGGGGTAGCTGCCGCTCAGCTCGATCGAGCCGTCGGGCTTCGGGGCGATGCTGAGCGTCGGCGTGCTCGGCGGCGCGCTGACGTTGCCGGTGCCGACGGTGGCGCCGTCGACGTAGTCGCCGTCGATGTTGATCTTCACGCCGCCGTGGGTTTCGTTGTGGCCGCCGGCGTACTGATGCAGCCGCTGATGGTTGGTCCACTCGGCGCTGGGGATCGCGGGGTCGGCGGTCGACTGCTCGTTGTTCCAGTCGGCGTTCCACAGCGCGTCGGGCACCGTGTAGACGCCCGTTCCGTAGGCGGCGACGAGGTCGTGAATGCCCGAGTCGGTGCTGCTGTAGACGCCCGACAGGTACCCGAGGGCGTGAAGCTCGACCGTCCACGCCGAGAGGTACGTCATCACGGTCGTCGTGTTCGAGCCGCCGGTCGGGTACGCCTCCATGTCGTCGTAGATCGGGTTCCCGGCGCCGATCCCGATCGCCTCGGCATCGGCGACCGCGCTCTCGGCGGCGGAGGTGCCCTCCGCGGCGGCCTGGCCTTTGGTGATCGACGCGCACCCGCACGAGTTCGTGGGCGCCTGCAGCCCGACGTAGGTGGGGATCAGGTGCCAGCCAAGGGCAACCGCGTCGCTCGCGTAGGTGGTGCTCAGATTCGGCTGCGAGCAGCCCATGTTTGCTCCGCCGATGTACGTGCCGACGGCACGGTAGGTCGAGCTCAGCCACGCCGTCAGCTGGGTCAGGCTGGGATCTTCGCAGGCGTCGAAGCCGGTGCCGGTGAACGTCGTCGCGGCGGCGTTGGCCACGGGCCGGCTCGTCGTCGCGCGCGTCGCGTCGGCGCGCGTGGCGAGCGTGATCCTCGGCTCATGCGCGGTCAGCGACCGGATGCCGAGCGTGCGGCGGATCACCGCCGGATCAGAGCGCCAGGTGGCGGTGACGACGAGCCCGTCGTGGTGCGGGACGCTCATCCGCAGCGTGTCCTCGCCGCCGAGCGCCGCCGCGGCGGTGCCGGCCGGCCTGACGAGAATCGCCTCGGTGCGCCCGAGCACGGTCGCCGGACAGCTCTCCGCGGCGCCGGGCGCGCCGAGGTACACGGCGTGCCGATCGAAGCGCACGCACGTTGCCGGCCGCCGGCCGAGCTCGTACACGGGCCAGGAGGCCGGGACCCGGAATCGGTAGCCGTGGTACACGACGAGCTTCGTGGCGCCGGCCGCCGCAGCCGGGGCAGCGCCGGCGCCGAGCACGGCAAGCAGGAGCGCGACCAGCCACGCGCACCGGGCGGAGGTCGGGCGCCGGTTCACATCACGGAATAACCCGCTGGGTCCAGCGAAGTAGCGAACGGCGCGACTCATGGCTCCCTGCCGGGCACGCAGCTCCCGGCTGCCCGACGAGCAATCATCGACGCGATCGCCCCCGGACGCGAGCGGTGCACGGGATTGTGCGTCAGCCCGGTCGACGCGGACGGCGGCGGAGCGCCGCGGCGGAGCGATCTCCCGCCCGCCCGGTGAGCCGGTGCTCGCCGAGATGAGCGGCCTCGGCAGGCAGATGGCTCTGCGCGCGGCGCCGCTCCTCGGCACTGAGCGCCTCCTCGCTCGGCCAAGTGTGCGGGACCTCGACATCCGGCTCATCCGCCGCGCCACCGGGGCGAATCGTCAGGCACACGGTCAGCAGCAGCACGGTGCCGCCGAGGCCGACGAAGAACACGCCGATCAGCGGCCCTGAGTTACCGGAGATCACGGCAGAGCAGATCACCCCGATCACCATCAGCGTCCCGGCGGCGCCGTAGGACATAAAGCGCGTGCTGGAACGCATCGTCCACACGGTTCGAAGCCACGACCGCGCCGGGCTCATCACTGCTCCTCCATGGCTTGGGAGATTAACGCCCCCGGGTGGTAGGTTGCCGCCATGAGCGATCAAGCGCCGCCGCCGCCCGGCGGCCTGCCGATGAGCACCACCTTCGAGCTTCCCGGCATGCGCGTGCGGGACAACCTCGGGGTCTGTTACGGGCTGGTGGTGCGCAGCATGGGCGTCGTCGGCGGCGTGGCCGCCGGCTTCAAGTCGCTGCGGCGCGGCGAGGTCTCGCAGTACACCGAGCTCTTGGAGGAGAGCCGCCGGCACGCCATCGACCGGATGGTCGAGAACGCCGGCCTGATGGGCGCCGACGCGGTGCTCGGCGTGCGCTTCGACTCCTCGGAGATCGGCAACCAGCTCACCGAGATCGTGGCCTACGGCACCGCGGTCACGGTCGATCGTGCCGCCTGAGCAGCCCGGCCCGGGGAGGATCCGGCTGGGCGACGCCGACCGCGAGCGGCTGCTCGATGCGCTGGCGCGTCACCACGCCGAGGGGCGACTGACGATCCCACAGCTGGAGGAGCGCGTGACCGCCGTGTACGCGGCGCAGACGCGCGCGGAGGCGACGGCCGTGCTCGCCGACCTGCCGCCGCTGGCCGGGCCGCCCGGCGAGCGGCCCGGCGGGCGCCCGCGTCGCCGGCGCTACGGCGAGGCCTCAGAGCCGGGCGCGGCGTGGGTCCCCACCCCGGAGCGCTTCCGCGATCCGCGGTCGGGACGGATCATGCGGGTGTGGACCGACCCGGCGTCGGGGAGCCGTCACTACGTGCCCGACGAGGGCTGAGCACGCTGCGGCAGTGCGGTGCACTAGGGTCCGCCGCCGCGACGTCGCGTGCCGAGATGGGTGACCGCGCCTGCGGGCGCGGCCGTCCTCTCCGGGGCTACCCCGGGGACCACGATCAGCTGGGCCAGTGCAGCGCGAGCCCGTCCGTGCATCCGTTCGGAGGCACCCGGGGGCTCGCCGGACATGGAGCAGTCGGGGCGCGGCGCCGCGATCATTGCTCGTCGTGAGCGTCGACGCGAACCTGTTGGCCGACGTGATGCTCGACGGCCCGTGGACGGCCGTCGAGCTGGCCGAGCGCAGCGCCGCCTTTCTGGAGCGCTGGCCGAGCTGGCTCACCACGCTGGCGATGCGGCTGGCCGCCGTGCACCGCTCGCCTCCGAGCCGTGCCGAGCTGGCCGCGGCGATCGCGGAGTTCCTGGCCGAGCACCCCGACGACCCGCCGCTGCCCATCCGGCCCGTCGCCGGACGCCCGCGACGTTGGCCGGTCGCCACGATCGACTCGGTGGCCGAGCTGGCCGAGCGATTCGAGCTCGACGACGGCCAGCTGGCGTGGCTGGCCGACGTCCGCGGCCTGGAGCGCCGGGCCGGGGCCGAGCGCCTGCGCAACTACCGCTATCGCTGGATCCCGCGCGCCGGCGATCCGCCGCGGCTGATCGAGATGCCGAAGGCGCGGCTGAAGGAGATCCAGCGCTGGGTCCTGCACGCCGTGCTCGACGCGATCCCCGTGCACCCGGCCGCCCACGGCTTCGCGCGCGGCCGCTCGGTGATCACGAACGGCGCACTGCACACATCGAGCGAGGTGATCGTGCAGTTCGACCTGAAGGATTTCTTCGCGTCGATCTCGGCCGCGCGGGTGCGCGGCGTGTTTCGCACCGCCGGCTACTCCGAGCCGGTCGCCCGGACGCTGACCGGGCTCGCCACGAACCGGATCCCGCTGCCGATCTGGAGCGCGGCGCCCCCCTCCGAGCACCCGCAGCCGCACTTCTGGCTGGGCCGCCGGCTGGCCACGCCGCACCTGCCCCAGGGCGCGCCGAGTTCTCCGGCGCTGGCCAACCTCGCCGCCTTCCGGCTGGACCGCCGCCTGACCGGGCTGGCGGCGGCGCGTGGCCTGCGCTACTCGCGCTACGCCGACGACCTGACGTTCTCCGGAGCGCGTCGGTCGGTCGGTCGGTTGGGCGACGCGGTCGCCGAGATCGCCGCCGGCGAGGGGTTCGCCCTGAACGGCGCCAAGACCCGATCGGCGGGGCGAGGCGGGCGCCAGGCGGTGTGCGGAGTCGTCGTCAACGCACATCCGAACGTCGCCCGCACGGAGTACGACGCCCTGAAGGCGATCGTGTACAACACCGCACGCCACGGCCCCGCGGGCCAGAACCTGGCCGGCGTGGCCGACTTCCGCGCACATCTGCGCGGGCGGATCGCCTGGGTCGCCGCGCTGAACCCCGACCGCGGTGCGAAGCTGCTCCGCCACTTCGCAGAGATCGACTGGGGCGCCGACCTATCATCCGGGTGATGATCGACACTGACACTGAGTTCGGCGCGCGCGTCGCCCAGCACCTGCGCGAGGACGTCGTCGTGTGGCTGACCACGGTGACCGCGGCCGGCGCACCGCTGCCGCGTCCGGTGTGGTTCATCTGGGACGGCGCCGAGACCGTGCGCGTCTACAGCCTCCCCGGGGCGCGCGCCCGGAACATCGAGCGCAACCCGCAGGTGACGTTGAACTTCGACGGTAACGGTCAGGGCGGCGACATCGTCGTGCTTTCCGGAACGGCCGCGATCGACGCGTCCGCCCCGCCGGCGGCACAGAACGCCGGTTTCGTGACCAAGTACGCCGACCAGATTCTCCGGATCGGAATGACGCCGGAGTCGTTCTCCGAGCGCTACAGCATGCCGGTGCGGATCACCATTAGCGCCGTCAACGGGCACTAGTACCTGCGATACGCTGGCGCGGTGGTCCTCGAGAGGAAGGTGAGCTGATGGCCGACAAGCCGACCCTGTACGTCTGTCACGGCGACGACGGCGGACCGAAGGTCCACCCGTGCCGGATCGTGCAGCAGGAGCTGCGCGCCAAGGGCATCGAGTACGACAAGGTGCTCGCCGGCCACGGCAGCCCGGTCCCGTTCCTGCGCAAGGGCGACCGCGATGACCTCCTGGCGGCCACCGGCGCCAAGAAGCTTCCCACGATGAAGCTCCCCGACGGCACCGTGCTCGCGCATTCCCGCGCGATCCGTCGCTGGATCAAGGCCCAGTGATGCGCCACCGTCTCGCTCGCCTGCTCGTCATCGGCACCCTGATGGTGACGCCGGTGGCGGCCGCCGGCTGCGGCGCCGCGGCGCACTACATCGGCGGCCAGATCGCCCACCATGTCGCCAATCACGTGATCGGCGTCAAGCGCGCCAACCGGGTGTTCTGCATCTACAACGTGTACCGGACCGTGCACGACTTCACGCACCATCATCTCCTGTTCGGCGCGCTGAACGCGCACGCCGCGTTCGTGAACTGCGAGCGAGGGTTCGCCAAGAACGCCCGCTAGTCGCAGGCCGCGCGGACTCGCTCCACGACGCGCGCCGCCTGATCGCGGCCGGCCTCGGCGGCCCCTCCCCGGGCCGCCGGGTCGAACGCGTTGGCGCCGATCCCGGCGCTGGCCGGGCCGTCCGGGGAGATGACGACGCCACGGACGCCGAGCGCGTCGAGCTGCTGCTGGGGGCCGCGAACCGGTCCGGCGTTGATCGGGCGCGGCGCGAGCACGACGATCGGCTCATAGTCGCGGGCGACGTCGACGTTGCTGCCGCTGCGGTAGCCGCCGTCGATATAGGTCCGCTCGCCGATCGGGATCGGCGGGTACACGCCCGGCACGGCGCAGCTTGCCGCGACCGCGTCCACCAGCGCCACGCCGTCGGCGCGAGTGAACACGCGGAAGGCGCCGCTGTCCGCGTCGACCGCGGTGATCCACAGATCGCGGTCCGGCCACTCGGTCGACGGCAACCGCGAGGCGATCGTGGCCAGCCGCTGCTCGACGCTCGGCGTGCGGCCGCGCGCAGCGGCCCGCACGGCGAACGCCCCCATCCGCCGCCCAAACGTGTCGCTGTCGTTCTTGGAACGCCCCAGCGCGACCACCATCGCCAGCCGCGTCCGCCGGCTGAAGCGGGAGACGCGCTCGGTCGTCGCCGGCGGCTGGAGCTGGCGCGCGTACAGCTCCCCGATCGGGATGCCGCTGCATATCTGGGCGGCGGCGACCGAGCCGGCGGAGGTCCCGACGACCACGGCGGCATCGGTCAGGGCGAGGCCCGCGTCGGCCAGGCCCGCCAGTAGCCCGAGCTCCCACGCCGTGCCGGTGATCCCGCCGCTGCCGAGGACGAGTGCGCGTTGCATCCCACCATGATCGTAGGATTGCCGGCGTGCCGCTGTTCGAGTTCGAGGGCAAGCGCCCCCAGGTCCACCCCACCGCGTTCATCGCGCCGACGGCGACGCTCGTCGGCGACGTCATCGTCGAGGCCGAAGCGTCGGTCTGGTACGGCGTCGTCGTCCGCGCCGATTTCGCACCCGTCGTGATCCGCGCCGGCGCCAACGTGCAGGACGGCTCGGTGATCCACGGCCCGCCCGAGGTCGTGACCGAGATCGGTCCCGGCGCCACCGTCGCGCACCTGTGCTGCGTGCACGGCGCCGTCCTCGGCGAGGAGTGCCTGGTCGCCAACGGCGCGACCGTGCTCGACGGCGCCCGCATCGGCGTGCGCTCGATGATCGCCGCCGGCGCGGTGGTCAAGCCCGGCGACGTGATCCCCGACGGCGTCCTTGCCGCGGGCGTGCCGGCGACGGTGAAGGGCCCGATCGAGGGAACGCCGTCGGCGTTCTGGGTGGCGGCCAACCCGCCGACCTACCGCGCGCTGGCCCAGCGTCACCTCGCCGGCGTGCGCCCGGTCGACTGACGCGGTTTCGTAGCGCGGTGCAGCGGCGCCCGCCCCCGCATGCCGGCGGGCTCCAGGATCCCCACCGCGCGCAGGCAGTAGGCCGTTCGCTGGGCCAGCAGCAGGCGACAGCCGAGCAGCTCGGCCAGCTCGCGGGTGCTGAACGGCTCAGCCGGGAGCGGTCCCAGCAATCGCCGCACGTCAGCGGAGCCGGCCAGCTCGACGCGGTCGACGATCCCGAGGAGCCGCCGCTGTCCGGGATCCTTCTTGCGCCGGCGCACGATGGTGGGGCTCTCGCCGCGCACGTGGCTCTCGCGCAGCAGCAGCACCTCGATCGTCAGGTTCGGGTGGGTGAGCAGCGACGGGAAGGTGACGAGCTTGTCGAAGATCTCCAGCGCGGTCGCCCGCCGCGGCGAGCGGCGGCTGGAGAGCACCTCGCCCTCGGCATCGACGCGGACGATCGTCCGCTCGGCGGCGACGGGATGGACGATCCGCACCCGGTGCTGGTCGAGCAATCCGTCGAGCTTGCGGCCGAGCGCGGCGAACCCGCCGGTCTGGATCTCGACGAGCTCCCCATCGGCGCGGACGATGTCGATCACGAACCGGTCCACCGGGACCTCCAGCCGATCGCCCGGCCGCGCGATCGCCTGCTTGATCGCTGCGTGGAGCGGCCCCTCGGCCAGGACGCCGATGCCGGCGGACGGCGCTACTGAGAGTTGGCACGCGCCGTCGCCCACGCGTTACATGTTTTCAGTCAACCTGGGCGGATGACTATCAAAATCTCATAGTGAGCCGCCCAGGTTGGATCGCGCGATGAATCGGCGGGCACCTCACGGCGTTGTGTGGCTGGACCTGCTGCGGACATACGACATCCCCGACGCGACCGTATTCGCCCGGGTCGAGCAGATGCTCGTCGTCCACGGCGACGGGGTCCAGTTCCACCGCATGCGCCGGAAGTTCGAGCGCGACACCCGCAATGACCAGCGGCTGATCGTCGCCGGCTGGCTGCCGATCCGCGTCACCTACGAGCAGGCGAGAGATGAGATGCCCCGTCTGATCCAGATGATCCTCCGCCAGCTGGAGATCCGGACGCGACGGGCGGCGTGACCCAACTACGCCCGGAGCGCCTCGGTCGGGCTGAGGCGCGCCGCCTTCATGGCCGGGTAGACCCCGGCCAGCGCGCCGATCACGAGCCCCGCCGCGGGCGCCGCCACGAGTGCGTAGAGCGGCACGATGAACGGCTGGTTCTGGGCCAGCGACGCGACGTAGGTGGCGCCGGCGCCAAGCGCCAGGCCGGCCACGCCGCCGAGCGCGGCCAGCAGCGCCGACTCGGCCAGGAACTGGCTGCTGATGTGGCGACGGGTGGCCCCGAGCGCGCGCCGCAGGCCGATCTCGCCGCGACGCTCCAGCACCGAGATCACCATGATGTTGGCGATCCCGATCGCGCCGACGAGCAGGGCCACGGCGCCGAGGCCGAGCAGCAGCGTGGTGAACTGGCCCTTCGCCGCCGCCCGCGCCTCCAGCGCGTCGGACGGACGGCTGATGTCGACGCCTGAGGCGTTCTGCGGATCGGCGGTGGCGGCGAGCAGGTTCGAGACGTGGATGACGTCGTTCTGGTTGGCGCGGACGTAGATCTCGGTCGGGTTCGGGGTGGTCTGGAACAGCTGCTCGGCAACCGGCAGGCTGATGAATACCTCGGTGTCGAGCGAGGAGTCGAGCAGGCACGGCTTCAGGATCCCGACGACGGTGAACCAGCGGTTGCCGATGTACACCTCCAGGTGCCCGCTCACGGTCTCGATCTGCAGGATGCTGGCCGCCTGGGCGCCGAGCACGACCTCCGGGTAGCGGGCGCTGACGGAGTCCAGGAAGTGCCCGGCGGCCAGCGAGGTCCCCACGACCCCGGGCAGGTTGTCGCCGGCGGCGTCGACGCCGATCCCGCCCGTCTGCTCGGCCGGGACGTACGGGCTGCGGAGCACGACGGCGTTGCTCACTCCGTAGACGGCCACGTCGTTGTTCACGTGCGGCATGTGGCCGATCATCGGGACCGACGTGGTCGGAAGCACCTCGGCGTTGCCGGTGAACGTCGTGCCCGGCGTGACCGTCAGCAGGTTCGTGCCGAGCGCGTCGATCTCGGCCAGCAGGTTGGCCTGGCTGGAGGACGAGACGCCGACGACGGCCACCATCGCTCCGATGCCGATCGCGATGCCGAGGGCCGACAGCGCCGCGCGCAGTCGCCGCGTGCGCAACCCGCGCAGCGCGGTGCCGAACAGCTCGCGCACGGGCAGCCGGGCGGTGTCGGTCCGGGCGGGCGGGCCGGTCTCGGGCGCGATGACGTCGGTCGAGCTCACTCGTCACCGTCCCCGACGATCTCGCCGTCGCGCATGTGGATCCGCCGCTGGAAGGTCTCGGCGATGCCGTGGTCGTGCGTGATCAGCACGAGTGTGCCTCGGTCCGTGGCGAGCTCGTGGAGCAGCTCAATGACCTCGCTTCCGGACTTGGAATCGAGGTTCCCCGTCGGCTCGTCGGCCAGGAGGATTCGCGGCCGCTTGGCCATCGCGCGGGCGATCGCCACCCGCTGGCGCTCGCCGCCCGAGAGCTGCTGCGGACGGTGGGTCAGCCGGTGCTCCAGCCCGACGCGCTCCAGCGCCACCCGCGCCGCCTCCCGCCGGCGACGGGTCGACGCCCCCGTGTACAGCATCCCCTCGGCGACATTGTCGAGCGCGGTGAGCGAGTCCTGCAGGTGGAAGCTCTGGAACACGAAGCCGATCTCATGGGCGCGCAGACCGGCCAGCTCGGAGTCCGACGCCGTCACGACATCCCGCCCGGCGACGAACACCCGGCCGTTCGTCGGGCGCTCCAGCGTGCCCAGGACCGTGAGCATCGTCGTCTTGCCCGAGCCCGACGGGCCGACCACCGCTACCTGCTCGCCGGCGCCGATCGCCACCGTGATGCCGCGCAGCGCCGTCACGTCGCCCGGATACTCCTTGGTGACGTCGTCGAGCGCCAGAGCGGGGCCCGTGACGCTCATCCCTGGGAGTCGGTCACCTGCAGGCCAGAGTAGATGCCAGGCCCGGAGATCTGCACGAAGCCGGCGGCGAACAGCCCGGTGGTGACGGCGACGAGCTTGTGCGGCGCGACCGCCTCCTGAACGGCGTAGTTGCCGCCGCCGGTGGCCAGCAGCGCCGTCACCGGGACCGACAGCACGTTCCGGGCGCGCGCCTGGGCGAAGTTCACGCTCACGGCGGCCTGGTCGAGGCCCGCGCCAGTGAGGCGACCCTTCAGCGTGATCGTCACCGGGATCGTCGACGACGAGCCGGAGTTTCCGTTTCCGCTGTTGCCGTTCCCGCTGTTGCCGTTCCCGCTATTGCCATTGCCGGAGCTGCTGGGCGTCACGGCCACCGAGCTGACGGCGGTGACCTTCCCGTCAACTGTATTGCCGGCCGGCATCTCGACACCGACGTGCTCGCCGACGACGGCCTCGCTCTGCGACGACGCGGCCAGGTCGACGGTGACGACAAGGTGGGTCGACGTCGTCGTCAGGATCGCCGTCGCGCTGCCCCCGCCGCCACTGTTAGACGATCCGGACGGGCTGTGCGACCCACTGGACGGCGAGTTCGACGAGCTGGAGGGACTGCTCGGTGAGCTGGGGGGCGAGCTCGATGGGGAATGGCTCCCGGCGTTCCTCAGCGCCTCGAGCTCGGCCTGCAATTGCCGCAGCTCGGCCCTCAGCTTGCTGAGCTTGGACTGCTTCTTGTTCTTCTTGCCGGTGCCCGTTGTGGTCGGCGACGTGTACGGAGTCGTCGTCGCCCCTGGCGTCGTCGTCGCGCCGACGGTCATCGTCCCCGTGTCGGCGCTGACGCTCGGCGTGGCGGCGTGCGACTCCAGGCTGACGAAGTCCGGCGCCGGGTCCAGGACCCCGCTCGCGTCGCTCGTCGCCGGACTCGGCGCCGCTGTGCTGCCCGCCGCCGCCGAGCCGACGGTCGAGTCGACGGCCGAGATCAGCTGCGCGCCCTGCAGGAACACGACCTGGCCGAGCGGGAGTTTGCCGGTCGCCTTCTCGCCGAGCGAGGTCTGCAGCTGATCGATGCCGTCGGTGGTGGCCGCCTGCCACTCGTCGTCAACGATGATGCCGTCGGCATCGAAGCCAAGCCGCACGAGGTCGCGGTTCAGCTCCAGGATGTCGTTGCCCGGCACGTCGCTGGCTTCAAGCTTGCGGTACGCCGAGGTCGAGCCGTCCATCAGGATGATGGGCTCGCCGTTGATCTTGTAGAGCGCCTGCCCCGGCTTGATCAGCTGACCGACGGCGGGTACCCAGGTGACAGTGCCGCTGATGCGGTTGTAGACAGTCTGCGGGTTGCTGTAGCTGAGCGTTCCCGCCTCGGTGTCGGTCTCGACCAGATTGCGCCGCTGGACGGCCGTCGCCCCGCCCGCGCTGCTCGACCCGCCGGGCCCCGAGCCGCTTGGTGTGGAGGAGCCATCGGTGACGATCACGACCACCACGACGGCGGCGATCGCGACGAGCAGCACCACGAGCGCGGCGAGGCGGCGGCGAGTCATGGACGAGGTTGTACGGCACCGTCGGTAACACGCCCGTAACGCCGTTATGTCGCTGTTATGAATGATCGGGCATCCTCGCCTGGGTATGAGAGTGCTGGTGGTGGAGGATCACGCGCGTCTCGCCGCTACGGTGGCGACGGTCCTGCGCCGCGAGGGCATGGCCGTTGACCTCGCCTTCGACGGGCGCGAGGCGCTGGCCCGGGCCAGCGTGACCAGCTACGACGTGATCGTGCTCGACCGCGATCTGCCGGTGGTACACGGCGACGACGTCTGCCGTTCGCTCGTCGCCGCCGGGTCGGCCAGCGCGGTGCTGATGCTGACCGCGTCGGGGACACTCCAGGATCGCGTCGCGGGACTGACGATCGGCGCCGACGACTATCTGCCCAAGCCGTTTCACATGGTCGAACTCGTCGCCCGGATCCGCGCCCTGGCCCGGCGGGCGCGGCCCGGACTTCCGCCCACGCTCTCCTTCGGCGACCTGACGCTCGACTCAGCCCAGCGGGTCGTCACCCGCGGCGGCGCACCGGTTGCGCTGAGCCCGAAGGAGTTTGCCGTGCTGGAGCTGCTGCTCGGCGCCCAGGGCGCGGTCGTCTCCACCGAGCAGATCCTGGAGCGGGCCTGGGACGACGCCACCGACCCGTTCACGAACGCGGTGCGGATGACGGTGAGCCGGCTGCGGGCAAAGCTCGGCAACCCCCCGCTCGTCCAGACGGTCAGCCCGGTCGGCTACAAGATCGGCAGCGCCCCGTGAGCCGCCTGCGGCACCCGCCGACGACAGTTCGGTGGCGGCTAACGCTGCTCTACGGCGGGCTGATCCTCGTCTCCGGCGCGATCTTGCTGGCCATCACCTACGTGCTGGTGGCCCACGCCACGGTCAGCACCGGCCCGCAGTACCTCCGGCGCGGAACCGTCCCCGCCAACGCGGCCTTCCCGGCAAACGCGCGCTCGGTACATCAGCTCGGCGGCAGCGCGCTGACAAAACCGGCCGGGCTGCCACCAGCCCTCGTCAAGGCTCCACCGGCCATCCAGAAGCTGCTGACGTCCCGCAACGGCCAGGTCGTGATCAGGATCGTCGGCCGGACGCAACGAATCTCCGATCTGCATCAGCTGATCATCGAGTCGATCATCGCGCTGGCGATCATGGCGGTGCTCTCGACCGCCCTTGGGTGGGTGATCGCCGGCCGGGTCCTGCAGCCGCTGCGCTCGATGACGGCGACGACCCGCGAGATCTCCGAGGCGAGCCTGCACCAGCGCCTCGCGATGACCGGCCCGCGCGACGAGCTGCGCGAGCTCGGCGACACGATCGACGGGCTGCTGGGCCGGCTGGAGGGAGCGTTCGAAGGACAACGCCGGTTCGTCGCCAACGCGTCGCACGAGCTGCGCACCCCGCTGACCGCCGCCCGCGCGCTGTTGGAGATGGTCATCGGTGACCCCGACGCGACGGTGGACACGTTCCGCGTCACGTGCCGCCAGGTGCTGGAGGAGTCAGAGCAGCAGGAGCAGCTGATCGACGCCCTGCTCGCGCTCGCGCACGGCCAGCGGGGCGTCGAGCGGCTGGAGCCCGTCGACCTCGCGGACGTCGTTGACCGGGTGCTGAGCAGCCGCCGCGCCGAGCTGGCCGGCCTGACGGTCCGCCAGGAACTGGACAGCGTCACCGTGTCGGCGGACGCCCGCCTGCTGGAGCGCCTCGTCTCGAACCTGGTCGACAACGCGATCCGCCACAACCGGCCGGGCGGCGAGATCGCCGTGACGACCGGCGCGACGGCGACCGGCACCGCGCGCCTCAGCGTCGCCAACACCGGGGAGCGCGTCCCCGCCAACGAGATACCGCGGCTGCTGCAGCCGTTTCAGCGGCTGAACGGCGACCGCATCGGTCACACCGACGGGCTCGGGCTCGGCCTGTCGATCGTGACCGCCATCGCCGACGCCCACCACGCCACGCTGCTCATCGTTCCCGGCGATGACGGCGGGCTGGAGGTCGACGTGCGCTTCACTCAGGTGCAGACGGCTACGGGCTGGACGCCGGACCCGAACGCGCAGGTGTCGATCTGACGCTCCTGCGTCGGTGCCGCTTCCGGGATTTGTGGCGCGTGCGGCGGGTGCGGCGCGGCACGGACGCAAACACCACCGGACCGTAGGCTCGGGAGCCCGCCACCGGGAGTGTCAGCACCCCCGGATCGGCCGGATCGGTGGAGATCGTCACCGGCGTCGGCACATTGCCGCCACGGTACGCCGCGTCCCCGCCAGCGACGATCAGCGCCAGCCGGTCCCCCGCGGCGAAGCGATGGACGATGCCGGGGAGCGCGACGGTGATGTCGCCGCTGCTGGAGACGAAGCGCGCCGGCGAGATCAGGCGGCTGGGCAGCGTTCTCGTCCCGTCCGGGGCGATGTCCTCCAGCTTGAAGAACAGCGCCAGCTCGCCGATCGGGCCGGCCGCCCCGGTCAGTCCGGTCACGGGCGCGGAGATCCTCAGGCGGACGGTGGGGATCCCGACGACGTCGGTCGAGCGCGCGAGCGGTGCGCTCTCGTACTCGGCGTACGTGCCCGGTAGGTCGAGCAGCGGGACCGCCTGGGTGACCCCGCTGATCTCGGTCGTCGACGTCGGCACCCCCGCCGGCGGTGTGAGGAACGACTGCGCGCCGGCGGCGAGCACCGAGCCGGCCGCGACCAGCGAGTCGTCCCCGGACAAGTCGAACGACTCGGACGTCCCGATCGGGTATCTCGGCGCGCTGGCGTACGCAGCGGAGGCGTCATCGCCGGGGTAGTCGATCCACGGCCGGAAGAACGAGAAGTTCAGCGGCGGGGCGAGCGAGCTGCCCTTCAGGTAATGGTTGAACCACTCCACGATCATCCGGCCCTCCAGGCTCAGCGTCCCGCCGGGATTGTCGAGGCTTTCGCCGACCCCCATCTCGCCCGGAGCGGGTCGATATTGCGCGTGGCCCCACGATTGCCACACCAGCTTCACTGGCGTGCCCTGTTGCCTCAGCGCCGCATAGGTGGCGACCGCTTCGTTCAGGTTGAACAGCGTGTCGGCCTCGCCCTGCATCAGCATCGTCGGAATCCGGATGCCGTGCACGTAGGACTCGACAGATACCCGCCGCAGCAGGCCCAGCGCGCTTGGGTCCGGATAGCCGGTCGCGTCGAGATCGAGAAAAGCCTGGCAAACGCCCGGGTTGAAGTTCGGGCAGCCGCTCAGCTCACGCATCGGGTCGACGGCCGCGTAGCCGAGACCGTCGTCGAAACCGTCCACGCCGAGCACGTTGATCCACTCGAACTTCGCCACGCCGGGAACCGCGTTGGTGATCCCGTCGCCGGTCGGCGACGCGTTGTTGGGCGCCAATGAGTACGACAGGTCGTTCCAGGTGATGAGTGGGATGATCGCGTCGAGCCGCGGGTCCTCGTCGGCGGCGGCGAACTGCACCTCGCCCCCGTACGAGGCGCCGACCATGCCCACGCGCGGATCGTCGGCGTAATGAACGCCGTTGTGGGCGACCGCGTCATGCGTCACGTAGTCGACGCGGACACCGTTGGTGGCCGCGGAGCCGCCGCCGAGAAAGGTGATCAGCTGGGAGGCGGCCTCGCCATCCCAGGCGGGATCGTCGAACTCGATCGGGCAACCCGACGCACCGAAGCCCAGTCCGGAGTACGCGAGGACGACGTAACCGTCGGAGGCCAGCTCCTGCGCCAGCGGCGCCTGGTCCTGCTTGGATCCGGCGAAGCCGTTCGTCGTCAGCACCGCTGGGTCGGGATGGGCCACGGTGGCGTCGGCCGGCCGGTACAGATCGCCGACGATGGCGCACGGCTGGTTGTGCTGCGGCCCGACGACGACGTCGATGTGCAACGTCTGCACCGAGTAGGACTCGGCCGCGGCCGGACCGGCGCCCGCCAGCAGGACGAGCGCGACCAGCGCGCCAAGGCCGATCTTCATCTGGGTCTCCCTCGCGAGTCCGTTCGTGCGCAGCGGCGCCAGCGTACCGCTGCGCGGGTGTAGGTTGCGCGGGGATGGGCGCGAGCCGAGATCTGAACTGGTGGGGCTGGGGCTTCGCCGACGCGCGCCCCGACGCCGCGGCCGCGGCCCCCGGGGTACTGGCCACCCTCGGCTTCGGCTCCACCGCGGTGCAGACGCCCGTCGCTCTGGCGACGGTCGAGCTGCCGCCGCCGCGGCTGGCGACGCCCTTCTCTGAGAGCACGGCCGACCGGATGCGCCACGCTTACGGGCGTTCCTACCTCGACACGATCAGAGCCTTCCGCGGCCGCTTTGACCACGTTCCCGACGCGGTCGCCTTCGCCCGCGAGGAGACCGATATCGAGCGCGTGCTGGAGTGGGCCGCGGACCACGGCGCGGCCGTGATCCCGTACGGCGGCGGCACCAGCGTCTGTGGCGGCGTCGAGCCGGCCGTGCCCGATCGCTTCAACGGCACGATCTCGCTCGACGTGTCACAGCTCGACCGCGTGCTGGCCGTCGACGACGTGTCGCGCTCGGCCCGGATCCAGGCCGGGGCGCCGGGCCCCGCGCTGGAGTCTCAGCTCGCCGAGCACGGCATGACCCTGCGCTTCTTCCCCCAGTCGTTCGAGCTCTCGACGCTCGGCGGCTGGATCGCCACCCGCGCGGGCGGGCACTTCGCCACGGTGTGGACGCACATCGACGACCTCGTCGAATCGGTTCGGGCCCTCACGCCGGCGGGCCGATGGCAGTCGCGCCGGCTGCCCGGCAGCGGCGCCGGGCCGTCGCCCGATCGGATGCTGCTCGGCAGCGAGGGCATCCTCGGGGTGATTACCGAGGCGTGGGTGAGGGTCCAGCCCCGCCCGCGGTTCCGCGCCTCCCGCGCCGTCCGCTTCCCCGACTTCCTCCAGGGCGCGGAGGCCGTCCGGGCCGTCGCCCAGTCGGGCCTGCATCCCGCGGGCTGCCGGCTCGTCGACGCGCTGGAGGCCCAGCAGACGGGCATCGGCGACGGCGTCAGCTCGGTGCTCGTGCTCGGCTTCGAGTCGACCGATCACGACGTCGGGGACCGGCTGGAACGGGCGCTGGCGATCTGCGCCGCGGCCGGCGGAGCGGCCGACGATCCCCGCGACGGCGGCGGCGCGGTCGGCGCGTGGCGCGAGGCCTTCCTGGCGATGCCCTACCTGCGCGACGTGCTGCTCCAATGCGGCGTGCTCGCCGACACGTTCGAGACCGCGATCACGTGGGAGCGGTTCCCCGCCTTTCACGCGTCGGTGATCGGCGCCACCCGCGCCGCACTCGGCGAGCCGTGCCGGGTCTCGTGCCGCTTCACGCACGTCTATCCGAACGGACCCGCGCCGTATTACACGGTGCTTGCCCCCGCCCGCCGTGGCGAGGAGATCGCTCAATGGCACGAGATGAAGGCGGCGGCGGGCGACGCGATCATCGCCGCCGGCGGCACGATCACCCACCACCACGCGGTCGGCCGCGATCACCGGCCCTGGTATGACCGCCAGCGACCGGATCCGTTCGCCGCGGCGTTGCGCGGGGCGAAGGCGGCCGTCGACCCCGGCGGCCTGCTGAACCCTGGCGTGTTGATCGCCGCGTAGCCTCCCCGCCCGTGGCACCTGACGGCCGCTTCGCCCCCTCCCCCACCGGACCGCTCCATCTCGGCAGCCTCCGCACGGCGCTCGTCGCCTGGCTGTTTGCCCGCCGGCAGTCGGCCCGGTTCCTTCTGCGCGTCGAGGATCTCGATCCGCAGCGCTCGCGCCCCGAGTTCGAGCGCGGTCAACTCGCCGACCTGCAGGCGCTCGGCCTCGGGTCGGACGGGCCCATCGTCCGGCAATCCGAACGGTTGGCCTTGTACGAGGAAGCGTTGGCCCGGCTCGACGCGCAGGGGCGCCTCTACCCGTGCTTCTGCACGCGCGCCGAGGTCCGCGAGGCCGCCTCGGCGCCGCACGGCGAGCTCCCGGAGGGGGCGTACCCGGGCACCTGCCGCTCGCTCACCGAGGCCGAGCGCCGACAGCGCATCGCCGAGGGTCGGCCGGCATCGCTGCGCGTCCGTGCCAACGGCGAGCGCATTGGCTTCGAGGACCGGTTGCAGGGCCAGTACACGGGTGCCGTCGACGACTTCGTCGTGCGTCGTGCCGACGGCGTTCCGGCCTACCAGCTGGCCGTCGTCGTCGACGACGCCACGCAGCAGATCGGCGAGGTCGTCCGCGGCGCCGACCTACTCGACTCCACCCCGCGCCAGATTCTGCTGGCCCGCCTGCTCGATCTTCCCGTCCCCCGCCACGCGCACGTCCCGCTCGTGCTCGGTGACGACGGCGCCCGGCTCGCCAAGCGCCACGGCGCGGCGACGCTGGCCGACCGCGCCGAGCCTCCATCGGTGACGCTCGCCGTGCTCGCGCACTCGCTCGGGCTCGCGCTCGACCGGGCCGAGGTGGCGAGCCCCGACGAGCTGCTCGACGAGTTCGACCCGGCGCGGCTCCCCCGCGACCCGTTCGTGCTCGGTTGAGTTGCACAAGCCGCTTGGCGAGAATCGTATGCTGGGGGTCGTGCGCACGCTGCAACTGAACCCCGATGATCGGCAGGGCACGGCGCGCACGGCCGTCGGCCTGGCCAAGGCGCTGTCGCGGCTCCGTAACCGGCTGCGCGAGGAGGCGGGCATGCACTCGATCGGCCTGTCGATCTCACAGCTCGCGCTGCTCGGCCGGATCATCGAAGACGCGCCGACGACGGCGGCGTCGCTGGCCGGTGCCGAGCACGTCAGCCAGCAGGCGATCGCCCAGAGCCTGGCGACGCTGAAGGCGGAGGGGCTGGTGGTGAAACGGCACGACCCCAGCGACGGACGCAAGACGCTGATCGAGCCGACGCCCGAGGGACGGCGGCTCCACGACTCCATGTTCGAGTCGCGCGAGGCGTGGCTGATCCGCGCCATCGAGGCGACCGTCCCGGACGATGAGCGCGCCGCGCTGGAGCACGCCATCGAGCTGCTGGAGCGGCTCGCCGCCGCCGACCTCCGCCCCCGCGCCGAGATTCGATAGCCAAGACATTTCCACAAGTTACTTGTGGAAATGCTATGATCGGTGCCATGACGCGACCCGGTGATGCGTTCTCCTGGCGGTTCACGACGCCGCTCTACCTCGGCTCGGCGCTGAACCCGGTCAACAGCGCGCTGATCGCCACCGCCCTGGTCCCGATCGCGCGAGCGATGCACGTGTCGGTGGGACGCACGTCGGTCCTCGTCGCCGCCTTATATCTGGCCAGTGCCATCGCCCAGCCGACGATGGGCAAGCTCTCCGAGGAGTTTGGACCGCGGCGGATCTTCATCACCGGCATCCTGCTCGTGCTCACCGGCGGCGTCGTCGGCGGGCTTGCCGACAACCTGACCACGCTGATCGTCGCCCGCGCGTTGATCGGCATTGGCACCTCCGCCGGGTACCCGTCGGCGATGCTGCTGATCCGCCGGCGCGCCACCACGGCCGGCCTCGCCGCACCGCCGGGTGGCGTGCTCGGCGGGCTCTCGATCGCCGGTCAGGCCACGGCCGCGCTCGGCCTCCCGCTCGGTGGCGTGCTCGTCGCCGCGGCCGGTTGGCGCTCGACGTTCCTGATCAACGTCCCGGTTGCGGGACTGGCGTTGCTCGTCGCGCTGGCCTGGATCCCGCGCGACCCCGCGATCGTGTCCTCCCGCGCCCGCGAGCTGCTGGCGCGGATCGATGCGCTGGGGATCGTCGGCTTCGCCGGCGCGATGACCGCGCTGCTGGTGTTCCTGCTCGGTCTCCCCGGTGTCCGCTGGGCCGCGCTCGCGCTGTCGGTGGCGATCGGGGCGCTCCTCGTCTGGTGGGAGCTGCGGGCGGCCACCCCGTTCTTCGACGTGCGGCTGCTCGTATCGAACGTGCCGCTGACCATGACATATCTGCGCCAGGGCATGGCGCTGCTCGCCACGTACACGGTGCTGTACGGGATCACGCAGTGGATCGAGGCCGGGCGCGGGCTCTCGGCCGAGCAGGCCGGGCTGCTGATCCTGCCGATGACGGTCGTCGGCGCCGTGCTCTCCGCGGTGGTCTCGCGTCGCAACCTGATCCGCGGGCCGCTGATCGCCGCCGCCCTGGCGTCGATGATCGCCGCGCTGTTGTTGCTGCTGCTGACCGCGCACACACCCGTGATCCTGATCGTCGGCGTGACGATCGTGTTCGGGATCACGGTCGGCGCCTCGGTGGTCGGCAACCAGACGGCCCTGTATGCCCAGGCTCCGGCCGAGCAAGTCGCCACCGCCGCCGGCTTGCTCCGCACCTTCGGCTACATCGGAGCGATCGTTTCCTCGACGATCACCAACATCGTCTTCCGTACGAATGTCTCCGATCACGGGCTGCACGTGATCGGCGCCACGCTCGTTGTCGTCAGCGCCGTGCTGCTGGTCATGACGCTGGCCGATCGGCGATTGCGCTCTCCCACTTTCTCCGCCGCCCCGAACCCACGACTCCGCCTGGAGGCACGATGACCGAGACGAAGATCGACCCCCGCACGTCCGCCCTGCTCGTGATGGACTACCAGCACGGGATCGTCGCGCAATTGCCCGACGCCGAGGAGCTCGTGGAGCGCGCCGCCAGCGTGATCGCCTTCGCCCGCGAGCGCGGGATGCAGATCGGCTATGTCCGCGTCGCCTTCACCGGTGCCGATGCCGAGGCCATGCCCGACACCAGCCCGATGGCCGCGATGGTGAAATCGCGGCTCGACGAGCTGCACGCCGACGCGCCGACGACGGCGATCCACGATGCCGTCGCGCCCCGGGACGGCGACATCATCGTCCGCAAGACCCGCGTCGGCCCCTTCCTGACCACCGACCTCGACCAGCAGCTGCGCGGCAACGGGATCGACACGGTGATCCTGGCCGGGATCAGCACCAGCGGCGTCGTCCTCTCGACGGTCCGCGACGCCGCCGATCGCGATTACCGGGTGATCGTGCTGGCCGACGGCTGCGCCGATCCCGACGCCGAGGTCCATACGTTCCTGACCGAGCGGATCTTCCCCCGCCAGGCCCAGGTGATGACGATCGCCGAGCTCGCCGAAGCCCGCTGATCCACGCCTCGCCTTGACCGGCGCATGCGCTCTCATCAGACTCACGCTCTCCTTGGAGCGCATCCCCTAGATCGGCCGTCCGGACGGCGACGCTCAACCGATGGACGGATTCCTGCTCCAGATCGTGCTCGGGCCGGCAGCGGGCACACAGATCGATGTGCAGGGCGAGCTGCTGATCGGCCGCCACGTCGACGGGCTGGGCCAGCTCGGCGATGATCCGGACCTGTCTCGCGGTCACGCGCTGATCTCGTTCACGCACGGCCAGCTGACGATCGCCGACCTCGGCTCGACGAACGGCACCTGGTATCTGTACTGGCACGACGCCTGGCAAGCTCCCGTCAGCTGATCGGCGCCACGCGGTAGAGCACTGCGGCATCCGGCGGTACGACGGCGGCGATCGGGCCCGCGCTCGTCGAACGCTTGCCGGTCCACACGTTCTCCACCTGGTAATGCGCGGCTCGTGCGACCCCGATCTCGCGGCCGCTCGTCGCGATGCTCATCGCCGTCGTCCCGCGGTTCAGTAGGGCGACCGCCCGCGCTCCTCCGGCCAGCGGCTTCACCCATACCTGGCCCTCGCCCTCCTGCCGGATCGCCGTGCCCTGGACGCCGAGCGGGTCCTGGTCGACCGCGATCACCCGTGGGTTCTTCAACATCCGGACCGTCGCGACCGACAGCTTGCGCGGGTCGCTGCCCAGGATCAACGGCGCGGCGACCATCGCCCACATCGTCACCTGGGCCTGGGCCTCGGCCGCGGTCATCCCGAGCTGCGGCCCGAGGTAGTCGGGATCGTTCCAGTGGCCCGACGCGGCAGCGTGCGGATCGCTCGCGTCGTGGTCGAGGTTGCGCAGCACGTTCACGAACAGGATCTTGCCCGTCGAGCCGATGTCGGTGTCGGTGCGCCAGCTCTGCGCGATCAGCGGAGCCCACTCGGCATTGGCGTAGGAGGAGTTGGCGAGGGTGGGGATCGCTCCGTTGACCTGGCCCGGGGTCCAGAAGTTGCACACGTTCAGGAGCAGCGCGCGGCGGCTGGAGTTGTCCTGCAGCGCCTTGGCGAACTTCCTGTACAGCGGCCGCGGGGCAAGACCGGCCTGGCCGGCCCCGCAGAAGTCGACCTTCACCGCGTCGAAGCCCCACGCCGCGAACGCGTTCGCGTCCCGCTGATAGTGGCCGAGCGAGCCGACGCCCTGATGGCGGCACCCGCTGGCGCCGGCATCGGTGTAGATGCCGGCCAGCAGCCCGTGCGCGTGCAGCCACGCCGTCAGCCAGGGCAGGCCGTTCGGCCATTGGCGGCGGCTGACGACCAACTCGCCGCTGCGCGTCCGCCGCCCGCTGGCCCAGCCGTAGTCGAGCCACACGATGCGGTAGCCCGCCTGCGCGAGCCCGCGGTGCAGCAGCGAACGCGCCACCGACAGGATCGTGTGCTGGTCGTAGACGCCGCCGACGCCGTAGTACGTGTTCCAGCCCATGTACGGCGTGGCCGCCGACAGGACGGGCGTCGCCGGAGCCACCGGTGCCGGGGGCGCGTACGGGGCGACGCCGCCGCTCGAGCCTCCCGCCGCCCACACCGCCGCGGGAGTCGCCCCCACGGCCAGGAAGGCGCAGCAGCCGATCACGATCCTGGCGCGCCGCATCACCCAAGATTGCAACACGTCACCGCGCCGGGAGTCGCGCTCAGGCCACCCATCTCCAGCTCGCGAACTCGCTGGCGAACAGCGCCAGGAGTGCGGCGCTGGCGATCACCAGCCCGAGGCGACGACGCTCGTGTTCCTGCGCCCACAGCGCGAGCCAGATCTGGCACGGGAATACGACCATGACATAGCGGGGGAACGACGCCAGCGGCTCAAACGGACTGGTTGTCGAGGCGGCCACGGCGACGCTGACGGCCGCGTAGACGCCGTACGCGGCCGGCAGCCGTCGGATCGCGCCGAACGTCGTGACGATCGCCAGGGCCAGGAATCCGACGTCCGTGAGATCGGCGGTGGCGAGCTTCACAGGCTGCGAGAACTCCCCGAGCGGCGGGGCCGGCAGGGCGTGAGAGCCCGGCCCGCCGGCGATCTGCCGAACGCTCCGCACAGCGTCCCGGAGTCCGTCGACAACAGCGCCAAACGGCACGAACCGCCGCCCCCAGTACCGCTGCGCGGCATGCAGCGGCGAGAGCCAATCGCCGTGCGATCCGTGCAGCGCCAGCACCGCGAAGGCCCCGGCCGGGACAAGCAGCAGGAACGCTAGATCGCGACGCGCCGGGTATCGCACGCCAAGCGCGGTGCGCCAGCGATTGCTCGTCGCGACGGTCGGCCGGGGCGCCGACGGACGCGGCCCGTACAGGTACAGCACGAGCAGCGGGCAGAGGATCACCAGCCCGGTTGGGCGAGTCGCCGCGGCGAGCGCGCCCGCCACTCCCGCTGCGAGCCACCGATCCGTCCGCGCCGCGTAGATGGCGCCGACCGTCAGCGCCAGGAACAGCGACTCGGTGTAGACGGCCGAATAGAAGAACGACAGCGGGAAGAACGCCGTCACGAGGATCGTCAGGTCCGCGGTCCGGCGTCCGCATTCGAGCGTGACCAACCGGTGCAGGAGATAGAACGCGACGAGCGCGGCCAGGAGCGAGACGACCACGCCGGTCAGGATCGCCGCCTTCGGCGACCACGCCCCGACACGGACGACCGTCGGGTAGAGCGGGAAGAACGCGTTGTCAGCGTGTCCGGCGCCGAACCCGAACTGAGCGATCCCGAGGTACGCCGAAGCGTCCCACGCGCTCGCCGGAGACAGCAGCAGCGTGCCGAGGTGGCCAAACGGCCGAGCGAGCGACGGACCCGTCCCGGCGGCCACCACGCCGAACCTCAGCATCCCGAACAGTCCCGCCCCCCAGACGATCACCCGCGAGGTCCACAGCGCCCTCCACGCGACGGTCAGCGCGACCCGACGGTCACCGTCGAGCACGGCCTCACCGTGCAGCGCCGGGACCCTGTGGCGAACACCACCCCGCCGCCACAGGCTGATCGCGCCGAGGCCGGCGAGCACCAGCAGCACGGCGCCCACGAGCCCGAGGTCGAGCGCCGTTGGAGAACGCGCTTGCACGAGCAACCGCCGCAGCACGGGCGATACGGTCGTGACCGGGTTGCGCAGCCGCCACAGGATCAGCGCGCCCGCCAGCACGGCAACCGCGGCACCCAGGGCGACCACCGACACGCAGCGCCGCCGGTATCCGGCGAGCAACACGCAGCCGGCCAGCACACCGATGGCCGGACCCACCGTCCTCAGGCCATCCCAGCCCCAGTACGGGAAGGCGAGCGACGCGGCCACCAGCGTCAGACCGCACCAGAGCCACCATCGGATCGCCCGCGCCGACACCATGAGCACCCGGACGGTAACCAGCGGAGGATCGAGACGACGGATGACGAGGTGTGTTTCCGACGTGGACGCTCGATCAGACCGGGGCGGTCACGATCTGACCGTCACCCCGGCTCGCCCGTCGGGGTGCCGTGCTCAGGGCAGCGAGTAGCGGAGGATCTTCCTGGCGACCGATCGGTATTGCCTGCCGAGACGGCCGCTGTTGTACGGAAGGCCATAGCGCCGGCAGACGGCATGGACCCGCGGGGCGATCTCCGGGTACCGGCAGCTTGGGATGTCGGGGAACAGGTGGTGCTCGATCTGGTAGGACAGGCTGCCGCTCAGGATGTGAAAGAGCCGGGTGCCGTCGAGATTGCAGGAGCCGACGAGCTGCCGGACGTACCATTGCCCGCGCGTTTCCTCGGCCGTCTGTTCTTCACTGAACGTCTGGGCGCCGTCGGGGATGTGGCCCATGAACACGATCGTGTGCAGCCATGCGTTGCGCGCCAGGTTGGCGATCAGGTTGGCGGCGGCGGCGTGCTTGGCGGCTCGCCCGGACAGGGCGGGCCAGAGGACGAAGTCCTTGAGGACCTGACGCCCGGCCTTGCGGACGAAGGCAACGACTTCGGCGCCGCTGTCGTGCGGGTTATTCGGTCGTCGGGCAGCGTCGAGCTCCATGTCGTAGATGGCGATTCCCCACTCGAAGACGAGCGCGATCCCAATCCCGTAGAGCGGCTGGAGCAGGTAGATGGGATGCCACGGCTGCTCGGCGTCGACGCGCATCGCCGAGTAGCCCAGGTCCCGGTCCTTGCCGATCACGTTGGTGAATGTGTGGTGCTGGAAGTTGTGCGCGTGCTTCCAGGACGCGGCGGTCGACACGCAATCCCACTCCCAGCCCCTGGAGCACACGGTGGGATCGTTCATCCAGTCGTACTGACCGTGCATCACGTTGTGGCCGATCTCCATGTTCTCCAAAATCTTCGAGAGCGTCAGCATCGCGGTGCCGGCGACCAACATTGGGCGACGCCCCGCCAGCAGCAGCGAACCGCGGCCGGCCACCTCCAGCCAGCGCTGGACACGGATGACGTTCCGGATGTAGTCAGCATCGCGGCGGCCGAGCCGAGCCACGACGTCCGCCCGGATCGCGTCGAACTCGCGCCCGATCGCATCGAAATCCGAATCCGTGAGGTGCGCGATAACCGGCGGTTGGCGCGCCGCGCGGATGGGCGCCGCTGACACGGGGGGTGCGAGAGCGGCGATGGTGTCAAGCAGGATGGCGCATCGCGACAATAAACGCGCAGCGGCCCACCGGTGCTGCGCTACGGACCCAGCCGCGCCCGCTGACCGACCGTGCCGGGCGCGATCCCGTGGCGAAGCGTCCAGTCAGAGCCGAAGTCAGCGAGGGGGTGGAAGAACATCGGCGAGCGCGTCTCAATGCCCGCGAGATGGTGCTCATAGCCGTCGAGGATCCGCGCACGCTCTGTGTCGTCGACCCAGGCGACGGAGTGCCCAACGTACGGCGCGAGCACATCGAACCCGGCGTACGCAAGCGTGCCGTTGTGAATCGGCCAGAGGATCACCTCAAGATCGCCGAGCAGCCCCCGCGGCGACACCATGGCAGGGTCGGCCGCCGTTGTGATGCAGACCATTGCCTTCCGGCCCCGGAAGCCCCCCGTGTCGTAGCGCCGCCCGCTGCCGTAGGCGGCACCGTTGACGAACACGCGGTCGACCCACCCCTTCAACATCGCGGGCATCGAGAACCACCACAGCGGGAACTGCAGGATCAGCAGCTCGCACCACCGCACTCGCTCGAGCTCGGCCACGATGTCGTCGGCCAGACCCCCACGCCCCAGATTGAACTTCTGCTCGCGGTCGTAGTGCAAGGCATCGGGGAACCGCCGGTCGCGGAAGTCACCAGCGCGGGCCACCGGCTGAAAACCGTCCGCGTACAGGTC
>DASZLC010000140.1:0-4372 GCA_035552615.1 Solirubrobacteraceae bacterium
TGGTGGGCGACGATCGCGAGCGTCGATTGCTCAGGCTCGACGGCGTAGCCGCCGGAGAGCCGGAGGCCGATCGACGGGGCGTCGAGGAGGGCAAACACCTTGGTCAGCTCGGACTGCTCCGGGCACGAGGGGTAGCCCCAGGAGTATCGGCGGCCCTGGGCGGCACCGATGCCCAGCTCGCTGCGGACCCGGGCGTGCACCCATTCGGCCATGCCCTCGGCGGTCTGCACACCCAGGCCGTGCACGAACAGCTGCTCGGCGAATTCGCCATCGGCCTCGAGGCGGGCCATCAGCTCGGTGACCCCCTCACCCGCAGTTACCGCCTGGAGGGCGACGACATCCGGTTCGGAGCCGACCGGGCGGTAGAAGTCGGCCAGGCAGATCCGGTCTTGGCGGGGCTGGCGCGGGAACACGAGGCGCTCCAGCTCGCGGGGATCGGCGGGATCGAAATCCCGCGGATCCCAGACGATCAGCTCGTTGCCGTCGCTGTTGCACGGGAAGTAGCCGACCCGGGCCCGCGGGTGCAGGTACGTCGCCTCGGACCACATGCGCTCCAGGCGGGGCTGGAAGTCCTCGCGGATCAGGTTTGTCCATGCCTCGCCCTTCACGCCGCGCCCGCCCCAGTGGAGCTTGAACAGCACGTGGGTATCGATGTGGCGGACCACCTCGTCCAGCTCGATGTCCACATTCTGCGGACCCCAGAACGGTGGGTCGGGCACCGGGTTGTCGGTCGCCGCCGCGCTGCGCACGCTGGCGTCGTCGGTCGGCGGCCCCTCGTTCTCCTGCACCTCTGGCTGCTCGCGCAGGCGCCTGGCCGCATCGCGGTTCTTGGCCACCAGCTCCTGGCGGGCCTCCGGGTCGATCAGCTGGTCCATCCGGGCCAGGCCCTCGAACGCGTCCTTGCAGTAGAAGACGCCGGGCGCGTACACGTCGTCTGACCCGGGTCCGTGCGGGTACAGGATGCGCAGCCCGAACTTGCGATTGATCGCGGCGCCGCCGATCAGCACCGGGAACTCCAGGCCGCGCTCGTGCAGCTCCTGAACAGCCGCAGGCATCTGCTTGGAGGTGGAGACGAGCAGCGCGCTGAGGCCGATCGCCGTGGCCCGGTGCTCGACGGCCGCGTCGAGGATCGTCGAGATCGGCACCTGCTTGCCCAGGTCCACCACCGTGTAGCCGTTGTTGGTGAGGATCGTGTTGACCAGGGACTTGCCGATGTCGTGCACATCGCCGAACACGGTGGCGACGATCACCGTGCCCTTGGTGTAGCCCTCGAGCTTGTCCAGGTAGTGCTCGAGCTGGGCCACCGCGCGCTTCATCACCTCGGCTGACTGGAGCACGAAGGGGAGGATCAGCTCCCCGGCGCCGAACTTGTCGCCCACCTCCTTCATGGCCGGGAGCAGCACCGTGTTGAGGGTCGGGACAGCCCCGATCTTGTCCACGCTGCGGTCGATCCAGTCCTCCACGCCGTCCTTGCGCCGGCGCAGGATGTGGAAGTGCAGAGCCTCCTCGGGCTCCATCCCCTCGGTCGGGTCAGCGGCCCCCTCAGCGTCCGTTTCCGGCCCCTTGGCCTCGAAGTGGGCGATCAACCGCTCCAGCGCATCCTCCCGGCGGTTGAACACGAGATCGTCGGCCAGCTGGCGCTCGGCGTCGGGGATCTCCCCGTAGGGAGTGATGTGATTGGGGTTGACCATGGCCAGGTCGAGCCCGGCCTCCACGCAGTGGTGCAGGAACACGCTGTTGATGACGCTGCGCGCGGGAAGGCCGACGCCGAACGACACGTTCGAGACGCCCAGCGAGGTCTTCACCCCCGGGATCTCGGTCTTGACGAGCCGGATCCCCTCGATCGTCTCGACCGCGCTGGGGCGCCACTCCTCGTCGCCCGTCGTGAGCGTAAACGTGAGGCAGTCGAAGATCAGCAGCTCGGGGTCGAGGCCATGCTCCTGGCAGCACAGCTCTGTGATCCGCCGGGCGACCTCCAGCTTGCGCTCGGCCGTCTTGGCCATCCCCACCTCGTCGATCGTCAGCGCGATCAGCGCCGCGCCGTGGGCCCTGACCAGCGGCACCACCCGGTCGAGCTTGTCCCGCCCGGCCTCCAGGTTGACCGAGTTGACGATCGCGCGGCCGGGGATCTGCTCGAGCGCGGTCTCGATCACCTCGGGTTCGGTTGAGTCGACCTGGATCGGCGCCGGCTGCGTGAGGCTGATCCGCTTGACCGTCTGGCGCATCTGCTCGGCCTCGTCCTGGCGCTCGGTCAAGGCCACGCAAACGTCGAGCACGTGCGCGCCTCCGACGACCTGGTCCTCGGCGACCGCCACCAGCCCGTCGTAATCGTCGGCCAGCAGCAGCTCCTTGGCCCTGCGTGAGCCCTGCGAGTTGACCCGCTCGCCGACCAGGGTGGGGCGGGGGTCCTGGACCAGCGGCGTGGCGGTCATCATCGAGCTGAGATGAGGTGCCCGGCTGGCCGGCCGGGCACCTGGTTTGTGGTCCTTCACGCGGTCGACAATTGCCCGGATGTGATCGGGCGTGGTGCCGCAGCAGCCGCCCACGATCGACACCCCATAGCGCTCGACGAACTCACCCAGGACGGCGGCCAGCGGGTCGGGCTTCTCGGGGAAGATCGTCTCGCCGTTGGGGCCCTGATGGGGGATCCCGGCGTTGGGGATGCAGTGCACGGGCAGCGGCGAAAATTCCCCGAGGAAGCGGATCGCGTCGCGCATGTCCTCCGGCCCGGTCGAGCAGTTCAGCCCGATCACGTCGATGTCCAGCGCCTCGAGCGTGGCCAGCGCCGCGCTGATGTCGGTGCCCAGCAGCATCTTCCCGCCATTGGGGAGCAGCGAGACGCTGCACTGGATGGGCAGCGCCCGGCCCTCCAGCTTGAATGCCTCGCGCGCGCCGAACACGGCGGCCTTTACCTCGAGGATGTCCTGAGCGGTCTCGATGATGATCAGGTCGGATCCGCCGCGCACCAGACCCTGAGCCTGCTCGGTGAACACCTCCAGCAGCTCGCGGAACGTGATCTGGCCCAGCGTGGGGTCATCGCTGGCGGGCAGGAATCCCGTGGGGCCGATCGAGCCCGCCACGAAGCGATGTTCGCCGGCGGCGCGGCGGGCGATCTCGGCCGCCCGGGTGTTGATCTCGAGCGCCTGGTCGCCCAGGCCCCACTCGGCGAGCTTCAGGCGCGAGGCCTGGAAGGTGTCGGTCTCCAGGACCTCCGCGCCGGCATCGAGCATCGAGGTGTGCACGCCCTCGATGACATCGGGGCGGTTGAGCACCAGCGCCTCGTGGCAGCGCCCGGGCAACCGGTAGTCGTCCTCGAGGCTGAGGTCGAACATCTCCAGCGTTGCGCCCATGCCGCCGTCGAAGACGACGACGCGCTCGCGCGTGGCGGCCAGGTAATCCCGCATCCGTCCGATGCTACCAACGTTTTGCCGAACCTTGACACGGTCGTGGCAAGGTTAAGATGTGGGGATGGTGGATGCCGTCATCGTCGGCGGAGGGCACAACGGCCTGGTGGCCGGCACACTGCTCGCCCGGGAGGGCTGGTCGGTGGCGGTGCTGGAGCGCTCTGAGCACACCGGCGGGGCCGCCATATCCGAGCGTGTGTTCCCCGGTGTGGATGCCCGGCTGTCTCGCTACTCCTACCTGGTCAGCCTGTTCCCCGCCGCGCTGCGGGAGGAGCTCGGGCTGACCGTCGAGCTGCGCCCGCGCCAGAGCCTGGATCGCCGCTCGCCCGAGGTGGTGGCCTGGGAGGAGCGGATCGCGCGCCTGGCCCAGGCGACGGCTCCGACCCTCCTGGAACCACTCCTGTCCCGTGATGAGTTCCGGGCCCGGATCGCGGACGAGCAGACCTGGGAGGACGTGTTCGCCACTCCGCTGGGCGTCGCGCTGGAGCGGGACATCTCCGACGACGGCGAGCGCGGTGAGGTGCTCACCGATGCGCTGATCGGGACGTTCGCCGCGGCGGACGATCCGGCGCTACGCCAGAACCGCTGCTTTCTGTACCACGTGATCGGCAACGGGACCGGTCGCTGGGACGTGCCCGTGGGAGGCATGGGGCGCCTCACCGATGAGCTGTCCGCGGCCGCCCGGGACGCCGGCGTGGAGATCCGCACGCAGACCGAGGTGACCGGGCTGGACACCGACGGGACCCAGGCCGAGGTCAGCTGCGCCGACGGCTGCCGGCTGCGGGCCCGGCACGTGCTGTGGGCGGCGGCCCCGACGCGGCTCGAGGCGCTGCTGGCCGATCCCGACAGCGCCCCCCAACCCGACCCCGAGGGCGCGCAGCTCAAGATCAACATGCTGCTCGGCCGGCTGCCCCGGCTGCTGGAGCCTGGGCTCTCACCCGAGGACGCGTTCACGGGGACGTTCCACG
>DASZLC010000141.1:0-2187 GCA_035552615.1 Solirubrobacteraceae bacterium
TGAGGTCCGTGTGGATTCCTTCGTCGAACAACGTGTTTGGCTCGAAGAACACCAGCGTGGTCGGGTCGGCGGCGCGAATCGCCGGCACGACCTTTCGGTAGAACTCGGTCAGCTTGTGGTCCTGCAGTCCGATTCCGTCCGGCGCCGGCGCGTCTCGCCAGAAGGCGTGCCAGGCAAACTCCTCGGCGGGGTTGGCGAAGTAATTGCCGGGAAAGCCCAATTGCGGGTTGGGCAGCCCGTCCGTCTTGACCGCCCATGCCGGTGCGCCCTCGCCCTGGAAAACCTCGTTGTAGAGGTCCTGGTGAAAGTCGAGCAGGCTGACGATGCCGTGCGACGCCAACGTCGCCACGCTCTGCGCGATCGAGGCGAGGTAGTTGTCGTCGTAGCTGAGCGGCTGCGGCTCCACGGCCGCCCAGATGACACCCAGCCGTATCGCGTTAAAGCCGTTGCTCGCAAGGAAAGCCGCGTCGTCGTCGCCGAACCCGTCGGCGGACGGCTCGTACGGCGGCACCTTGTAGACCTGGTTGAGCCCGTGCAGCACCACCACACGACCGCCGGCGTCGGTCATCCAGCGGCCGGCGTGGCCGAGCGGCAGGGTCGGCCCCGTCGGCGCCGCCAACGCGGCCGGTGGGGCGACGACCGACGATGCGTCAGTCGTCAGCGCGGCGATCAGCAGGCCGGCCGCGACCAGACCGGCCACCCGGCGAGGGCGGATACGCATCGTGCCTGAAACCCCCCGGGTGAACTGCAGCTTGCGAAATCACTCTGGAAACAGTGAGGCGTGATGGTCACCGCGCCAATACGGCGGCGTCACGGTTCGCGCACAATGTCGGGTCCTAACGGGCCTGGCACCGCTGCGCCTGCGCGGCGGCATCGGCGGCGGCCGCGCGCATGCCGACCGCCGCCAGGTCGTCCGATACGACCCGAAGCGCCGCTTCGTCGCCGGCCGTCAGCGCCCGCGCGTGCGCGAGCGCAAGCCCGCCCACCGCGCAGTCGATCTCGTCGGAGAGCCGGGCCAGCGGATCCACCGCACGGGTATCCCCGAGCCGGACGGCCTCGTGCCAGGCGCGAAGCGCCGCCCCCGGCTGCCCGCCGCGTTCGGCCATCCGGGCGGCATCGCGGGCGGCGGCCACCGCTTCGTGCGCTTCGCGCATCGATGCCAGCCGCCACGCCCGCGCCACCCCGAGCTCCGGGGCGAACAGCGCCGACTTGGTCCCGTGCCGAGATTCCGCTCTACTCATGGCTTTTGCCGTCGCGGCGGTGTCGTCCTGGTGGGCCAGCGCGGTGGCGAGCAACGCCAGCGACAGCGGCCCCCACGAGTAGCCGGTGCGTTCCAAGGTGGCCGCCGCCGGCCCGAGCAGCTCCGCCGCCCGGCCGAATTCGCCGTCGGCGATCAGCACGTGCGCCAGCAGCACCTCGCCGATCGCGCGGCCCGGCTGCTGCAGCTCGGCGAAGTCGGTGAACTGCTGAGCCAGCTGCCGCGCCGCGTCCAGCCGACCCGCCATCAACAGTGCGGTGGTTTGGCCCAGCCCGATCGTGAAGCGCAGCAGACCGGGATGCTCGGCGGCGAGGGCGCGCTGCGCCAGCGGCTCGACGTCGTCGAACCGGCCCTGCCGTGCCGAGCACAGGGCGGCCGCGCTGGCCGCCCAGGCCACCGCCTGGTCGTCGGCCGACGGCGACGCCAGCACCTCGTTGGCGAGCTTGACGGCGTGCCCGACGTTGCCCGCGTTCATCGCGAAGGTGGCGCCGAGCGCGTCGAGGGTGGTGCGCGGGCCCGCGTCGGTGACCCGATTGCGGACGGTGCGCAGGAACGCGGTGGCCCGCTCCGGCTCGCTGAGCATCCAGAATTGGTTGGCCGCCCGCAGCAGCGTCCAGTCCATGAGCGCCGGCTCGGTGAGCGCGGTGGAGTCGACGGCGGCCAGCACGGCGTCGGTCTCGCGGCCGCGGCCCTGCCACGCCAAGGCGTGGGCCAGTGCCAGCCGCGCCGTCAGGCCGCCGGACCGCTCCAGCGCCGAGCGGGCGAGTCGTTCGCCGAGAGCGAGGTCACCCAGCCGCAGCGCTTCCCGCGCGGCGGCCGCGACCTCGGCGACCGGCTGGGGGGCGTCGCTGTCCAGCGCCAGGGACGCCAGCCGCAGCCGGTCGCTGAGGTGATCGGACGGCTGCCGCGACAACAGCTCGACCAGCTCG
>DASZLC010000142.1:0-6434 GCA_035552615.1 Solirubrobacteraceae bacterium
CGGCCGCCTGAGCACTGGCAGTTCCTGCTCGCAGCGCACCTCGTCGAGCGCGGCTACGAGGTCCGGTACCCCGCACTGCCCGAGGCCGACGCGCCGGAGCTCGAGCAATGGCTGTCCACGCTCCAAGGAGAGCTCGCCGCATTGCGCGGCCAGCAGCGGGTAGTCGTGTGCCACTCGCTGGCGTGCTTGCTGTGGTTCCACGCTGCCGAGCGCGGGATTGGCAGTCCGATCGATCGGTTGCTGCTGGTGTCGCCGCCGGCCTCCGAGCACGTGCCGGACGGCGGCGCCTCTTTCCGCCTAGACAGGTTCGACGCCGACGGAGTGCGCTCCAGCGTCAACGGCGATATCGCGATCGTCTGCTCGGACGCTGACCCCTACAACCCGGCGGGCGCGCAGCCCCTTTACGGCGACCCCCTCGATGTCAGCGCCACCATCGTCGAGGGCGCGGGGCACATCACGCCCGAAACCGGCTTTGGCCCGTGGTCCTTCGCGGCCGAGTGGTGCCTGGCCGGCTGGTGAACAGTGCGCGGGGTCCGAGACGATATGAGGTGGACGTGACACGGAAGGTCTTGTTCTTGCCGGGTGCATCGGGCGCCGCCGACTTCTGGTCACCTGTCGCGGACCGACTCGCTGATCAATGGCAGAAGACGCTTCTCAGCTGGCCCGGAGCCGGCGATCAGCCGCACGATCGCGCCGTTCGGAGGTGGGAAGATCTCATCGAGTTCGCTGCCGTCGAGCTGAACGGTCACAGCGATCTCGTCGCTCAGTCCATGGGCGGAGTGGTCGCGATCGGCCTCGCGCTCCGGCACCCGGAGAAGGTCCGCCGACTGGTTCTCGTCGCGACGTCGGGCGGCGTCGACGTGGCCGGGCTCGACGCAGCGGACTGGCGCCAGGACTACCGCGCGGCACATCCCCATGCCGCGCCATGGGTCTGGCAGGAACGCCCCGACTACGGTGACGCCATCAGCGCGGTGAGCGCACCCACGCTTCTAATCTGGGGGGACGCCGATCCGATCAGCCCTGTCTCCATCGGCCAGCGGCTCGCCGAGCTGCTGCCGAATACTGCTCTCCATGTCTTGACCGCCGGCACCCACAGCCTGGCGCGCCAGTACCCGGCCGAAGTAGCAAGGCTGATCGCCGACCATCTCACGTAAATCGCCTCGACATCGGAGGCGCGCACCCGCCGGGCGGACCCAGAGCCGGGCCGGAGCGCTGAGCATGCGTTGATGGGATTTCGCAAGCGTCATCTGCCGTTCGCGGCCGTGCTGGCCGCACTCGCCGTGAGCGCGCCCGTCTCCAGCGCAAGTGCGACCGTGTGGCCCTCCTGGAACCCGAACGTCATCCCCGGCTCCGGAGTCGGCACAGCCGGCTGCCCGGGAACGAACCGGCCGTCGCAGGTGGGTGGACCGGGCAACGTCGGCCAGGCCGTCTGCGACGGCGTCACGATCGCATTCATCGGCCCACAGGTCGGTCAGATCGCGAGTACGATCGGCCCGACGATCATCGGCAGCCCGGTGATTCTCGCCCCGATCACGGTGGCGAACGGGTCCGTCCAACCGTGAACGCGTCCCTCGCCGCGACAGGGTTCGGCATCACCGAGGTGTACGTCTCCCGGCGAGCCAATTAGCAGTTCGGCGGTCGCGCGCTCAGTGTGCTCGAGCGCCGATGCGAAGGCCGCCGCCGGGACGGCGGGGATCGTGGCCGGACGGCGACGATGAACACGATGATCGTGACGGTCGACTTCCACGTCCTCGGTGGCCTGGTGGCCGCGTTCCCAGCGTGACGACGCCCGGGCCGGTGCCGATCCGCGTGACTGCGAACCTCTTCGGTATCGCCTTCGGCATCGTCGGGCTCGGGGGGTGCTGGCGCGTCGCGCCCGAGGTGCTCGGCGCGCCGGGCTGGATCGGTGATGCCCTGGCGGTGGTCTCGGCGATCTCGTGGGTGGTTGTCGGAGCGGGCTGGGCGCGCAGATCGTCCGCGGGGGGCGCACGCTCGACGGCGAGCTGCACGACCCGGTCCTCGGCCCGTTCCTGTCGCTGGCGCCGATCGTCGGCATGCTCCTCGCGCTTGCGCTATTCCCGCACGCGCAGCAGGTCGGGCGCATCGGCTTCGGCGTGTTCGCGGTCGCGACGCTGCTGATCGGCGGTGTCGCTGACCGGCCAGTGGATCGCCGGTCGCCTCGACTTCGCCGCGCTGCACCCCGGCTACTTCCTTCCCACGGCCGCCGGTGGGTTCATCGGCGCGCAGGGCGCCGCGGAGGTCGGCTGGCCCGGGCCCGCCCGCGCGCTCGTCGGCGTCGGCGTCCTGTGCTGGGTGCTGCTGGGCTCGCTGATCCTGGCGCGGCTCGTCGTCGGGCCGGCGCTGCCGGCGGCGCTGTCACCGACGCTGGCGATCGAGGTCGCGCCGCCCGCCGTCGGGGGCAACGCGCACCTGGCGTTGAGCGGCGGCCGGTTCGACACGGTGACGCGTTCTGGCGCCAGGTAGCCACGACCCCTGCGACCTACCGACAGCGATTCCCCCACTGGTGCCGCAGCCGACGGCCAAACCACGCCGACCAGAGACAGGTAGCGCGTCTCCGGGCGACAGGCCACCCGGCCACATGGCTCCCGCCCGCTGCTGCATCGGTGGAGAACCCGCAGCCGCGCGGCTGCTCTCGCCTCCCATGCGACTGGGCACTTCCGCTTCAGTCGGGCGAACGCAGCGAAGCACTTCTGCTTTCGCCCTTGGAACGAGCACGTCGTGGGCCGGGGACGAGACGACCGCAAGGGACCACAACCAGCCGTCTCAGCGTCGACGCCGCTGCTGCGTCGACCCGGCGGTCCGCGAGTCGACGGACCTCGACGCAGGCGCCGCGTGGGCCGCAGAGCTGCTCGGCGAGACGAAGCAGCAGCGGTGCGCGGAGATTGCGAGCTGCTTGCTCGGACGCGCGTGGCCAAGCCTTGAGCAAGCGGGCAGCCAGCGCGGCGGCTCATCGAAGCATCAGTGAGCGGGCTGGATGCCGCGTTGGTGCTTCCGCCCAAGGGCAGCAACGCGACGGCGAGCTCCTGCGTGCCTGCTCGGCTCACAAAGGAGCCACGCCGCGACGTCGTTCTGGCCCGGGAGGCACTGCGCACGCGGTCACGAAGCCGTACCCGGATCACATGCCCGCGCGAACACGAATGCGGGTCTCGATCCCGCAATGCGGACGACCTGCTCCTCGCCAAACTCCAGACTCAGCCGCGTCGTCGGCGACGTCGACATCGTGAGCGACCCGTCCGAGGCGCCGCATTTCCGCGAACTCGGGCACGACCGCTTGCCGGGCGAGCGCATCCAGCAAGCAATCGCAGCGCTAGCTCCGACATGGGTACGGCGGGCGCTGCAATCGCGCCGGCCATTCGAAGCAGAAGCCCGTGTTGGCGCCCGGCGCTGTGCTGCTCGGAAACGAACTCAGGTGCGATGCCGGGCGCCGGAGTTGCGTACCACGCCGCTGGTGGAAGCAGGAGCCGAGCTCGGTGCCGTCCCGGTACCTGCGCGGCGCCGACTTCAAGGCCGCTCGCTTATCGCGCAACGCGCCGGAACGACTTCCGCCAAGAGCGGCGCGCCGATGTCCCACGCGCACCGCAGGTCGAGTTTAGGCAGGGATTGGGAAGGAAAGCCGCCGAGGCCGCTCCCCTCGCGCCAGCCAAGACCTGCGTTTAGCAGGGCTTCCCGCCGGGCGGCGCCATCGCCGGGCGAACGCCTCACGGCCGGAGGGCCGATGACCGATCTGATCCGGACAGCATCGCGCTTGCAGGGATTTCGTCGCTGAAAAGTCGAAGGGATCGTGACGTCTCGGCCCTATATCTACCAACCGTGACCCTGATCCGCGACCGCTCCACGCCTCACAAGGCCCCTGCAAATCCGCACAAACAAATCGGGGCGCCCGGATTTGAACCGGGGACCTCACCGACCCGAATTATGGGCGAAATCCGGGAGCGCTGTACGAAGTACCTGCAAATCAACAGGTTCTGAGGTTCTGGCCAGGACCCACCTACTCCCAGATCAACGGATTTAGCGGTCGATTCCCGGGATTTCGGCACGGAGATCGACTCCCTGGCCAACGACGGCGACGGGGCTCGAAGCAGGGCTCCGCGGGACAGTTGGGGAGGGTCGGCCGGAGCCCGGTATGACTTGGTTATACTCTGGTTCGTGAAGACGGCGATCTCTCTGCCAGACGAGACCTTCGAGCGCGTCGAACGCGCCGCCGCCCAGCTCGGCGTGTCCCGAAGCGAGTTCTTCGCGCGAGCCGCGGAGCGCTGGCTGGACGCGCTCGAGAGCGACACCACGACTGACGCCATCAATCGAGCGATCGAGGGCCTGGACGAGGACGCGGCGTTCGTTAGCGCCGCGGCAGCGGCGCTGATCGCTGATCAGCGCCCGGCGTGATCGCCCGCGGCGACCTGTGGTGGGCTGATCTGGGCCTACCACGAGGATCTGCGCCGGCGCTGCGTCGCCCGGTGCTGGTTGTCAGCGCCGACCAGTACAACCGCTCACGGCTTCGCACCGTGACCGTCGTGGTCGTGACCTCCACCACCCAACTCGCCGGGATCCCCGGGAACGTCGCTGTGCCGGCGGATATCAGCGGGCTACCGAACAACTCGGTCGTGAACGTCACGCAGGTCGCGACGATCGATCGTGGCGCATTGGAAGAGCGGATCGGTGCGCTCCCGGACTGGCTCCTGACGCAGATCGACGCCGGCCTGGAGCGAGCGCTCGGGCTTGGGTCCGCCTAACTGTCGGCGGCGAGCAACCAAGCGGTCGCGACCGGCACCCAGTACAGCATTCCGCGCATTGCGCGTCTGTCGGTCGTGGCAGCGAGATCCCGGCGCTGGCGCGAAAGCATGAGCGGGCTGGCGCCCGGGTCAGAGTGCCCACCCGGCTCAAAGGCGCGCGCGTAACCCGGCGGCCGCGCCAGGCCGAAGTCCGCTTCGGGTCCTGCCGGGTCGAGCGCTCTGGCACGTCATCGCTCTTGCGATTGCGCCGAGCTTCTATCCGGCCGCGAGCTCCCATGCGCGGGTGTGGCGCCGGTAGCGGCCGGGGGCGAGCCCACGATGACGCGCGAACGCGCGGGAGAATGCCACGGACAGCGCAGCATCCCCTTCTCGATCGACCCCTCCCCCAACGGACGACCCTGATGGGGACAGCGGTTACTGAGCGCGGCGTAGCGACCGTCCTGATACGTCAGGGCAAAACTATGCGTACCGGCCGAGACGTTCCGCACACGCCCCTCCGGCAACTCATCGAGAGAGAGCACGCGATGCCAGGTCAACAACTCAGATGAAGCTGTGGTCATGAGCGCTCAGTCACCCACGCGCCCAGCGCGTTACACCGACTTTTCGGCGGGCGGCTGTAACGAACCCGCAGCCTGCGGGACTACGCCGGATGGCACAGACCCATTTCACGAACCTTGTGATCGTAGTCGTGCCCCGCCGTAACCGGCGCAGCGGTAGAGCTCGACTCGGAGACGATGGGGTCCTCCCCACACGCGGTCCTCGGCCGATTCACCGTGCGACGTCGCGTGAGCGATCAGCGGCCTGGCGACGGCTGATCACCGACACCATCGAGTCAGTCACAGTCGCGCCGGCGATGACAGCGGACGGGCGGCCCAGTCGTCTCTGGGACCCTCGCCGGATCGACATCAGGTTCCTCGGCCAGCACCCATAAGAAAGCCGCCAGCAGAGCCCCTCGTTGGCGGCGGAACCTCGCGGGTCGAGCACGCAGACGGCGGACTCGGCCACGACGGCCCCATTCCAGCCTGCGAACCGAGAGTCCATTGTCAACGACCGGCGTCGCGCATTGCGGCGCGTTCGCCGCTACTCGATCGACGGCCTCGCGGCAGTCTCAAGCTCGTAGCTCAGGATGGTTTCGAATGGCGGGGCACGGCCGCGTTCGCGCGGACGGCGCTGCGACCAGTACGTCTCACGGCGGGCAACCGCGTCGTACCTCACAGGGCGTTGGCACAGATAGCGGGGCGCCTGCGCCGGTCGGAACCCATAGAGAGACACCGCCAACTCAGAGACTGATTCCATTCGGTTGAACCCTGATCGCGACGTACGCTCACGCGATGTTCCCAGCGGCACCCGTGCAGGTCGACGCTGCGACCGATCCGGCTCGGCGTGCCGACGCGGCCGACGGAGCGAAGCTGTTCCCTTCCACGCCGGCCCGACCACGCCGGGCACTGACGCCTGACGAGGAGCTTCGGCTTGCCCGACGCGTGCAGCGCGGTGATCTGACAGCCAAGAACCAGCTGGTCGAAGCGCATCTGCGACTCGTCGTCGCGCTCGCCCGGCGCTACGTCGGCCAGGGCCTCGCGCTGGGCGACCTCGCTCAGGAGGGCGCGATCGGTCTGATCCGGGCGGCGGAGAAGTTCGATCCCGGGAGGGGCGCTCGGTTCTCCACCTATGCGACGTGGTGGA
>DASZLC010000143.1:0-15478 GCA_035552615.1 Solirubrobacteraceae bacterium
GTGGTCGTGATCCGCAACGAGGGCCCGGCCGGCGGCCCGGGCATGCGCGAGATGCTCGGGGTGACCGCCGCGCTCGTCGGTCAGGGCCTGGGCGAGGAGGTGGCCCTGCTCACCGACGGACGCTTCTCCGGTGCCACCCACGGCTTCATGGCCGGCCACGTCGCGCCGGAGGCGGCGCGCGGCGGGCCGATCGCCGCCGTGCGTGACGGCGACGAGATCACGATCGACGTGGCCGCCAAGCGCATGGATGTGGCGCTGAGCGACGCGGAGATCGCCGAGCGCGTCGCCGCCTACACCCCCCCAGCGCGCCCGCATACGGGCGTCGCCCTGTCGAAGTACGCGAAGCTGGTCTCCAGCGCCTCCACCGGCGCCATCACGCGCTGAGCCGGAGCAGGCCGTTGGCTGGCTGGAGGTTTTGCGCCAGCAAAACCGCCAATGGAGCCGGCGCCAGCCGACTCCACCGGCACCCTGCCAGAATCGAATGCCGATGCCCGATCACGAAGACCCGGAGTTCGAGGCCGGGGCGACGGTTGAGCTGGCCTTGGACGATCTGCGGCGGCTGTTGCCGATCGATCCCGAGCATCTCAGAGAGCAGCTTCCCGGGCTGGAGCCGGAGCGGCACGTCACCGATTGGGGGCGCTCTGAGCGGGTCGAGGCCGTCGTCGACCGGACCCTCTACGACTTCCTGTACCACTACTGGCACAGGGTCGAGGTGGAGGGGGTCGAGAACGTGCCTTTGCAGGGTGGCGCGCTGCTGGTCGCCAACCATTCGGGCGTGTTCCCATCGGACGGAGCGATGATCGCCAAGGCGATCCGCGAGCGCCACGGCCGCGGGCGCGCGCTGCAGCTGGCCACCGAGTCGCACCTGGCCGGGCTCCCGGGGGTCGGCATGCTGGCGACGAAGCTCGGCGCCGTGGCGGCGCACCCGGCGAACCTTCATCGCCTGCTGTTCGACGAGCGTCAGCTCGTGCTCGTGTTCCCCGAGGGCACGCACGGGGTGCGCAAGGCGCTCGGGCAGCGCTACCGGCTGCGCCCGTTCGAGGGGGCGGCGTTCGCGCCGATCGCGATCCACGCCCGGGTGCCGATCGTCCCTGTGGCCGTGCTCGGCGCCGAGGAGGCGCTGCCGCGCTTCGGCGGCCTCGGTCCGCTGAAGCGCCTGATCACGGGGGTGGGCGGGATCGCCATCACCACCGGTCTGCCGCTGCCGGCGAAGTTCCGCATCCGCTTCCTGGAGCCGGTCGAGACCGACGGCGTCGACCCGGCGTCGAGCGGCGATCCGGGCTTCGTCGACGGCCTCCAGAACGACATCCGCGCGCTGATCCAGGAGAACCTGCTGGAGCTGGTGGCCCAGCGCCGCAGCGTCTGGCTCGGCTGAGGAGCACCGCTTGACCTCGCGACGCGTGCTCATCACCAACCTGTCGAGCCAGTGGGGCGGTCGACTGGCCCAGCAGCTGGAGCGCGACCAGCGGCTGGAGACGATCGTCGGGGTCGACACGACCGACCCGATCCACGAGCTGCAGCGCACCGAGTTTGTGAAGGTCGACGTCGACGACGGCCTGCTGCGGCGGATCATCCGCGCCGCCGGGATCGACACCGTGGTCGACACGCGGCTGATCCCCGACGTGATGGCCACGCCGCTCGGCCGCGCTCACGAGGTGAACGTGATCGGCACCCAGCGGCTGCTCGCCGCCTGTGCCGGCACCCAGAGCCCGGTGCGCAAGCTCGTGTTCAAGTCGTCGTGGAGCGCCTACGGCTCTGACCACGACGACCCGGCCTTCTTCACCGAGGACGCCGTTCGTCGGCGCCCGCCGCAGACGGCGATCGAGTCCGACGTGCTGGAGGCCGAGCGCGCGATCGGCGACTTCGGCGCAGCCAATCCGGACGTGATGATCACCGTGCTGCGCTTCGCGCCGGCGATCGGCGGCGACCTCAAGGCCTCCCACCTCGGGCTGCTCGGCCTCCCCGTCGTGCCGTCGATCCTCGGTTTCGACCCGCGCTGGCAGTTCATTCACGAGGACGACGTCGTCGGGGTCCTGGCCCACGGCGTCGAGCACGAGCTGCCCGGGATCTACAACGCCGCCGCCGACGGCGTTCTTGCCTTTTCAGAGGTCGTCTCGCTGCTCGGCAAGCCGATGCTGCCCGTACTGCCGCCGTGGGGCACGGTGTTCGCGGCGATGCAGCTGCGCCGCCTCGGCCTGCGCGTCCCCGTCGAGATGCTCCGCGACCTGCGCTTCGGGCGCGGGCTCGACAACCGCCGGCTGAAAGCCAGCGGCTACCGGTTCCGCTACACGAGCCGCGAGGCCGTCCAGAAGCTCCGCGCCCACCAGCGCCTGCGGCCGCTGCTGCGCAGCGGGGGGGAGGCGTACCGCTACGAGCGCGAGGTTGAGGAGTTCCTGCGCTGGAGCCCGAGCGTGCAGGGCGCGGAGCAGGCGGGCGGTGACGGGACGGACGGCGCCCGGGCGTCCAGCGACGCCTACGACGCGCTACCCGAGGGCGATCTGCTCGATCTGATCCCGTCGCTGGAATCAGATGCGCTGGCCCAGCTCCGCGCCCACGAGGCGGCGAACCGGGCGCGCCGGCGGGTGCTGGAGGCGCTCGACCAGCAGCTGGCGCGACGAAGCCGGGCCGGAGCCGGTGCAGGCGGGCCACCATGGCCCGGCGATGAGAGGTTTCTTGCAGATTGATCGTCGGCCGGTAAGAACTAGCGTTCTCTCAGGTGCGGTGGGTACCATCTGAGCGCGTGGCAATCTCCTATCTCCGCCCCATTGACTCGGGAAAGGCGGCCGGGCGCGCCCACAGGCGCCTGACGACCTCGTCGCTGCGTCCTCGTCACGGCGGGCGCTACGTGGCCGGAGGGCTCGTGCTGCTCGTCTTCGTCCTGCTCGGCATCGCCGCGGCCGTGATCGCGTCCTCCACCGCCACGTTGAGCCCCGACGGCACCGCGCTGGCGCGGATCGGGATGCCGCTCGGAGGCGGCACGATTGAGCGCGTCACCGTGCTCAGCAGCCCGAAGCAGTCGCTGATCCCCGTCCAGATACGGGGCGACGCGCTGTGGCCGACGCAGAAGATCCCAGCGCACGAGCGTGTCGAGATCCTCGTCACGATCAAGCGCCCCGGCTGGATCTCGTGGCTGTCGGGCTCCACCGAGCACCTGAAGCTGTACGTCACGGCGCCGAGCGCCAGCCTCCGCTCGCACTACCTGACGGTGAAGAACGGGGCGCCGCTCGCCCTGCGCTTCAAGCAGCCGATCCGCACGCTCGCCTACGGCGCGCCCGGCCATCTGACCCACCGCACGTTCGCCACGCCCGTCGATCGCGTGACGGTCCCGCGGCCGGCGGCCGCCGGCACGATGTCGGTCAACGCCACGGTGCGGACCTGGGAGCACGCCAAGAACGTCGAGATCAGCTGGTTCCCCGCCGGCGGCGCGGCCTCGGCGGTGGCCAGCCCGGCGCCGGGAACGACGATCAAGCCGACGACGAAGATCACGCTCACGTTCTCCCGGCCGATCACCAAGGCGATCGGGAGTGCCCTGCCGCCGGTCACCCCGGCGGGCTCGGGCAGCTGGCATGAGCTGAACAGCCACGCCATCCAGTTCGCGCCCTCCGGATACGGCTACGGCCTCGGCGCGACCGTGCATGTCGCGCTGCCCTCCGGTGTGCATCTCGTCGGCGGATCGCAGTCCGGCGCGTCCACCGGCGGCGCCTGGACCGTCCCCGGCGGCTCGACCACCCGCCTGCAACAGCTGCTCTCCCAATTGGGGTACCTGCCGTTCAAGTTCAGCTCCGGCAAGGCGATCCCGACGACACCCCAGGCGCAGGAGCAGGCCGCGATCTCGCCGCCGACCGGCAGCTTCAACTGGGCCTACCCGAACATCCCTGGTGCGTTGCGTAACGAGTGGTCGGCCGGAACGTTCGGGACGATGACCAAGGGCGCCGTGATGGCGTTTGAGAACAACAACGGGCTCACCACCGACGGGGTGGCCGGCGCCACGGTGTGGAAGGCGCTGATCAACGACGCCGACTCCGGCAAGGGCGGCACCACCTTCGGCTACTCGTACGTGATGGTGAGCGAGGGCTCTCCAGAGTCCGAGTCGACGTGGCACAACGGCAAGACCGTGCAAAGCGGCCCGGTGAACACCGGCATTGCCGCCGCGCCGACCGCCACGGGCGTCTATCCCGTGTTCGAGCACGTACCCGTCACCACGATGACGGGCGTCAATCCTGACGGCAGCCACTACAGCGACCCCGGGATTCTGTGGGTGTCCTACTTCAACGGCGGCGATGCCCTCCACGAGTACCCGCGGGCGTCCTACGGCTCCCCGCAGAGCCTCGGGTGCGTCGAGATGCCGACGTCCGAGGCCGCCGCCGTCTACCCCTACACGCCGATCGGCACGCTCGTCGACGTCAGCTAAAACGGCGCGCCGCGCTCACCTGGCGTGCAGGGTGGCGTCGCTTGCCGCCGAATAGCTGAGGCGTCGATGAGCAACTCAGACCCGATGATCGTGCTGCGACACGGCGACACGCCGCTCGACGAGGCCTGGCACGACGCGCTGGACCAGCTCGACCGGGACCTCCGGCGGCGCGCGGTGGCCGAGCGAACCCGCGTCGCCTACCGAGCCGACGCCCGTCAGTTCGCCGATTGGGCCGCCGCCCGCAGCGAGGTGCCCGCGGCGGTCGACGTCCGCCTGCTGCGCCGGTTCGTCGCCGCCCTCTCCCAGGACGGCGCCTCGCCGGCGACGATCGCGCGCAAGCTCGCCACGCTACGGGCGCTGCTGCGCGTCCAGGTCGCCCTCGGCCAGCGACGCGAGAATCCCGCCGAGTTGCTCGGGTCGCCGAAGCAGACCCGTCACCTCCCGAAGGTGCTGCAGCCCTCCGACGTCGCGACGCTGCTCGACCGGATCCCGGCGACGACGCCGCTCGAAGTCAGGGACCGCGCCCTGTTCGAGCTCGCCTACGCCTCGGGCCTGCGCGCCGAGGAGCTCGTGTCGCTCGATCTCGAATCGGTGGAGTTCGACTCCGAGGCGGTCCGCGTCGAGGGGAAGGGCGGCAAGACGAGAATCGTCCCGGTCGGCGAGCACGCGCTGGCCGCAATCGAGCGCTACCTCTACCAGGCCCGTCCCGGCCTGCAGGAGGCGGCGTCGGGGGACCCCGACCTCGCACTCTTCCTGTCGAAAACAGGCCGCAGGCTGAGCACCTCGGACGTGCGCCGCCGCCTGCGCACGTGGGTCCGTCAGGCGGCCCCGCACGCGCCGGCGCTGGCCGACGCCCACCCCCACGCGCTGCGGCACTCGTTCGCGACGCATCTGCTGGAAGGCGGGGCTGATCTGCGCGCGATTCAGGAGTTGCTTGGCCACGCAACGATCTCGACGACGCAGATATACACTCGAGTAGAGTCGAAGCGACTCCGATCGGCCTACGCCAAAGCCCATCCGAGAGCGTAGACATGCGTGGTTTCGAGGGGATCTAAGTGGAAACGAACGTTAAGGCGATCGAGCTGAAGGACCTGTGGAGGCGCTACAAGTCCTCGGGCGACGAACGAGCCCGGGAGCGTCTCGTGGTTGCCTACTCGCCGCTCGTGAAGTACGTCGCGGGCCGGATGGGCTCCGGTCTGCCCGCCCACGTCGAGGAGGCCGACCTGATCTCCTACGGTCTCGGCGGTCTGATCTCCGCGATCGAGCGCTTCGACCTGAGCCGCGAGATCAAGTTCGAGACCTACGCCATCACCAGGATCCGCGGGTCGATCATCGACGAGCTGCGCACGCTCGACTGGGTGCCGCGGTCGGTCCGCGCCCGGGCGCGGGAGATCGAGCGGGCGAACATGAAGCTGGAAGCCCGGCTGCAGCGCGCGCCGACCGACGAGGAGATGTCGCGCGAGCTGGAGATGACGATCCCGGAGTTCCAAGAGGCGTTGCTGCAGATCTCGAACTCGACGATCGTCGCGCTCGACGAGCTGTGGAGCGTCGCGGACTCCACCGGCGACTCGGTGTCGCTGCTCGACACCATTCCCGACCACGGCGCCCCCGATCCGCAGGCGCTCGTCGATCAGTCCGAGCTACGCGACCGGATCGCCGATGCGATCGCCGCGCTGCCCGAGCGTGAGAAGCTGGTCGTCGCCCTCTACTACTACGAGAACCTGACCCTGAGGGAAATCGGTGAGGTCCTCGGCGTGACCGAGTCACGCGTCTCCCAGCTGCACACCAAGGCCGTGCTGCGGCTGCGCTCCAAGCTCGCCACCGAGCTGGACTAGCCAGCAGCGAAGCGTTTGCCCCCTCGGGCACGCCGGAGTAGGGTCAGACCTTCGGCACTCCAGAGGAAGGGAGAACAGGCATGCACAAGGCTGCGGATCGCATCCGAAACGTGGCACTCGTCGGCCATCGCGGCAGTGGCAAGACCTCGCTGAGCGAGGCGCTGCTGTTCCAGGCCGGCGTCATCAACCGCCTCGGCTCGGTGATCGACGGCACCACGGTGTCCGACGCCGACGCCGACGAGAAGGCCCGGCAGATGTCAATCTCGGCGGCGCTGCAGTCGTTCGATTGGCAGGACCGCAAGGTCAATCTCATCGACACGCCCGGCGACTCCAGCTTCATGGCGGACGCCCTCGGCGCGTTACGCGTCTGCGAGTCGGCCGTGTTCGTCGTCAATGCCGTGATGGGGGTCGAGGTGCACGCGCAGCGGCTGTGGCAGCGCGCCGCCGAGCTCGACCTCGCCCGCCTCGTGTTCGTGAACATGCTCGACCGCGAGCGCGCCGACTTCTTCCGCACGCTCGACTCGCTGAAGGCTGCGTTCGGCCCGCACGTCGTGGCGACCGAGATCCCGATCGGCACCGAGCACGAGATCTCGGGCGTGATCGACCTCGTCGACATGAAGGCCTTTGAATACGATCCCGCCCACCCCGCCAGCCGCGAGAACTGCACCGAGATCGCGATCCCCCCGGAGCTGCAGGCCCAGGCCGACGAGTACCGCGACAAGCTGATGGACGAGGTGGCGGAGAACTCCGACGCGCTGATGGAGCGCTACCTGGAGGGCGATGAGATCTCCCACGATGAGATCGTCACGGCGCTGAAGGACGGCACCAACCACGGCCACATCTTCCCCGTGACGTGTGGCGTGGCCACGCGCAACCTCGGCACCAACCGCCTCCTCGACGCGATCGTCGAGGACCTCCCGTCGCCGGTCAAGCACGGCGGATTGCAGGTCGGCGAGCTGACGCTCGACCCGGCCGAGGACAAAGAGCTGTTCGCCTACGTGTTCAAGACCCGCGCCGACCCGTTCGCCGGGCGCATCAACCTGTTCCGCGTCTACCAGGGCGTGCTCAGCCACGACACCCACGTGCTGAACACTCGCGCGCACAGCAAGGAGCGGATCGGCCAGCTGATCCGCTTCAAGGGCACCGACACCGAGCAGGTGTCCGAATTCGGACCCGGCGACATCGGCGCCGTGGCCAAGCTGAAGGAGACGAAGGCCGGCGACTGGCTCGCTTCCCGCGACGAGCCGATCCGGATGCCGTCGATCAAGCTCCCGTCGCCGGTGATGGCGTTCGCGGTCGAGCCGAAGACCAAGGGCGACGAGGACAAGGTGTTCACCGCGCTACGCCGCCTCCAGGAGGAGGACCCGACGATCGATCTGCACCGCGACGGGCAGACCGGCGAGGAGATCGTGGCCGGGCTCTCCCAGGTCCATGTCGAGGTCGTCGTCGAGCGGCTGAAGTCCCGGTTCGGCGTCGAGGTGACGCTGAAGCCGCCCCGCGTCCCCTACCAGGAGACCATCAGGAAGCCGGCCAAGGCGCACGGTCGCCACAAGAAGCAGTCCGGCGGCCGGGGTCAGTTCGGCGACTGCCACATCGCGATCGAGCCGCTGGAGGCCGGCGCCGGGTTCGAGTTCGTCAACCAGATCAAGGGCGGCGTGATCCCGACCAGCTTCATCCCGGCGGTGGAGAAGGGCGTGATCGAGGCGATGGCCGCGGGCGTCGTCGCCGGCTACCCGGTCAAGGACGTCCGCGTCCGGGTCTACGACGGCTCCTACCACACCGTCGACTCCTCCGAGATGGCCTTCAAGCTCGCCGGCTCGATCGCGATGAAGCAGGCGATGGAGGAGGCGGCGCCGGCGTTGCTGGAGCCGATCATGCGCGTCACGGTCTCCGCGCCGGAGGACACGATCGGCGACGTGATCGGCGACCTGAACTCCCGCCGCGGCCGCCCCCTCGGGATGGAGCCCACCGGGTCGGGGATGACCGAGGTCAAGGCCGAGGTGCCGATGGCCGAGATGCTCACCTACGCCCCCGACCTGCGCTCGATTACCGGTGGACAGGGGGAGTTCACGATGGAGTTCGAACGCTACGAGGAGGTGCCGGCTCATCTGGCCGGCAAGGTCGTGGCGGAGGCACGCGCCGAACACGAGGCGGTCAGGGCCTAGAACGCAAGGGACCAACCAGGATGGAACCCAGGCGCCGGCCATTGGTACGCTCGAACATGTGAATACGAGGGACATCCGTACCTCGTGGGACGCCGCCATGTGCGATGTCTGCGGGCGAACGCTGCTGCGTGGCGAGCGCGCGGACGTGTACCTGAACGGCGGGACGCGGCGATCGGTCTGCGAGCTGTGCAAATCGCGCGCCGTGCACGAGGGCTGGGTGCGCGAAGGCACCGTCCCGGCCTACGAGAGCGGCGAGACGGGCTCCGAGCGGCGGCGCTCGCTGCTCGGCCGCCTGCGCTCCCGCAGCCGGGACGACGATGGCGCCGAGATCGCGCCGACCCTGGCCGACGACCTCGACGCCGCCGCCTGGTCGCAGGCCGGCGAGGGCATCAACCTGGAACCGCTCGACCCCCTGCCGCCGTCCGATCCGGCGCGCCGCCGTCGCCGTGAGCCGCGGCGAGAGCCGGTGCGCCCGGCGCGGGCGCCGCGCCCGGTGCGCGAGCCGCGCCACGTCCGTGCCGTGCCCTCGAGCAGCGACCACAAGATCGCCGCCGCGGCCGACCTGTTCAACGGCTCCGAGCATCGTCGCACCGTCTCCGGCGTGGCGCGGTCGCTCGGCGAGCCGTCGGTGACGATCACGCCGGTCCCCGACCGGCCGAGCCTCGTCAATGTCGTCGTCTCCTGGGAGCTGTGCTGGTACCGCTACGAAGTGGACCTGTCCGAGGACGAGCCGGCTGTGCGGGTTTCGAGCCAGGGCTACGAGCTGGAGGAGCTCGATCCGACCGAGCGCGTCCCGAACGCCGTGGCCAGCGAGAGCGGCGTGCTCTCGCTGCCGGCGCAGCCGTAGCGCTGTGCCTGGACAAGCGTTCCATGGCGTGCCGGGGCGCCACCGAATACCATCCGCGCCGTGATCTACTGCGTCGTCCCCGAGGCTCTCGCCGAAGAGCTGTTCGACAAGCTGACCGACTACTACGCCGAGGACCCGAACGTGACCGTGATCGTCGACCGGCGGCGCAGCTCACGCCGCGAGCGGGGCTCCTCGGGGGGCGGCAAGCGCGAGGTGCGAGACCGCCGCCGCGGCCGCGTCGTCGGCGAGCTGCCCGATCTGAACGCGGACTAAGCCCGAGTGGGCGAAACCGGATCACCCCGGCTCGTCGTCCATGTCGACGGCGGGTCCCGCGGCAACCCCGGCCCGGCCGCGATCGGCGTTGTCGTCTCCGAGCCCGACGGCACCGTGGTCGACGAGGTGGCCGAGACGATCGGGCGCGCCACCAACAACGTGGCTGAGTACCGCGCGCTGCTGAAGGGCATCGAGCGCGCCGCGGCGCTCGGCGCGGGCGCCGTGGAGATCGTCAACGACTCCGAGCTCGTGGCGAAGCAGCTGACCGGGGCCTACCGCGTCAAGCACGCCGACATGAAGCCGCTGCACCAGCAGGCCCTCAGCGCCCTACGAGCGTTCGACGACTGGACGATCCGATCGGTGCCGCGCGCCCAGAACGCGCACGCCGACGCGCTCGTCAATCAGGCGCTCGACGCGGCCCGATGAGTCGGACGGTAGACTTCCGCTCGTGACCGACGCCCTGATCGAGCTCAGCTCGCGGCTGCAGGACACGGCCGCGCGTCTGCGCTCCGGAGAGCTCGAGCCCGATGCTGCGCTGGCGCTGGTGGAGGAATGCGCCCAGATGGCGACGGAGGCGAGCTCGCAGGTCGACGCACGCTCCCGCGCTGCGCTCGAGCCGCTTCCGGAGCTTCCCGGCCAGCTGCCGCTCGCGGCGGCCTAGCCCTGAGCGCCACCGAGATCGACCGCGAGGGCGGCGGGCCGAGATATCCGGATCACCTCCGGTCCGAGGTCGACGCGTACCTGGAGCGGCTGCGGTTCTCGTCCGAGCCGGCCACTGCCGGCCTGGAGGAGGCGATGCGCTACTCGCTGCTCGCCGGCGGAAAGCGGATCCGGCCCGTGCTCAGCTTGGCCACCGCCGAGGCGGTCGGGCGCGACCACGCCGTGATGATGCCCCTGGCCGGCGCCATCGAGCTGATCCACACCTACTCGCTGATCCACGATGACCTGCCGGCGATGGACAACGACGACCTGCGACGCGGTCGCCCCACGTGCCACCGGGCGTTCGGCGAGGACGTGGCGATCCTGGCCGGCGACGGGCTCTACGCCGAGGCCTTCCGGCTGCTGCTGACCGAGCAGACCGGCGACCCGAACGACATTCTCCGCGCTGCCGCGGAACTCGCCGGCGCCACCGGTGTGAACGGCATGGTCGGCGGGCAGTACCTCGACGTGGCCGAAACGGCATCAGCGGGACCGCAGGGGCTGCGGCGGCTGCACGAGCTGAAGACGGGCCGGCTGATCGCCGCCAGCATCGAATGCGCGCTGCTTCTGTGCGGCTGCACCGACTCTGACACAATCCAGTGGTTCCGCACCTACGCGAGTGAGCTTGGCGTGCTGTTCCAGATCGTTGACGACATTCTCGACGTGACCGGATCGCAGGAGGCGCTCGGTAAGCAGCAGGGCAGCGACGAACGGCTGGGCAAACGCACGTACGTGACCGAATTCGGTCTTGACGGCGCCCGGGAGCTGGCCGCAGAGTCGCATCGGCGAGCGCGCGAAGCGCTCGCGCAGGCGGCGCCCCGCGGGGCGGCCCAGCTGGAACAGATCACCGACTTCATCGCGACCCGGAGCTACTAAACGTCATGACCACGCTGCTTGACCGGATCGACTGCCCCGCCGACCTGCACGGCCTCACCGACGAGGAGCTGCAGACGGTCGCCCAGGAGGTCCGCGAGCACATCATCGACACGGTCGGGGAGATCGGCGGCCACTTCGGTGCGAACCTCGGCGCGTGCGAGATCGCCGTGGCGCTGCACTCGGTGCTCGACTCCCCGCGCGACAAGATCCTGTGGGACGTCGGCCATCAGGCCTACCCGCACAAGATCCTGACCGGCCGCCGCGACCAGCTCCCCACCATCAGAAAATACGGCGGGCTGGCGCCGTTCTGCGCGATCCACGAGTCCGAGCACGACATCATGGGGGCCGGCCACGCCTCCACCGCGATCGGCTACGCCGTCGGCCTGAAGGAGGGGATGCGGCTCGGGCAGGGTCAGGATGCAAACGTCGTGGCGGTCGTAGGCGACGGCGCGATGACCGGCGGGGTGGCGTTCGAGGCCGTCCACCAGGCGGGCGGCGCCGGCACCCCGATCGTCGTCGTGCTGAACGACAACGGCATGTCGATCGCTCCGAACGTTGGCGCCCTGTCGCGGTACTTCAACCGGGTGCGCCTGAGCCCGAAGCTGTGGCATGCGCGCGAGGAGGTCGAAGGCGGGCTGGTGAAGCTCCCGGCCGGGATTGGCTCGGCGTTCGAGCGGCTGGGACCGCACTTCAAGGAGTCGATCAAGGCGTTCTGGGCCCCCGGCCTGTGGTGGGAGGAGCTCGATTGGGCCTACATGGGCGTGATCGACGGCCACGACGTCCGCGCCGTGCGCCGTGCGCTGCGGGAGGCGCTCGCCGCCGAGCGGCCCGTCGTCGTGCACTGCGCGACGGTGAAGGGCAAGGGCTTCGCTCCCGCCGAGGAGGGTGGCCTGGAGGGCATGGAGGCGTGGCATGCCGCCAAGCCGAAGTCGATCACCAACGGCGCCCCGGCGGCGAAGGTGCCCGCCGCGACGAACGGCAAGACGCCGCCGCCGCAGTACACCAAGGTGTTCGGTGACGCGCTCGTGGCCCAGTGCCGCAGCGACGAGCGCGTCGTCGGGATCACCGCGGCGATGAACTCCGGCACCGGGCAGAACATCCTCCAGCGCGAGCTGCCCGAGCGGTACTTCGACGTCGGCATCGCCGAGCAGCAGGCGGTGCTGTTCGCCGCCGGCCTCGCGCTCCAGGGCTGCCGGCCGGTGTGCGCCATCTACTCCACCTTCCTGCAGCGCGCCTATGACCAGATCGTCCACGACGTCTGCCTGCAGAAGCTCCCCGTCGTGTTCGCGATGGATCGCGCCGGGCTCGTCGGCGACGACGGCCCAACCCACCACGGCGTGTTCGACATCGCCTACCTGCGCTGCCTGCCCAACATGGTGCTGATGGCGCCGCGTGACGAGGCGATGCTCGTGCACATGCTGCACACGGCGCTTCGTCACGACGGGCCTGTCGCGCTGCGCTATCCGCGCGGCGCCGGCGCCGGCGTGCCGATCCCGGCACGACCGCGTGGAATCGAGATCGGCACTGGCGAGATCCTCCGCGAGGGCGGAGCCAGCTCGGAAGCCGGTACGCGGGTGGCGCTGCTCGGTTACGGCACCGGCGTCGGCAAGGCGCTGGAGGCGGCCGCCATCCTCGCCGAGCACGGCATCTCCGTCACCGTGGCCGACGCGCGCTTCGCCAAGCCGATCGACGCCGGCCTGGCCGCTCAGCTCGCGGCCGAGCACGACCTGCTCGTGACCGTCGAGGAGGGCGTGCTGGGCGGTGGCTTCGGGTCGGCCGTGTGGGAGACGCTGTCCGACGCCGGAATTGCGCCGCGCATCATGCGCGTCGGCCTTCCCGACGCCTACGTCACCCACGGCGCGCCGGCGCTGCTGCACGAAGAGGTCGGCTTCACCGGCGAGCGGATCGCCGAGCGGATCGAGGCGGCCGTGGCCGAGCGGAGTCGCATCGCCGGCTGACCCAAAACAAACGGCCCGCCGAAGCGGACCGTTTGCGAGGGAGGAGAGATGTATCTGCGTTATGTCTGGACCGAGGCCCAGTGAAGAACCTGGGCGATACACACCAGGCGAACATATGGTCGCATCTTGGAGCAAGCCGAAGTGTGATGTCAATCACTGACGGAGCGATTCGATGAAGCGGGTGCGGCTCGACAGTCTGCTCTCCGAGCGCGGCCTGTTCCCGTCGCGCTCGCGCGCGGCGGCGTCGGTGATGGCGGGCGACGTGCTGCTGCTCCCCGAGCGCCGGCGCGCCGAAAAGCCGGGCCAGCTCGTCGCGCAGGACGTCGAGGTGGAGCTCAGCGGAGCTCCCGCGTTCGTGTCACGCGGCGGCGTGAAGCTGGCGAACGCCCTGGAGACGCTCGGGATCGAGGTCGCCGGGGCCCAGGCGCTGGACGTCGGCGCCTCGACCGGCGGATTCACCGACTGCCTCCTCCAGCGTGGCGCCGGGCACGTGATCGCGCTCGACGTCGCCTACGGCGAGCTCGACTGGCGGTTGCGCTCCGACCAGCGCGTCACCGTGATCGAACGGCGCAACGCGCGTACCCTCCAGGACGGCGAGCTGGACTACGCGCCGAACCTGATCGTGATCGACGTCTCGTTCATCTCCCTGACGAAGGTCCTGCCCGCGGTCTTCGGGTGTGCCGCGGTGCGGTTCGACTGCCTGGCCATGGTCAAGCCGCAGTTCGAGGTCGGGCGCGAGCGTGTCGGCAAGGGCGGCGTCGTGCGCGACCCCGAGGCGCGGCGCGCGGCGATTCTCGACGTCTCCCGAGCCGCGCAGGGGCTCGGAGCCGCTGTGTGCGGATACGCCAGCTCGGGCCTGCCAGGACCGAAGGGCAACCTGGAGACGTTCGTGTGGCTGGCCGAGGGCGCGCGTGGCGGACTGGAGCAGCTGGAGCAGGCGATCCTGGCGGTCGAGCCGTGAGCGCCGAGCGCGCCCCGACCGCTGCGGGCGCGGCGACCGCCGAGAGGGCGGCGACCGCCGAGCGCGCGGCGACAGTGATCACCCACCGTCGCCCGGACGAGTCGGGACCGGCGGTACTGAAGCTGCTGGAGAGCGCGCGCGCCGCCGGTGTGACGCTCCGCTTCGATCCCGAGGAGACCGAGAAGCACGGCCTGCAGCCGGCGCCCGGGCTCGTCACCGACGCCCCGCTGCAACGCGATGTCGAGATCTGCTTCGCGCTCGGCGGCGACGGCACGATGCTGAAGGCGCTACGGCAGTACGCGGGCACCGGCGTGCCCGTGTTCGGCGTGAACTTCGGCGAGATCGGCTTCCTCGCCGCCGTCGACCGCGAGGACGCGAAGGCCGGGATCGCCGCCGCCCTGGCGGGCGAGATCGAGGTGCTGACGCTGCCGGGGATCGAGGTGTCGGCCGACGGCCACGGCTGGCTGGCCATGAACGACGTCTCGATCCAGCGCCAGCCGGGCAACCGCGTCGCCGATCTCGCCTACACCGTCGGATCGGACGAGATCGGGCGGGTCCGGTGCGACGGCCTGGTGATCGCCACGCCCGTCGGCTCGACCGGCTACAACCTCGCCAACGGCGGGCCGGTGATGGCCTGGGGCGTGTCGGGCCTTGCCGTCTCGTTCATCGCCCCGCACTCCCTCACGGCGCGATCGCTGGTGTTCGCTCCGACCGACCGCGTCGCCATCCACAACCGCTCGCAAGACGAGCCCGTCGACGTCGCGATCGACGGGCGTCCGGTGCACGTGCTGGAACCCGGCGCGATGATCGAGGCGCGGTTCGCCGAACACCAAGGCGCGCTGGCCCAGATGCCCGGGACGACGTTCTACTCCCGGTTGCGCCAGAAGTTCGGCCGCCTGGCCACCGGCCCGTAGCGCCCCCCGCGGCGGCCGCCGCCGCGCTGATCGCGCGGGTCCCCCCGCAGCGCCGCACCGGGAAGAAGTTCACCGCTGGGCACGATTCTGGTCTGCGGGGTGGGTCTTTGGATGGCGGGCGTGGTGCGAGCGGAAGCGACGGCTGGGGACGGGGGGTGGCGGCGATGCATAACCCCGGCCGGTTGGCCGCATCCGGCTGCCGTGTCGGGTTATGCCCGTTCGTGGCATCGACAACGCGGGTGACCTGCCCCGGCGACCCGGGCGATTGTTCTCGCATAGAGACTGTCGCAGAGCCTCGTGGAGGCTGGCGGAGTTGGTCGGCGGGCCGTGACGGCAACTGGGGAGGGTGGGCCGCTGCCCACATCACGATCGCGGGTAGCGGGGACGGCGGCAGTCGCGTCTCGTCGTTAACCGCGATCTCGACGGCAGGATCCGATCGAGATTCCAATATGTGTCGGCGGGCGACACGCCACGGAATCTCGCGCCGTCCAACAGATCGAGATTCCGGTTAACGACGGTGTCGCCGGTCGATATCGACG
>DASZLC010000144.1:0-2700 GCA_035552615.1 Solirubrobacteraceae bacterium
CTCGGCGCTCGATCCGATCTCCACGCTCTCGATCGAGGAGCTCATGCACGAGCTCAAGCCCCGCTACACGCTCGTGATCGTCACCCACAACATGCAGCAGGCCGCCCGCGTCGCCGATCGCACCGCCTTCTTCAGCCTCGATGAGAATCGCGTGGGGACGCTGATCGAGTACGACGACACCGAGACGATGTTCATGCGCCCGGCCGACCCGAGGACGCGCGACTACGTAACCGGCCGCTTCGGCTGAGTCCGCGCCCGGCCTAGGGCGCGAAGATCGACTCGCTCGGGACCTGCTCGAGGATGGGCTGGCCGCACTGCCAGCAGTAGGCGGCGCCACTCGAGTGCGGGGCGCCACAAGAAGCGCACGTGCCCGCCGTCCCCGTCTGCTCCGTGCGCAGGATCCGCTCGACCTCGCCCAGCTCGGCATCGGTGTCCTGGAGGACCGCGGCGCGCTGGACGATGATGTCGACGCGAATGCGGTTTCGGATCGCCATCTCGTAGACGAGGCCGCCGAGATCCCACTGGAGCTCGACGAAGCGCGCGGTGAGCTTGTCGCGGCGGCGCTCGAGGTCGACGTGTCCCGCGGCCCTCGTCGGGCTCGACGACGAGGTGGTGGGCGTCGGCTGCTTCTGCGCGCGACGGGGTGCGTCGGCACGGACAACGCTCGCGAACCGGTCGCGCATCGTCTCTCGCGCGCGCTGAATGACCGACGGTCCGCTCATCAGCCGCCGCCGAAGAACGTGCCGGTGAACTTCCCGCCCGAGCAGCCCTTCTCGCCGGCGGTGCACGTCGAGCCCAGTTTCGCGACCTGGGACTGGAGCCTCTTCGGCACCGTCTTCGCCGCGGGCGGGAGCTTGGCCGCGGCGGTCACGGCCGGCGCTTTCGTCTTCGTCTTCGAGCTCGACCTCGGCGTCGACGAGCCGGTGCCAGCCGTCGTCGCGGGCGCGGTCGCCGTCGTGGGCGGGGCAGCTGCGGCGCCGCTGGCGGCGCCGTTGATGGTGATGACCTGCGCCTTCCCGTTGCCGGCTGAGCTGCCGGAGCTGTCGCGGCCGATGAGCACGCCGACGCCCATCGCGAGCAGGAGCACGCCCACGCCGAGGATCAGGCTGGCGTTGGACGACATCCAGCCCCAGCGGGTCGCTCCGGACCCGCCGCCCATCGCCGGGGCGCCGGCCGCGGCCGTGCTCGTGGGAACCGCATAACGGGGCTTGCCCCGCCGCGTCCCGCACTCCACGCAGTAGCGCTGGTCGCCTGCCATGCGCGCTCCACAGTTGGCGCACGTGTCGCCTACGGCGGTGGCGAGAAGCTGCGGCTCGGCGCCCTCGGCTCCCGAAGCCACCTTCTCGTCTTCCGCTGCCGTGCCTGTCGTGGTCGTGGTCCCGTCCATCGGCGCGCTGGCTAGTGTACCCCCGGCCCCCTGGTCGGAGATGTGAAAAACCTGTAAACGCGCCCGTCCGCGCCTGTCTCCGGTAGCGGGCGCGAGGCTACAGTGTGCGGGATGGCCCAAGCGGAGGAGCACGAGGCGAGCGGCTCGCGCAGGGGGCTGCGCTGCACGCATTGCCGCGCCCCGCTGGCCGACGACCAGCGCTACTGCGTGGAGTGCGGGACGCGGCGCGCGGGGCTGCCTCTGGCCATCGCCGAGCGGATCCGCGCCATCCTCGCGCGCGGAGACCTCGCGGCGCTGGGAGCGCGGGCGGGGTTTGCGGCCGCGGCCGGGGCGGCGGCGGCCGCTGGCGACCCGGCGCCCGCGGCCGGCGGCTCGGCCCTGCGCTGGCGCTCGATGCCGTCACCGCGTAGCTCGGCGGTGGCCATCATGGCCATGCTCGCCTTCGGCGTCGTCATCGGCTCGCTGGCGAGCTCGAGCGCCGAGACCGGGCCGATCATCCTCGCGGTCGCGCCGCGCCCGGCGGCGCCGGCGCCCTCCGCCTCCGCGACGGCGGCGCCGGCGCTGGCCACGACCGCTCCGGTGGCGTCCGCGCCGGCCGCCGCTGCGCCGGCAGCCAGCACGTCGCCCTCGTCATCTTCTTCGACCGGCACCAGCCCAACCGCCACCCAGCCCACCCCGTCGGTGCTGCCCCCGGTCAAGCACGTCTTCCTCATCGTGCTCTCCGACCAGCGCTACGACGAGAGCTTCGGCGCCCCCACGAGCGATCCCTACCTCGCCAAGACGCTGCGCAAGCAGGGCGAGCTCCTCCCCAACTATTACGGCGTGGCCTCGGGGAACCTCGCCAACGAGATCGCTCTGATCAGCGGGCAGGGACCGACCCAGCAGACGGCGGCGAACTGTACCCGCTACGCCAAGGTCGCGCCGGCCATCGTGAGCTCCCTGCAACAGGTGCTTGGGAGCGGCTGCGTGTATCCGAAGACGACGCTGTCGCTCGCCGATCAGCTCACCGCCGCGCACAAGAACTGGAAGGCGTACGTCGAGGGCATCGGCAACGGTCCCCGCGGCCAAGCCAAGACCTGCCGTCACCCCGCCCTTGGGAGCGTCGATCCCGGGGTCGTCGCGAGCCTCCACGACCCGTATGTGACCTGGACGAACCCGTTCGTGTACTTCACGTCGATCGGCAAGTCAGGGTGTGCCAAGCAGGATGTCAGCCTGCGCAAGCTGGCGAAGGATCTGAAGAGCGTCGCCACCACGCCGACGTTCTCCTACATCGTCCCCAGCCCGTGCGACGACGGGAACCCGCAGCCGTGCGT
>DASZLC010000145.1:0-13077 GCA_035552615.1 Solirubrobacteraceae bacterium
TGGGTGAGGGCCACCTGGCTGTAGGGCAGCGACTTCACGCGGTCGAGCTCGAGCTGCGCCCGCTGCGCGAGCACCGTGTGCCGCTCGGAGAGGAGCGTCAGCTTCTGCGAGGCGATGAACGCCGTGAACACTCCCAGCACCCCCACGACCAGGACCAGGGCGGCGACCAACACCTCGATGATCGTGAAGCCCTCCTCGCGCTTCATGAGTTCCCCACGTCCAGGTTGGGAAGGAACACGCCGCTCTGGAGCACGCTCTTGCCCGTGAGGGCGCTCGACTTCAGGCCCCCGCTGATCGGGACCTTCACCTTGACCTGCATGTAGTCGGGGCCGCCGCTGAGGGAGGCGAGCTCGCGCTCGTAGGCCTCGTCACAGGCGGCGGTGCTGCCGTCGGTGTCCGGGACGTTGGCGTTGGAGGGGAAGAAGACCGAGCCGGACTGCGCCGAGCCGTCGGTTGTGCAGAAGGTCGCGATGGAGCCGTTGGCGACGTGCTGGATGTCGGTGGAGCCGGCGGCGCTGCCCGCGGCGGCTGGAAGGGCGGGGGCGAGGGCCTGGGTCCGGGCGCACCGCGTGTAGGGAGACCCGAGGCTGTCGATCGCCGCGCAGTTGTAGAAGACGTTGTACGTCGTCCCGCTGATGACCATCTGGAAGACGACCGAGTTCGGCGTCAGCGACACGAACGCCGTCGCCTGGCGAAGATCGTGGAGCAGTCTCCAGAACGTCGTCTGCGTGCTCGAGATCTGCTCCGCATACGCGGCATCCTGCGACTGGTTGTTGGTGACCGTCAGCAGCGCGGTCAGCACGGCGGTGAGGATGACGAGCCCGATCGCCATCGCCACGAGCAGTTCGATCAGCGTGTACCCCGCCTGGCCGAGAAGCGCGGTCCTGCGGGTATGGGTGCTGGCGGGCGATGCGGTCACGCGGATTCTCCTGGTGAATCGGCCACAACGCCTGCGGTCGATTCGAGCACTTCCCCGCCGTTTGTCTGCGGCATAACCCGCGTGTGGTTGCGGGATACCACGGTCTCGACCCCGGCCATCGGAAGCGGGAGTGCGATCAGCGCGACGCCCACCTGGCCGAGAAACGAGGTGTTGCGGGTATGGGTCCTGATGGGCGAAGCGTTCACGGGGTCCGAGTACTTCTCCCGACGCCTTCGATGGTGAATCGGCAGGAATCCCCTGCACTTGAGCCATGAGTTGCTTTTGTGGAGGTTCGTCCACTCGCGATGACGACCGGCGGCTGGTAGTCACGCGGTCGTCAGGCTCGCCGGCTACCGTCGCCGGCGGCGGACGCGCTGCTCGCCGTGCTTCGTGAGGTCTCGGTGGGCTGGACCGCGGGCCAGCTGACCGCCCCCGCTATGCTTCGGTTGTAAATCCGATCCGACCGCTAGGTAATAACGAATTCATGCCGGAGTTGATCGAAGTCTGCCCGATGTCCGAGCTCGCGCCCGGCCAGACGCGCGTCGTTGCGTGGGAAGACCTGGAGATCGGCGTGTTCAACTGCGGCGGTGAGCTGTACGCGATCGAGGATCGCTGCTCGCACGACGATGGCCCGCTGGCCGAGGGAACCTTCGACCAAGACACGTGCATGGTCGAGTGCCCGCGGCACGGCTCGCTGTTCGACCTGCGAACCGGCCGCCCCAAGACCTTGCCCGCCTACGTTCCGGTGGACACCTTCCCGGTGATCGTCGACCAGGACATGATCAAGCTGGAGGTGGAGTGATATGGCTACTCCCGAGACACTGCCCGATGCCGTTGTGGCGCCCGCGCTGACCGAGAACCAGAAGCTGGGGTTGATCAACGCCGATTACACCGAGCGCTACGGCTTCCGCGACGCCGAGAACTATCTGTACAAGGCGCCGAAGGGGATCAACCGTGAGATCGTCGAGAAGATCTCCGAGTTCAAGTCCGAGCCGCAGTGGATGCGGGACTTCCGCCTGAAGGCGCTGGAGCACTTCTTCGCCAAGCCGCAGCCGACGTGGGGCTCGCCGATGCTGGCCGAGGTCGATTACGACGACATCCACTACTTCGTCCGCGCCTCCGAGCGCGCCGAGCGCTCCTGGGACGACGTGCCCGAGGACGTGAAGAAGACCTTCGACCGGCTTGGGATCCCCGAGGCCGAGCGCAAGTTCCTCTCCGGCGTCGGTGCGCAGTACGAGTCCGAGGTCGTCTACCACCAGGTGCACAAGGACCTGGAGGCGCAGGGCGTGATCTTCACCGACATGGACACGGCGCTGCGCGAGCACGAGGATCTCGTGAAGGAGTACTTCGCGACGATCATCCCGGCCAACGACAACAAGCTGGCGGCGCTGAACAGCTCCGTGTGGTCGGGCGGCTCGTTCGTCTACGTGCCGCCGGGCGTTCACGTCGAGATGCCGCTGCAGGCGTACTTCCGGATCAACACCGAGTCGATGGGCCAGTTCGAGCGGACGCTGATCATCGCCGACGAGGGCTCCTACGTGCACTACGTCGAGGGCTGCACGGCGCCGACCTACAGCGCCTCGTCGCTGCACTCGGCGGTCGTCGAGCTGATCGCCAAGCCGGGCGCCCGGATCCGCTACACGACGGTGCAGAACTGGTCGGCGAACGTGTTCAATCTCGTCACCAAGCGCGCCGTGGCGGAGCGCGACGCGACCGTCGAGTGGGTCGACTGCAACCTCGGCTCGAAGCTGACGATGAAGTACCCGAGCGTCTACCTGATGGGGGAGCGCGCCCATGGGGAGATCCTCTCGATCGCCTTTGCGGGCAAGGGCCAGCATCAGGACGCGGGCGGCAAGATCATCCACGCCGCGCCGAACACGACCTCGAACATCTTCGCCAAGTCGATCTCCAAGGACGGCGGACGCGGCTCCTACCGCGGCCTGCTGGAGATCGCCAAGGGCGCCCACGGCTCCCGCTCGAAGGTCGTCTGCGACGCGCTGCTGCTCGACGAGCACAGCCGCTCGGACACCTACCCGACGATCAGGATCGGCGAGGACGACGTGAACGTCGGCCACGAGGCGACGGTCTCGAAGGTCGGCGACGACCAGCTCTTCTACCTGATGTCGCACGGCATCCCCGAGGACGAGGCGTCGAAGCTGATCGTCAACGGGTTCATCGAGCCGATCACCAAGGAGCTCCCGATGGAGTACGCGGTGGAGATGAACCGGCTGATCGAGCTGCAGATGGAGGGCTCCATTGGCTAGTCCGCAGCAGCTCCCAACCTTCAAGGGCCGGCCCGGCTGGGAGTTCACCGATCTGAGCGGCCTCGACCTGGCGGCCTACGCGCCGGCCGCCAGCGTCGGCGAGGCGGCCAGCGGGCTGTTCGCGCTGCCGAGTGCGTCTGCGTTGCCAGACGGGGTGATCGTCGCCCCGATCGCCGACGCCGCGCGCGAGCACGGCGAGCTGCTGGCCCGCCATCTCGGCTCGCTGGTCCCCGCCGAGGACGTCTTCACGATCCTGAACGAGGCGGCCGAGTTCCGCGCCGGCTCGTTCGTCTACGTGCCCCGTGGGGTCGTGCTGGAGCAGCCGATCTCGCTCCTGAGCGTCCAGACCGAGTCCGGGACGATGCTGAACCAGCGCACGCTCGTCGTGCTGGAGGAGGGCGCCGAGGCTGAGGTCTGGGAGCAGTTCCTGTCGGCCGAGGCCGAGCTCGACGGCGTCTTCAACGTCGTCACCGAGCTGATCGTCGGCGACAACGCCCGCCTGCGCTACGTCTGCGGGCAGGATCTGGCCGAGCAGTCGTGGATCTTCGGCGCCCAGCGCGCCGAGGTCGGCCGCGACTCCCGCCTCGACTGGGTCGCGCTCGGCTTCGGGTCGGCGCGCGGTCACGTGCGGATGCAGACCCGGCTGGCCGGCGACGGCGCCGACGCCCGCGTCACCGGCGCCTACGCCACCCACGGCCGCCAGCACATCGACTTCGACACCACGCAGGAGCATGCGGCCGCCAACACCACCAGCGACCTCGCCTTCCGCGGTGTGCTCCAGGGTCGCTCCAGCGCCGTCTGGAAGGGCAACATCATCGTCGACCCGGGCGCGCAGAAGACCGACGCCTTCCAGGAAAGCCGCAACCTGCTCCTGTCGAAGCGGGCCCACGCGGACGCCATCCCCGGACTCGAGATCCAGGCCAATGACGTCCGCTGCACCCACGCCGCCGCCGTCGCCCAGGTCGACCCCGAGCAGCTCTTCTACCTGCGCTCGCGCGGCCTGCGCGAGCCGGAGGCGAAGCGGCTGGTGATCGAGGGTTTCCTGGCCGCCTTGGTCGAGCGCTTCGAGGAGGGCCCGGTCCGCCAGGTCCTGGCCGGGGCGCTGGAGCAGCGCCTCTCCGTAATCCTCGACTGAACGTAGGATTCGGGGATGGCTCGCGCCGCGCCCCTCGTTCCACTCGGCTACGGCAAGTACGTGCGGGCCGACCGCGTGTACGCGCTCGTGCCGCTGGCCGGCGAGCATCGCGGCGACGGACGGCGGACGCTCGTCCACGTCGACGGGATCGAGGACCCGATCATCGCCTCGCGCTCGGAGGCCGCGATCGCCCGCGATGTCGCCATCGCGCTCGGCCAGGAGGTCGCCGAGCACCGGCGCGAGCCGGCGATTCCGGGCCAGGACCCGTTGTTCTGAGATGGGGGTCGTGGTCGCGCTGCTGCGCGGGATCAACGTCGGCTCGCACAACCGGATCGCGATGCCCGCGCTGCGCGACGCGCTCGCCGATGCCGGCCTGCCCGGGGCGCGCACCTATGTGCAGAGCGGCAACATCGTGCTCGATTCGGATCGCTCGGCGGCGGCTGTGGCCTCCGCGGTGGGGGACGTGATCACGGAGCGGTTCGGCCTCTCGATTCCCGTCGTCGTCCGCACCCGCGACGAGCTCGCCAGCGTGGTCGCGCTGAACCCACTGCGCGACGTCGTGACGGAGCCAAAGCGCTACCAGGTGAGCTTCCTGGCCGAGGAGCCCGCACCCGAGGTGATCGAGCTCTTGAACGGCCTGGCCGCCGAGCCGGAGCGGCTCCTCGCGGTCGGCCGCGAGCTGTACGCCTGGCATCCCGACGGCGTGGCGCGCTCGAAGCTGTGGGAGGGGCTGGCGGGCAAGAAGCTCGGCGTGCTCGCCACGGCGCGAAACTGGACGACCGTGACGACGCTCTTGGAGATGGCCGATGCATCCGTATGAGGTGCTCGACGTGTTCACCGAGGTGCCGCTGCAGGGCAACCCGCTGGCCGTGTTCACCGAGGCCGAGCGGATCGACGTCGGCGTGCTGCAGCGGATCGCGCGGGAGCTGAACCTGTCGGAGACGGTGTTCGTCTTCCCGCCCGACGATCCGGCTACGGCCGACGCCCGTGTGCGGATCTTCACGCCGACCGCGGAGCTGCCGTTCGCCGGGCACCCGGTGCTGGGAACCGCGTTCGTGCTCGCCTCGCGCAGCGGGCTCGACGTCGTGCGCCTGGTCACCGGCTCGGGCACTATTTCGATCGAATTAATGAGGACGGAGGGCCGCGTCACGTTCGGCGAGATGGCGCAGCCGATCCCGACGTGGGCGCCGTTCCCCGATCCCGAGGCGCTGCTGAAGGCGCTCGGCGTGGGCGCGTCCGGCCTGCCGATCGAGCTCTACGACAACGGCTCCCGCCACGCCTACGTCGAGCTCCCCGGCATCGCAGCCGTCACGGCCGTGACCCCCGACATGAACGCACTGCTGGCCCTCGGCCCGTTCGGGGTCAGCTGCTTTGCTGTGAACGGCGACACCGTGCGCTCGCGGATGTTCGGTCCCGGGCTCGGGGTGCCCGAGGACCCAGCCACCGGCTCGGCCGCCGGACCGCTGGCCGTGCAACTGGCCCGGCACGAACGGATCCGGTTCGGCCAGGAGATCACGATCACCCAGGGGGTCGAGATCGGCCGTCCCTCCGAGCTGCGGGCCTGCGCGTTCGGGAGCGCCGCCGCGATCGAACGCGTGACGGTCGGCGGCGCGGCGGTGTTCGTCGCGCGCGGCGAGCTGCGCCTCTGACTGCGCTATCCGCTGGTGAAGCCGAGGATCAGCTCGGCCGTCTCGAGCGGGATGTCGAGCTGCGGGCAGTGGCCGACGTCGTCGAGCACGACCCAGTCGGCCGTGGGAAACAGCTCGTCGCGGTAGCGCGCCGCCGCCTGCGGCCACGGCAGCAGCTTGTCCTCGGTGCCCCACACGAACCGCAGCGGGCAGTCGATCGCGCCGGCGTCGAGCTGCCAGCCGCTGGCGAGCGCGAAGTCGAGCAGCGGGAGGGCGGCGCACTCGGCCGACGCACGGAGCTGGTGGGCGAGCAGCTCGGCGGGGATGTGCTCGTAGCGGACCGCGGTCATCAACGTCGCCTGGCGCTTGCCCGGAGCGGTGACAAAGAGCGTGTCGGCGTGAGGGGCGGCGGCCTTCACCATGCCGTGCATCGACTTGAAGTACTCCAGCGTCTCGCGCGTCCGCGCGTCGTCGGGTGGCAGGCCGCCCGCGGGGGCGAGCGCGACGACATCCTGGGCGCGTCCGCGGGCGGCGAGCTGCAGCGCGACGTAGCCGCCCAGCGAGTTGCCGACCAGATGGGCGCGCTCGAACCCCGCCTCGTCCATCGCCTCCTCCACGGCGTCGGGCATCAGCGCGTCGGTCGGCAGGCCGTCGAGCGGCGGGCCGCCGGCGTGGCCGGGGAGCGTGACGGCGAGCACGTCGTGACGCGATTCGAGTTTGTCGAGCACGAGCTCCCAGCCGCGCCATGAGTCGGTGAAGCCGTGGATCAGGACGAGCGGCGAGCCGCTGCCGCCACGGTGCGACGGGGTGAAGGTGCTGTCCATGGCGGCTCACCCTAACGGGGCCGTGTAGTCTCCGGCGCCGTGAAGCTCGCCACGTTCATCCCGCCGGGCGCCGACGCTGTGGTGGCCGGGATCGTGGAGGGCGAGCGGGTGGTCGCGTTCGGCGACGGCCGCACCGTGATCGACGTACTCGCCGGCCGGGCCGATTCAGCCGCAGGCGGCGACTCGTGGCCGCTGGCCGACGTCACGCTGCTCGCGCCAATCCCCGAGCCGCCCACCATTTACGCGATCGGGCTGAACTACCGCGAGCATGTGCGGGAGACGGGCGCCACCGTCCCCGAGCAGCCGATCGTGTTCGTGAAGGTGCGCGGCTCGGTCGCCCCGCCGGGCGGCCCCGTGCGCTGCCCCGAGGTCGTGCGCCGGCTCGACTACGAGGGCGAGCTGACGATCGTGATCGGCGCCGGCGGCACCGCCGCCGGCTACTGCGTGTCCGACGACATCAGCGCCCGCGACCTGCAGGGGCGCGAGCCGCAGTGGACGCGGGCGAAGGGCGCCGACACGTTCTGTCCGTTCGGGCCGTGGGTGACGACCGCCGACGAGGTCCCAAACCCCGGCGACCTGCGCCTGCGGACGTGGGTGAACGGCGAGCTGCGCCAGGACTCCAGCACGTCGGATCTGATCTTCGACTGCGACCAGGTGGTCGCGTTCATCGCCGAGACGTGCACGCTCGTGCCGGGCGACCTGATCCTCACCGGCACGCCGAGCGGCGTCGGGCAGGGCAAGGACCCACCGCAGTACCTGGCGCCGGGCGACGTCGTTCGGATCGAGATCGAGTCGCTGGGCTCGATCGAGCATCCGATCGCGTAGCCGGCGCCGCTTCAGGGCGTCCTGAGCGGGTAGGAACCCGCGGTGGAGACGCTCAGACTGCATCTCAGCGCGCTCGACTACGCCATCATCGGCGTGTACTTCGTCGTGGTCCTGGGGATCGGGTTCGTCGCCCGGCTGTCGATCAAGACCGACATCGACTTCTTCCTGTCCGGGCGCTCGCTGCCGGCGTGGATCACCGGACTGGCCTTCATGGCCGCCAACCTCGGCGCGTTGGAGATCCTCGGCCAAGCCGCCAACGGCGCCCAGTACGGCGTCCCAGCCGTGCACTACTACTGGATCGGGGCGGTCCCGGCGATGGTCTTCCTGGGGCTGGTGATGATGCCCTTCTACTACGGCGCGAAGGTCCGCTCGGTCCCCGAGTACCTGCGATTGCGCTTCAACGAGGCGACGCACGCGTTCAACGCCATCACCTTCGCGCTCGCCACGGTGCTGATCTCGGGAGTGAACCTGTTCGCGCTGGCGCTGATCATCCATCTGCTGCTGGGCTGGACGGTGGCCGTGGCGATCCTCGCCGCCGCCGCCCTCGTGCTCGCCTACATCACGCTCGGCGGCCTCACCTCGGCGATCTACAACGAGGTGCTGCAGTTCTTCGTGATCGTCGCCGCGCTGCTGCCGCTGACGATCGTCGCGCTGCACTCCGTCGGTGGGATCCACGGGCTGGACGCGCGGGTCAGGGCGGATCCGAAGCTGGGCGAGCCGGCGCTGCACGCGTTCCGCGGATTGGCCATCCATCACGTCACCAACCCGCTGAAGTCCGACTGGGTCGGGGTCGTCTTCGGGCTCGGATTTGTGCTCGGCTTCGGCTACTGGACGACGAACTTCGCCGAGGTCCAGCGCGCGTTGTCGGCCAACAACATGTCGGCGGCGCGGCGCACCCCGCTGATCGGCGCGATCCCGAAGACGTTCCTGCCGGCGATCATCATCGTGCCCGGGTTGATCGCCGCGGTGACGGTGAAGGGCCTCGGCGGCTCCAGCCTGTCGCTCCAGTACAACACCGCGATTCCGCACCTGATCGGCAACTTCCTGCCGGAGGGGATGCTGGGGATCGCCGTGACCGGCCTGTTGGCCGCGTTTATGGCGGGCGTCGCGGCGAACGTCACGTCGTTCAACACGGTCGTCACCTACGACCTGATCCAGTCCTACGTCGTGAAGGACCGCGACTCCGACTACTACCTCCGGGCGGGGCGGTTGGTGACGGTCGCCGGCGTGCTCGTGTCGGTGGCCACGGCGTTCATCGCCAAGGGCTACTCGAACATCATGAACTACATCCAGACGCTGTTCTCGATCTTCAACGCGCCGCTGTTCGCGACGTTCATCATCGCGATGTTCTGGAAGCGGGCGAGCGCGTGGGGCGGGTTCTGCAGCATTGTGGCCGGCACGGCCGCGGCGTACGTCGTGAACCGTTTGAATGCGTACCACACGGTCTTCCACTTCGGCTCCGCGCTGAGCGCGAGCTTCTGGCAGGCGATCATCGCCTTCCTCGTTGACGGCGGCGTACTTGTCGTCGTCTCGCTGGTGACGCCGGCCAAGCCGGTGGAGGATCTCCGCGGCCTCGTCTGGGGCCTCACCCGCAAGGAGGCGCCCGAGCAGGAGGACCCGCGTGACAAACTGTGGTGGCGCTCGCCGGCGCTGCTCGGCGGCGTCACGCTGGCAGTGCTTGTTGTGCTGAATATCGTGTTCGCATGAGCAAAGACCGCCCGCCCTTTGGAGTGCCAGGTCGCGGTCGCGACCGGCCCGGCGTGCACGAGCCGACCGGCGCTACCGACGAGGACGAGGTGCGCGCCGCTCGCGCCGCCAACCGCTTCGACATCCGTCGGCTGATCGGCGGGCTGTTCGTGCTCTACGCGATCGTCCTGGTGGCGCTCGGGCTGTTCGGCTCGCACCAGGTCAAGCACAAGGCGGCGGGCATCGACATCGACCTGTGGGCCGGGCTGGGGATGCTGGTGTTCGGCCTGGGCATGATCGCGTGGGCGCTGCTGCGGCCCGTGCTCCCCGAGCCGGCCGAGACGCGGGGCCAGGGGTCGGGGCGGATCCGTCGCGCCCCGGCGACGTAGCGATTGCCTCAGTGGTGCTCGATGACGGTGTCGATCAGCCCGTAGGCGACGGCCTCGTCGGGCTTGAAGAACCGGTCGCGCTCCATGTCGACGTGCACCTGCTCCTCGCTCTGCCCGGTGTGACGGGCGTAGATCTCGTCGGTCCGCTTGCGGATGGCGAGGATCTCGCGGGCGTGGATCTCGATGTCCGTCGACTGCCCCTCGAACCCGGCCGACGGCTGGTGGATGAGGATCCGGCTGTTGGGTAGCGAGAACCGCTTGCCCTTCGCTCCCGCCGTCAGCAGCAGCGAGCCCATCGACATCGCCACGCCGCAGCAGATCGTGGAGATCTGTGGCTTGACGAACTGCATCGTGTCGTAGATCGCCAGGCCGGAGTAGATCGAGCCGCCTGGGCTGTTGATGTAGATCGAGATGTCCTTGTCGGGGTCCTGGGACTCCAGATGCAGGAGCTGCGCCACGATCAGGTTCGCGACCATGTCGTCGATCGGGGTCCCCAGGAAGATGATGCGCTCGTTCAGGAGGCGGCTGTAAATGTCGAACTCGCGCTCTCCGCGCGCCGTGCGTTCGATCACCATCGGAATCAGTGGCATGGCCCTTAACCCTACGCGAATGCAGGCTTCGGCCGGTGGGATAGCGTTTGTTGACGGTCATGGTGCCCCTGAACGTCCCCAACGTGCTGACGATGGTCCGGATCCTGCTCGTTCCAGTGCTCGTCGTCGCGCTGCTGGCGAACACGGGCAGCGGCGACCTGCTGGCGGCGATCGTGTTCGCCGCTGCGTCGGTGACGGACGCGATCGACGGCCGCCTGGCCCGCGCCCAGGGGTCGGTGACGACCTTCGGCAAGCTGATGGACCCGCTCGCCGACAAGCTCCTCGTGATGGGGGCGCTCATCTCGCTCGTGTCGCTGAACCGGCTCGAGGCGTGGGTGGCGATGGTGATCATCGCCCGCGAGTTCGCCGTCACCGTGCTGCGTGTCGCCGCCGGCGCCCAGGGGGTCGTGATCTCCGCCAGCGCGTTCGGCAAGGTGAAGACCGCAGCCCAGGTGCTGATGGTGATGCTGCTGATCGCCGAAAACGGGCACCGGCCGGTGTGGCTCGACGTGATCGTCTACGTGACGGTGGTGATCACCGTGCTGTCGGGGGCCGACTACTTCTTCGGCGTGTCGAAGCGGTTCGGCGCGCGGCCGGCCTCGTCGCCCGAATCGTGAGCGCCGTTACGGCGTGGCGTCGAGCCAGGCGCGCCGGCTCGTGTGCACCGGTGACGGATCGCCCGTTTCCAGCTCCCGCCTGATCTCGCCCATCGTCCCGAACCGCTCGGCGATCACGTCGTGCTGGTGAATGGTCTCCAGGTTCTCCTGCCGCGCCGAAATGAAGGCGCTGTCGGGAAGCGTCGAAAGGGTCTCGATCACGCCGCGGATCATCTCGCGCACGCAGTCTTCGACGAACCGCGGGCGGCGGTGGGCCTTCTCGACGACGTGCGCCTCGTCGGTGCGCTTCATCAGCTCGTAGATCTCCGACGACATCGAGCTCTCGACGATGTCGACGAGCGTCCGGGCGTCGGGGTGCTCGTCGGAGCTCTCGGGGAGCCCAACGTGCAGCGTGCCGAGGCCGCGCTGGTTGTGCGTGGCGACCGGTACGGCCGCGATGATCCGCTCGATCTCCTCGTCGGTGAAGCCCTCGGCGGTCAGGCGCTCAGTGGCGCTTGCCGTGATCAGCTCCTGCGCGCACGGACACGCCGTCATCCCCTGGGCGGTGACGCCGATCAGCCGGCGGGTGCCGAGCTCGGTGCACAGCGCCGAGCCGTGCAGCGTGTACAGCTCCTGGGTCTGGATGCCCGACACGGGCGCGGGCTTGTGCTCGGGGAAGCGCGCCTCGACCGTCACCTCGGCGCGCCGGGCGCCCTGGCGCTCGCGCACCAGCTGGGCGATGTGCTCGGCCAGCGTCTCGGCCCGGAACGTCGCCTCGCCGAGGACGACCTGGCCGATCGCCTCGTTGACGACCTCCTCGAAGCGCGACATGTGCGCGCCCTTCTGGTTCGGTCCAAGCTCGACGACGCACTGAAAGCGCGCCCAGAACAGCTGCTCGGCGCCACTTTGCTTGAGCCGGATGACCTTTTCGACGTTCGTGACGCCGACCTGCGACAGGCTCAGCGCGACGGTCGGCTGGCGCGCCTGGACGTCCGGCGCCGAGAGCACAGGGGCAGGTCTCACAACCCATAAGAGTAGACAGGCGCACGAATCGGCCGTTATGCAGAGAACGTGACAATTGCGACGTGACTGGGAAAGACCGGGGATTGTGGTATCAATCGGCCGGTCCGGTCGAGGAGCCGGGCGCACATACAGAGAGAGGGAGTCACCCCCACCGGGGCGGCTCGAACAACGCATCTGGGAGGAGCTCAGGGGCTTTGAGCAAAGAAGCGAGTGTCCTGTTGAGCGACGAGTCTCCGATCGTCGAGATGGATGAGCTGCGGCCGCTGATCGCGGAAGGGCAGGAGCGCGGCTTCCTGACGTTCGGGCAGATCGCCGACTGCCTTGAAGAGGTCGAGGTGACCAAGGAGCAGATCGGCGAGCTGCACGCCTACCTGGATGAACAGGGGATCGAGGTCGTCGACGGCGACGGCAAGATCGCCAAGTCCGAGGGCGGCACGGTCGAGGCCGGTGCGGAGCGGGCGGCGGAGCCGACGCCCGAGACCCGCAAGAAGGTCGAGGTCGACCTCACCGTCGAGCCGTCGCTCGACTCGCTGCGGCTGTACCTGCGATCGATCGGTCGCGTGTCGCTGCTCACCGCCGAGCAGGAGGTGCTGCTGGCCCGCCGGATCGAGCGCGGCGACATGGACGCCAAGCAGCAGATGATCGAGGCCAATTTGCGATTGGTCGTCTCGATCGCGAAGTCGTATCTGGGCCGCGGGCTGACGTTCCTGGACCTGATCCAGGAGGGGTCGATGGGCCTGATCCGCGCCGTCGAGAAGTTCGATTACCGGCGCGGCTACAAGTTCTCCACCTACGCCACCTGGTGGATTCGTCAGGCCGTGACGCGGGCGATCGCCGACAAGGGCCGCACCATCAGGATCCCCGTGCACATGGTCGAGAAGCTGAACAAGGTCGTGCACGTCGAGCGCCAGCTCGTCCAGCAACTGGGGCGCGAGCCGACGCCGGCCGAGATCGCCGCCGAGCTGGAGACCACCGTCCGCGAGGTGCGCGATGTGCTGCGGATGGCCCAGCAGCCGATCTCGCTGGAGAAGCCGATCGGCGAGGAGGAAGAATCCGAGCTTGGCGACTTCGTCGAGGACCAGACGGCCGAGTCGCCGTTTGAGCTGGCCGCCGAGCACCTGCGGCGCGAGAACCTGCGCCGCGCGCTGGCCGCCCTGCCCGAGCGCGAGCGCGAGGTGATCGAGATGCGCTTCGGTCT
>DASZLC010000146.1:0-14592 GCA_035552615.1 Solirubrobacteraceae bacterium
TCATGAACTCCTCGACCTTCGGCCCGAGCAGCTGTCCAGCGAGTTCGATGTAGCCGTAGTCCCGCCACGCGCCGACGGTGGTGAAGCGGTCACCGTCAGGCGGCGTTGCCCCCGCGAACCAGTCGAGCACGACCGGCGGCCAGAGCGCCGTCCACTCGATCCCACAGGTAGGGATCGGGCTGCGGTCGGTGCCGATGTTGGCGCCGACGGTGAAGTGGAAGTCGTGCTCCCCGAAGATATCCGCGGGGTCGCCGTCGGCGGCCCACACGTGGGTGTATCCGGGATCCTGCTCGATCAGGATCCGCGGCCGTACGTCGTCCAGCAGCGGCCACGGCTCACGCCGGTAGTGGGCGGCGAGCGAGATCACCGCATCGGCCGCGGCCGCGAAGGCCCGCACCTGCTTGGTCGAGGAGCCGGCGAAGCTCGAGCCCGAGTGAGCATCGAGCAGGGCCGCCGGGCGCTCGCCGAGCAGGCGCCCGAACGCGGCACACGCGGCCGGCGACGCCGGCTCATCGAGGTACTCCAGGAACAGGACCTCATGACCATTTCGGGTCAGGCCCTCCAGGACGTTGAGGACATGGACCTGGTGACCCCCGCGGCCGGCGACCGACGGCCCGACCATGTCCTCGATCGCGATCAGCTTGGCCATCAGCGTCGGACCCTGATCTGGGCCGGGTTGCCGGACGCGGTGGCGCCGTCGGGTACGACGCCCGAGACAACCGTGCCGGCACCGACGATCGCATCACGGCCGATCCGCGCCGGCGCGAGGATCACCGCGCGGGTGCCGATCCAGGCGCCGGAGCCGATCACGACGGGCGGGTCGGTTGCGCCGGTGCTCGTGGCCAGCGGGCCACGAGCATCGCAGGGCGGCTGTGCCCAGGGCGAGGCGGCGATGAACACCTCGTGGGCGATGAACACGTGGTCGGCGATCGAGACCGATCCGTTGGTCGCAATGATCGCGCCGACGAGGGTGGAGAAGTCGCCGATCTGCACCTCACCCTGCGGGCCGAGCTCGAACTGCGTGCCGTTGTAGATCCCGCAGTCGGCGCCGATCGTGATCCGTCCCCGGTTGTGGTGGCAGGCGTAGGAGGAGTAGAGCCACGAGCGCTCGCCGACGGTCACGGTGTCGGTAACCGGGCGCGGGAACCAGTCGTGCTCGAGCACGGTCATCGCGCCGGGTTGCCCTCCACGTGGGCGCCGGCGGGCACCTCGCGGGTGACGACCGCGCCGGCGCCGACCCGCGCGCCGGCGCCGACCCGTACTCCCTTCAAGACGATTGCGCCGATCCCGATCCAGGCGCCGTCCTCGATCACCACCGGGGCGTGAGCGACCGGCGGCCGGCGGCTCGGGTCGCCGTACGGCGCCGAGGCCTCGGCGTCGAGCCGGCGAGCCTCCGGGTCGAGCGGATGGAAGTCGGAGTCGGCGATCGTCACGCCGTAGGAGATCACGACGTCGGCGCCGACCTCGATCCGCTCGGCGCACATGAAGATCGCACCGACGAGCACGCTCCGCGGCCCGACCGTCAGCGTCGCCTCAGGCTCGACGTTGAACACCGTCCAGCCATAAGCCCGGACGTCGTCTCCGAGCCGCAGTCCGGGTTTGCGGCGGCTGATGAAGCGCGCGAAGGCCTGCGGCCGCTCGACCCAGACGCGGTCACCGAACTCGATGTTGGCCGGCAGCGACGAGCGGTCCCACTCGCCGGTGACCTCCTCGATCGGGAAGCTCATCCGACCCCCGCCGCTCGGAGCAGGTCGCCCAGGACCGTTTCGGCGCGGAAGTGCTCGGCGGCCAGGTCGCGAGCGGCGTGGCTGTGGCGGGCGTAGTCGGCAGCGACCTCGGCGAGGCCGGTGGCGGCTTCGTCCGCGGTGCGAAACGACAGCAGCCCGGTCCCGGTCGGCAGCACCTGCTCGAAGCCGGTGTCCTGAACCACCGCCGGGCGCCCGCTGGCCAGGTACGTGGCAGTGCGGTCGCTGAACCAGCCGCTGCGCATCCGCACATTCTGGTCCTTGGCGGCGCTGAACTCGCCGCCGGAGCTCGTGATGAACCGCTGGTAGGCGGCCGGATCGTCGGAGAGCGGCGCGGCCTCGGTGATCTCGAAGCCGGCGCGCTGCAGGGTGGCGGCGGCGTCGGGGTCGCTGATCGCCAGCGCGAGCCTGATCCGGATACCTGCCTGGCGGGGGACGGCGAGCAGCTTCAGGAACTCGGTGTTCTTCGACCACGTGTACTTCTCGCCGGCGTACTCGATGTCCTTGTGAGCCTGCTCCCAGTTGGCGATCGTGGTGAACACGAGTCCGTCCGGCGGCGGGCTCGGGAACCATGGCGGTGGCGGCCACAGGTCGAGTACGACCGGCTGGCGCGTCGGACGGTAGTCAAATCCTTCGGCGGGGACCGCGCATTCGGGCGTCCCGATCCGCTCGCCGAAGGTGAAGTGGTGAGTGTGGGCGGCGAGGAACGCGACCGTCTCGGCGCGGCCGCTCGCGATCTCGAGCTGCGGCGTCACCGGGTCGGTCTCGAGGTAGATCCGCACCGGGATATGCCGGTGGCGATCGTCGAGCACGGTCGCCCCGCTGAGGTTGATCAGCACCTCGGCCTCCGCCACCACGTGAGCCAGTTGCCGCTCGGTCAGGCCATAGGTCTCGCCGGTCCGGGCGGCGTTGACGAACGCCCAGCGGTCGCCAAAGCCGGCCTCGTTCAGAAGCGATCCGAGCTTGGCGACGGCACCGGAGGCATCATCGGTGATCGTCTCGAGCACCGGGTCATACGGCCAGTTGCCGGTGTCCTCGACGTAGTGGACGTCGTGGCCGAGGCGGCGCAGCCCCTCGAGGTAGTGGCGCACCTGCCACCAGACGCCGGCGAACGGCATCTGTGCGGCGGCGCCGAGCACGACGATCCGGGCGCCGTCAGCCATCACCGAGGATCGCCTTGAGCTTGGCGGCGCTCGGGCCGGCCCAGTGCTCGTAGGCGAGGTGGTCCTCGGCGAGCTTGAGCGGGAGCTCGGCGAGCAGGTTGCCGGCGGCGAGCTGGCTCCGGTGGGCGCGGAGCGCCTCCAGCTTCAGGGCCAGCACCGGCGTGATGTCGACGCTCAGGACCGGCTCGCGGTCGCTCCCGAACGCCTCGGGCTCGATTCCCCAGAGGCTGTCCGGCAGTCCGTGCTCGCGGGCGGCGGCGGCCAGCGTCGGCGCCGTCGCGCGCAACCAGACCGCCTCCAGCACCTCGATGCCGCCCAGTTCGCTCGCCGTGCGATGCGCGATCTCGGCGGCCGCGATGTGATCGCCGTGCCAGTAGAGCCCGTCCTCGCCGAAGGTCAGGATCACCTCCGGCAGGCGACCGTCCAGGAGCGCGGTCAGCTCGCCGGCGGCGCGGTCCCTGTCGGTCCACGGGAGCTCGCCGTCGGGGAGCCGCAGGCAGGCCGTGAACGTCGCGCCGAGAATCCGGCCGGCCGCCGCCAGCTCCTGCTCGCGCACGGCGGCGAGCGTCTCGCGGGTGGCGAGCGCCGAGTCGGCGATCGGTCCGAGCTCACCACGGGTCAGGGATACGATCGCCACCTCGGCCCCGGCCCGGGCGGCCAGGGCGAGCGTGCCGCCCGCGATCAGCGACTCGTCGTCTGGGTGGGCGACGACGGCCAGTATCGTCGCGCTCATCGGGCAATGCTGCGGTAGAGCGCGAGGTGGGCGTCGACCATACGCTGCACCGAAAAGCGCGAGCGCGCATGCTCGCGAACCCGCCGGCGATCAAGCCGTGCCACCTCCTCGGTTCGGCTGGCAAGGCCTTCCCATCCCGCCGCGGTGTAGCCGGTGATCCCCTCGTCGACGATCTCGGGCGTCGCCCCCACCGCGGTGCCGAGAACGGGCGTCCCGCAGGCCATCGCCTCGAGCAGTACGAGCCCGAACGGCTCCCCATAGCGGTTGGGGAACAGCAGCGCACGCGCGCCGGCCAGCAGCCGCTGGCGCTCCGCGGCGTCGACCCAGCCGACGCATTCGACGCCCTCGAGGTCGACCTCGGCGGCGAGGTCGTAGTCCTCCTGGGACGGCCCGGCGAGCACCAGCGGGAGCCCGGCGGCGGCGGCGATCCGCACGGCGTCCGCCGGGCCCTTGTCGGCGATGAGCCGGCCGAGGAACAGCAGGTAGCCGCGGTCGCCGGCACCGAGTTCGAAGCTGTCGAAGTCGATGCCGTGCGGGATCACCGTGTGCTTCGGGCGCGATTCCACCTCTCTGGCGGCGTAGCCCGAGACGGTGACGATGTGCACCTCCGGGCGGCGCTTGAGCTCGAGCAGGACCTCCGGCGCGAGCTCGACGTGGGCGGTCTCGATCAGCGGGGTCGGGGTCAGCCGCGAAAAAGGTAGCGTGAAGTGAAAATCATGCGAGTGGATCACGTCGAATTCGGCTGCCTGCTCGAACACGGCGGCGGCGTGGAAGCTCTCCTGGCGGAACCAGTCCCACATCTTGTCCTCGTCGTCGTAACCGCCGGCGTGGACGGAACGGAGGTGCGCAGCGGTGTCCGAGTTACCGGTGGCGTAGAGCGTGACCTCCTGCCCGCGGGCGACGAGCGCCTGGGCCAGTGTTCCGACGAGCTGCTCGACTGAATCCCCTCCACCGGGCCTGACCGGTGCCGCGACCGGTGCCACCAGCGCGATCCGCAGCGGCCTCTCGCTCATCGGGCCGGCTGGCGGTCGGGCGGATCGGCGAGCTGATTGAAGGCGCGCCCGGCGAGCGCCAGCGCCACGCTGCTTTCGAGCAGTAGCCGCGCGGTCAGGGCCGCGCCAAGCAGCCAGAGCACGACCGCAGCGAGTAGCGAGCCGCCCAGCGCCGCGAAGCACCCAACCAGCAGGATCAGCGCTGTCAGCAGGACGGTCGGCGGTGAGACGAAGGCGCGGCATCGCAGCCGGAACAGCTGCCGTCCCGAGCCGTGCTCCTCGACCGTGCTCGTGACCCGCGCGCCCGCCATGGCACCGGCCCGGATCTCGATGTCCCAGCTATCGAAATCGCCGCTGCGGCGGACCACGGCGCCGGCGTCGCTCGCCTTTGCCTCAAAGGCGAGCAGCCACTCCCGCGGGTCCGTCCACTGCTCCCGCCATTGCTCGAGACGGCGGGTCCGCGGCGAGACGTACATACCCGAGACGAACCGCCGCCATGGGCTCAGGCCATGCCGAAGCCGTCCCTGTAGACGCACCATCGGCTGAGCCACGTGTAGGTAGGCGGTGAGCGCACGGCGGTGCAGCAGCTCGGCTGAACCGAGCTGCTTGGTCGGGAACTCAGCCCTCAGCGCGCTGGTGATCGCGCGGACCGACAGCGCGCCGGCGGCGAGGATCAGGATCGGCGCGAGCGCCAACAACGGTGTCCAGACGGCCCCAAGCGCAACGAGCAGGGACAGCAGACCGATGCCCAGATACAGCTCGGGCATCAACAGCAGCGTGTTCGTCTCGCCGCGGGCGGGCTCGTACAGCGCCTGGAACGGGGCCGTGCCCCAGACCCCGTGATAAACGCGCCAGCGCAGCGGGCCCGTCGCGTGGCGCGGCGCGGTTTGACCGTACATACGCCCCCGCCAGCTGACGTGGCCGCCGGCGCTGTAGCGATCCGGCCATTTGCGCTCGAGCAGCGCTTCGGCGGAGCCGTAGCCGCGCTGTTGTCTGAGATAGCGGGCGACCGAGTCCCGGCGGTGATGCCAGACGACGGCGCCCGCGGAGTATCCGATCCGGCCGCCGGCGTCCTGCAATCGCCAGCACACGTCGACGTCGTCACCGGCGGTACGGAAGCGAGTATCGAAGCCTCCGATGGCCTGCAAGGCATCGGCGCGAAATGCGCAGTTGCAGCCGGGGATGTGTTCCGCGTCGCGATCACCGAACAGCACGTGGACCGGGCTGCCGGGCGACACCGCCACGGCATCAGCGGCGGCGCCATCGCCCGGGACGGGGAGATTGGGGCCGCCGACCGCCTGGTAGCCACCCGACTCGAACGCCTCGACGAGGTAGGTCAGCCAATCGGGATCGGGAGTCGCGTCGTCGTCGATGAAGGCGACGAGTTCGCCCGTGGCTGCCGCGAGTGCGGTGTTACGCGCGCTCGACAGTCCGCGATTGTCAGTCGAGATCACGCGAAAGCCGTGGCTCGCGGCGATCGCCGCACTGGCGTCAGTCGAGCCGTCGTCGACGACGACCACCTCGTAATCGGGATAGGTGAGCGCGGCGAGTCCGGCACAGGTCTGAGCAAGGGTGCGAGCGCCGTTGTAGGTGCACACCAGCACGGATACCCGCGGGGCGCGGAGCGGCGCCGGTGGTATCTGCTCATAGACGGCGCTGACCGCCGCGAGCGCGGGTTTCGGTCGCCGCTCGCGGTCGGTCAGGCCGAAATGCCAGTCGAGGATCTCCGTGCCGCCGCGGTGCCACTCATCCGTCCAGGAGAACGCGAAGGCCCCGGCGCAAGCGGCTTGAAAGGCGTCGTGCAACTGCCAGCCGAGCGTTTCGGCCTGCGCTTGTTCGCCGTGACTGCCGCTGTCCAGCCCGATCTCGGTCAGCACGAGCGGGCGGTCGCCGGTCAGGTTGTGGAGCCGGTGCAGGTAGGCGACGAACGGCTCCCGGTGCTCGAGGAAGACGTTGAAGCAGAGGAAGTCGAGAAAGTCGAGCTCGAGGTACTCGGTCGTCGGATAGTTGACGTAGGTGACGAGGGCCTCCGGGTCGGCGGCGCGGGTCGCGTCGACCAGCCGGCGGATGAAGTCGCGTACTGCCGCGGGCCCGTGCCAGCGTACGATCGTGGCGGGAATCTCGTTGCCGACCGCCCAGGCGAGCAGGGCCGGATGGCCGGCCACGGTCGCCACCTGCTCGCGAACGCGCTCGACGATTGCGGCGGCGCGACGTGGGTCGTCGAGGAACGTGACGTGTTGCTCCCACGCCAGACCGGCCATAACCCACAGCTGGTGATGGGCGGCGAGGTCGAGCAGCCAGCGGGGCGGCAGTGTGTACAGCCGAATGGTGTTGACGCCGGCTGCGGCCATCATCGGGAAGTCTGTGGCGGCCTTGCCGGGATCGTAGGGGTGGCCGTCCGCACCGGGCGCGAACGGCCCGTAGGTCACGCCGCGCAGGTAGAGCTTCTCGCCACCGGCCTGCAGAAACTTTCCGTGGACCAGCGGGCGAGCGGTGACGGTAGCACCAGGCATCATCGCGGGTTCGGTGGCCACGCGTTGACGCTAACCCGTTAGGCGGCGCGGCTGAATGAGGCGGCGCGACTGAAACTTGCGGCCGTCTCCAGCTCGTTGCCCGGGGCCGGTCGCAGCGGCACGACCGGGGCGAGGCCAGGCGAGAGCTTGAGCGCAGCGTTGACCTTGGTCGATACGAGCATCGGACGCACTCCGCCCCTCGGACGCGGTTCGCGCCACAGTCCGCCGGCGAGGCTCGTAGCTACGACGAGTAGCCCGCCGACCACGATCAGCGGCGTGAACAGGATCACGCCCACTGTCCACAGCAGCGGTGAACTTCGCCACGGATCTACGAGTCGCACGTTCTTCTCCTAAGGGTCTCGATGAGCGGGTCGCCCGGAGTGCGCCGGGAAACGCCCGTTCATCTGTGCAACGCCCCAAGAGCCGAAAAGTCAGGATCTAGTGTGTTCGACCTCTGTTGGCTGCAGGCTGCGGATCCGCTAAGTCCTTCGCAAACCGGGTGCCAAGGTAGTCTCGGCGGCTCGTGGCAACCGCGAAATCGCACCGTTATCGGACGATGCTGGCCTACCCGCGCCGCCGCTGGCGAGGCTGGAGCGCGATCGTCGTCGTCACGCTGCTCGCCAACCTCGCCAGCCTGCTGACTCCGCTGCCGTTGAAGGTGCTGGTCGACGATGTGCTGGGCCACGGGCACGCCCCGGGGCTACTGAGCTGGCTGCCCGGTGCCGGTGACCGCTACGGACTGCTGGCCTGGGTGGCGCTGGCCGAGCTCACGGTGTTCGCGTTGACGAGCGCGTTCGAGGTGGCGAGCACATACCTGTGGACTGTCGTTGGCCAGGGAACCGTGTTCGACGTCGCTCGCGACATGTTCGCGCGAGTCCAGCGTCGCTCGCTGCGCGAGCAGATGCGCGAGCCCGTCGGCGACACGATCGAACGGGTCGCCGGCGACAGCTGGTCAGTGCACACCGTGCTGGACGAACTGCTGCTGACGCCGCTGGCAGCGGCGGTCACGGTCGCAAGCGTGACAGTCGCGATGATCACGCTCGACCCCGGGCTGGCCTTGGTCGCGCTGCTGGCCGCACCGCCGATGGCGCTGGCGCCACTCGTGCTCGGCCGGCGCGTGAGGTCGTTGGCCGAATCCCAGCGCCAGCTACAGGGGCGGCTGTACGCCCACGTCCAGCAGACCCTCGCGGGCATTCCGGTGGTGATCGCGTTCGGGCAGGAGGACCGTCAGCAACTGAAGTTCCAGGCCCTCACCCGGCGGGCGGTCAAGCTGCAGAGCCGCAGCGTCCTGCTCGGCGGCTTCGGCAACCTCGGGTCGGGGCTGGTCGCCGCCGTCGGGACAGGGCTGGTACTGCTATTCGGCGCCCACGCCGTCCTCGATCACCGGCTGACCGTGGGCAGCGTGCTCGTGTTCGTCAACTACCTCGGGCTCCTGCAGGGGCAGCTGTCGGGGCTGACCGGGATCTACTCGACCCTGCAAGGCGCGCGCCCGAGCGTTGACCGCGTGGTCGAGGTGTTGGATGCGGTTTCGGAGGTGTCGGAGGTGAACGGTGCCGTCGCGCTCGCCGAGGTGCGCGGCGAGGTCGCCGTGCGAGACGTGTGGTTCGCCTACCAGCCGGGCCAACCGGTCCTGGAAGGGGTGAGCTTCTCGGTCGCACCCGGCGAGGTGGTGGCGCTCGTCGGACTGACCGGCGCCGGGAAGTCGACGCTCGTCGGGCTCCTGCCACGGTTCTTCGACCCAGACCGGGGCGAGGTGTTGTTGGACGGCCGGGATGTGCGCGGGCTGCCGTTGGCGCAGGTGCGCGGAGCCATGTCACTGGTCCTCCAGGAATCGTTCCTCTTCCCCCTGTCGGTCCTCGAGAACGTCGCGTTCGGACGGCCGGATGCGACGTTCGAGGAGATCGTCGAGGCAGTACGGGCGGCGAATGCGCTCGGCTTCGTCGAGCGGTTGCCGGACGGGTTCGAGACCGTTCTCGGCGAGGGTGGCGCCACCCTGTCGGGCGGGGAACGGCAGCGGATCGCGATCGCCCGGGCGGTGCTGAAGGACGCCCCCGTTCTCCTGTTGGACGAGCCGACCTCGGCGCTGGACGGCGAGACCGAGAGCCTGGTCTTCTCGGCGCTCGAGCAGCTCATGGCGGGGCGGTCGGTGATCGTCATAGCTCATCGCCTGTCGACGGTCCGGCGGGCGCATCGGATCCTCGTATTGCGCGACGGGCGGATCGTCGAACAGGGCCGACATCAGGAACTACTCGCTTTGGGCGGGCACTATGCCCGGATGCACGCGATGCAGTTCGGCTCGGAGGCCGAGTGAGCGACGGTGAGCACAACGCCCGCGACGGCGGCGCGCGCTACCTGTTGCGCCGGTTGTTGCCGTTCGCTTGGCGGCGGCGCGGCGCGATGGCGCTGGTCGCCCTCGGCATGGTGCTCGACATCGCGTTCACCCTGCTGCAGCCGTGGCCGCTGAAGGTGCTCGTCGACAACGTCCTGGGTGGTCGGCCGCTCAGCGGGCCGCTGCTGAGCGTATTTCAGGCGCTGCCCGGCTCTCACGGCCGGACCGCGTTGCTCGATTGGACTGTCGCCGCCGGCGTCGCGATCTTCCTGCTGAGCAGTGCGGTGGGGTTGCTCTCGGCGTTGGCTGCGATCCGGTTCGGGGCGCAGCTGTCGTATGACATGGCCGGCGCGCTGTTCGCGCATCTCCAGCGACTATCGCTCCGGTTCCACGCCACGCACGGGGTCGGCTCGTCACTGCAGCGGATCATGGGGGACTCCGGGGCACTGACGACGATCGTCCAGGATGGGGTGCTTCCGGGGCTGACCGCGTTCGCCAGCCTAGCGTCGATCGCGGTGGTGATGGTCGTGCTCGATCCGCTGCTGACGCTGCTGGCACTGGCCGTGATCCCGCCGATGGTGCTGGTCGTGCGCTTCGCCTCCGGCGCTATGACCGAGCGCAGCTATGCCCAGCAGGAAGCCGAAGGTGAGCTGTACGACACGATCGAGCAGACCCTCACCGGGATCGCCGTCGTCCGGAGCTTCAGCGGTGAGGAGGCCGCCGACAGGCGGCTGGCGGGGAACATCGAGCGGATCATGCGGGCGACTGTGCGGATGACCTGGGCGCAGACGCGGTTCAGCCTGCTGCTCGGGCTGATCACCGCACTCGGGACGGCGGGTGTGTTCCTCGTCGGCGCGCATCAGGAGCTCCGCGGCGCGATCTCGCTCGGCACGATCCTCGTGTTCCTCACCTATCTCGGCTCGCTGTTCGCACCGGTTCATGACGTCAGCTACGCCGGCGGGACGATCGCCGAGTCGCTCGGCAGCGCACTGCGTGTGGTCGAGGTGTTGGATGTGGTGTCCGATGTGCCGGACATGGAGGGCGCGGTCCCGCTCCGCGAAGTGCGTGGGGAGGTCGCGGTGCGGGACGTGTCGTTCGCCTACGAGCCCGGCCGGCCGGTATTGCAGCGTGTGAGCTTTTCCGTGGGCCCGGGCGAGATGGTCGCACTCGTCGGTCCTACCGGCGCCGGGAAATCGACGCTCGCGGGGTTGGTGCTGCGCTTCTACGACCCCGACCCGGGCCAGGTGCAGCTCGACCGCCGCGACCTGCGTGAGCTGCCGTTGGCGCAGGTGCGCGGGGCCGTGTCGCTGGTCTCGCAGGACTCGTTCCTGTTCCCGGTATCGGTCGCCGAGAACATCGCGTTCGGGCGGCCGGGGGCGGCGCGCGACGAGATTGTGGAAGCTGCGCGACTGGCGAACGCATTGAACTTCATCCGGCGGTTGCCGGAGGGATTTGACACGGTGCTGGGAGAGCGCGGCGCGTCACTTTCGGGCGGAGAACGGCAACGGCTGGCGATCGCCCGCGCACTGCTGAAGGATGCACCGGTGCTTGTGCTGGACGAGCCGACCTCGGCGCTCGACGTCGAAACCGAGGGCCTGGTCTTCTCGGCGCTGGAGCGGCTGATGGAGGGACGAGCCGTGATCGTCATCGCGCACCGTCTGTCCACGGTACGGCGGGCTGATCGGATCCTCGTGCTCCGCGATGGACAGATCGTCGAGCAGGGACGACACGACGAACTGGTCGCGCTCGACGGGCACTACGCCCGCGTGCACGCGATGCAATTCACCGACGGATGAGCGCCTGCGGCAGCCCGATCTGTCACCGTGTGGCGATGTCCACTCGGTTCAGCGTGGCTGTGGCTGCCGTCCTGCTGACGCTCGTGACCCCCGGCGTCGCGCTCGCCGACATAGTCGGAGCGGGCCCTGACGAGAGCCCTTCTCAGGCCTACGGACCACTCGTCCTCAACACGCCGGTGGCAGGCGCGTTCGTCAACCAGTCCGATGTCGATCTCCTCGCGTTCACGATCGCCACGGCGGGCGAGACGCGCTATTTCACGCTCGCCAACACGACCACCAACTGCCAGGACCCCAACGACGCCGGCTGTCCCGTATACGCGACGGCGATGGACCAGACGGGGGTCAACCAGATCGGCGGTCCGAGCAGCGACGCCGGCACGATCGCCACCGCGCGGGACACCGAGACGTTCGCTTGGACGTTCCCGTCGGCCGGTACCTACTACATCGAGCTCGAGAGCGACGGCGACCTGCCGGCCGGGACGCCGACCTACCGGTTCACGGTCTCCGATTCGCCGCCCGGGTCGGTCGTCGGCACCGGCCCGACGGCGGGCTCTCCGCCAGCCGCCTCCACCGCGCCGCTGATCGAATCCCTTCACGTGGCGACCCGTCAGCGGGGCGGCAGGATTCGAATGCTGCTCCGGACTGGACGGAAGGCGCGGCGGGTCAGAACGACGCTCACCGTGGCCGGCTCCCGCTCCATCGTCGCATCGAAGTCGTTGTTCGCCGTTTCGGCCGGTCGGCATCTGATCGCGTTGACGCTGCCGCCACGGCTGCGGCGCCGGTTGCGCGTCGGCCATCCACTGAAACTCGTGCTCGTGGTGACGGCGGTCCCGCCCTCCGGGACCGACGTGAAGCGCACCCGGCGCATCACCGCGATCGTCTGAACCCCGCGCCCGCGCCCCGCGGCCAGTCCGCCGGCCCGAGACCTGGGTTTTCGCTGGCGCCTCCGCGGGGCTGCCGGCGCGGCTGCGCCGTTCGTCGCCGCACGACGGGAGAGCTCGCGAGCAGCCACCGAGACCGCAGTGGCCGCAATTCGCGCGGCTCACCTGCGGCTAGCGGAGCTAGCGGCAACAAAATCCCAGCGGAGTGACAGCTGGCGCTTGCTTCGGGCTCAACCGAAGCCGTTCTCTGACGGGTGCAGAGGCGACGATCGCGACCTTGCGGGCAGCGGTCCTAGCCGTCGCTTCAGCAGTGGACCGAAAGTACAGGGCCCGTAATCCCGCCGCCGACCGGATACTGCACGATTTCCATTGTTACGTCCGACATCCACGGTACAGCAAGCAGGGTGGAGGTAAGTGGTGGTTTGGCGATGCTCCTATGGTGGATCTGCCGAATCAAGACCTATCCTCAAGTCATAACCAGGAATTGGTCGAACGCCCACGGCACGCTCCCGAGACCGTTGGAGCCGGTCAGCACGACTCGCACGTATTGCGCTGTCTGCGATGGGAAGCTCGCGATCTCGGGCGTCGTTATGCCCCGACACGTCGCCGCCGTAGTCCACGAGCTCCCGTTGCTCGACACCTGTACCTGGTAGGGGCCGGCGTAGTCCTGGGTCACCTCGGGCGAGGCCATCTCGATCTCGTTGAAGGTCTGCGCCGAGCCCATGTTGACCGTATATGTGGCCCCCGCCGCCTGATTGTGCCTGCTTTCGAAGTAGGTCACGCTGGTGTCGTTGACGGCGTTGGTGATCGCGTTTTGTGGTGGGTCGGCGGTCACGCTGTTGAAGCTGGCGGTGAAGCCTGACTCGTTGAGCTGGGACTCCCCTGTCCCTGAGGCCCCGCAGCTGGTGGCCGTGCCACCGACGACCCATTCGAACGAGACGCTGTTCTCGTACCCGTAGGTGTCGGTAGCTGTCACCGTGACGACGTTGCTTTCCTGGTAGACAGCAGTCCCGGTGATGTCGCCGGTGGACGGGTTCAGGTACAGGCCGGCGGGCAGCCCGGTGGTGGTGTAGGTCACGGTTTGGCCCGAGGCCGAGTCCGACGCGCCGAGTTGTAGGTTGACCGCGGCACCGACAGCGGTGGATTGGTTACCGGGGCTGGTGAGGGTGACGGTGTCGGGGCCGATGGCGCTCGCCAGGTTGAGGGACCCGGTGAGCGGCAGGCTGGCGGACGAGTCTCCCACGCCCACGGCATAGGTACCCGCCGACGCCGTCCACCCGCCCCCGTCAGGGTCGGGCCCGGACCAGGCCGAGGGGTAGAGGTTCGCTCCTGGCCCTGCCCAGTAGGTGAGGTCTCTGGCCGGAACGGTGAAGGTGACTGTGGTCGATGCTCCGGGGTTGAGGCTCACCCGTTGGAACCCCTTGAGCTGCCAGGGCGGCTCACCGGTGGTCGAGGGGTCGCCGATATACAGCTGGGCGACGTCGGCCCCGGCCACGCTTCCGGTGTTGGTCACCGTGGCGCTGACCGACGCCTGCCCGGCCGCGTTGAACCCGGTGATCGAGAGGTTGGAGAAGCCGAAGGTGGTGTAGGAGAGGCCGTAGCCGAACGGGAACAGAGGCGTCAGGCCGCGCGACTGGTACCACCGGTAACCGATGTCGATGCCCTCGTTGTAGTCGACCTGACCACTGGAACCGGGCCACTGTTGGCTAGTGGACGCCGGGACCTGGGACAGGCTGGTGGGGAAGGTGACCGGCAGGTGACCGGAGGGATCGTAGCTGCCGAATAGAATGTTCGCCAGCGCCGGGCCGTCCTGCTGGCCGGGGTACCAAGCGTCGACGACCGCGGCCACCGACGACAGCCATGGCATGGTCACGGCGGAACCGGCGTTGAGCACCACGATCGTCCGCGGATTGGCTGCGGCCACGTCGCTGATCAGCGTGTCCTCGGCGCTGCCGAGGTCGATGCTGCTGATGTCGCTGCCCTCAGTCTCGTCGTAGCCGCCGAAGACGATGGCCACCTTGGCGGCCTTCGCCGCCGCCACGGCGGAGGAGGCGGTGGAGCCATTGTTGTAGGTGACCGTCGCCCCGGGCGCCGCCGCCTGGATGGCGGCCAGCGGGGTCTGGGGCACCGCCGATGCGTTGACACATGCGCTACCCCCGCCTGAGTAGGGGTAGGTGTTCGCCTGCTGGCCGTACACGCAGTCCTGGTCGGACACCGACGGGTTGGCGTTGGTGCCGATGACCGCGATCGAGCCTACCGAGCTGGCACTGAGAGGAAGGACGCTGCTGGCGTTCTTCAAGAGCACCGTGCCCTCTTCAGCCACCTGAAGAGAGGTGGCGACATGGGCGGAGGTACTGACCGTGTTGTTGATGTTCCCGGTGTTGCCGCTGTCCATGAGCCCCGAGGCGAACATTTCGGTCAGGATGCGCGCGACGGCGTC
>DASZLC010000147.1:0-46886 GCA_035552615.1 Solirubrobacteraceae bacterium
CAGCTCCACGTTCATGCTGCCGGCGAGCAGGTTGCCGACGTCCTGCGTCCCACGCGTGCGCGCGGGGATCTGCCAGTCGATGAAGCGGGGCGTCCCCTCCGGCGCGAAGAAGATGTTGTCCAGGCGGCAGTCGTTGTGGGCGAGCGTCGGGGGACCCTCGGCGCAGCGCGCCAGGATCGCGCCCCAGTTCGGAGCCGCGTCGATCACCGACGACAGCACCGCCTCTGGCGCCCGCCCGGCGTAGCGCTCAGCCAGCGCCGGCGCCCCGCTGGAGACGAGCTGGCCGATCATCTGGGCGTACACGCCAGCGGCTGGGGAGACGAGCCACGGCTGCTGGAGCGCGGCCGATCCCCAGAAGGCGGCGTGCAGGTCGCCGAGCGCGTCGAGCACGGCCTCGGCGTCGGCTACGGTGATCCCGTCGATCTGGTCCCCCATCCGCAGCGCTCCGAGGTCCTCCAGCAGCAGCGGCTCCCGATCGCCGTCGCCGACATAGAAGCAGTCCGGCACGCCGACCGGGACACCGTCGGCGAGGTGCTCATAGAACCGCGCCTCGCGGTCGTAGAGCCCCATCGCCTGGTCCATCTGCACCTGCACGTCGCGGGTGCCGCGAATCTTCGCGATCAGCGTCGCGGGACCGGGCTCGCCGTCGCCGTAGGAGATCCGCAGCCGGGCCATGTCGGTGGTGGCGCCGGTGAAGGCCACGGGCTCGACGGTGAGCTCGCTGACGGTGGCGCCGGTGTGACCGCCGTCGCTGAGGACGCGGGTGAGCCAGTCGGCGTCGAGGCCGAGGAGCTTCGGGGAGACGGTCATGGGGCAAGCCTATTCCGAGGACCGACGCCGTGTCCAGTCGCACCGTCCGACCGCCGGATTCACTGGCTCAGTTCTGACCGAACTCTTGGTGACTTCTCACGTTTTTCTCAGCTTCGGCTCGCATGCTGCAGCCGTGGAAGCTGTCGAGCCCGTCGAGGAACGGCTGCGCGTGCTCGTCGTCGACGACGAGCCGAGCATCGTCGACGTGATCTCGATGGCGCTGCGCCATCACGGCTTCAACGTCGCCGCCGCGCAGACGGGCGGCGACGCGCTGGCCCAGGCGCGCGCGTGGCGTCCGCACGTGATGGTGCTCGACGTGATGCTCCCCGACATGGAGGGGTTCGACGTCGCCCGGCAGCTGTCGGCCGAGCACGCCGGCGTGCCGATCCTGTTCCTCAGCGCGCGCGACACCACCGCCGACAAGGTCCGCGGGCTGACGACCGGCGGCGACGACTACGTCACCAAGCCGTTCAGCCTGGAGGAGCTGGTCGCTCGCCTGCGCAACATCCTGCGCCACAGCGGCGCCTATGAGCGCACCTCCAGCCGCCTGTCGTTCGCCGATCTGGAGCTCGACGAGGACACGCGCGAGGTCTTCCGCGGCGGCGTCCCGATCGAGCTCACCGCCACCGAGTTCCGGCTCCTGCGCTACCTGATGCTGAACCCGAAGCGCGTGCTGACCCGGGCGCAGCTGCTCGACCACGTGTGGAGCTACGACTTCGGCGGCGACGCCCGCGTGCTGGAGACCTACATCAGCTACCTGCGCAAGAAGGTCGACGCCGACCGTCCGTCCCTGCTGCACACGGTGCGCGGCGTCGGGTACGCGCTGCGAATGCCGCGGTGACCGTCGTGTCGCTGCGCGCGCGGCTCCTGGCCGGGATGGTGGCGCTCGTCACCGTCGGTCTGGCCGTCGCGGCGGTGGCGACCTACGCGGAGCAGCGTTCCTTCCTGTACAGCCGGCTCGACCAGCAGGTCCGCAGCGCGCTGTTCCCCGTCTCCGCCCGGTTGCGCGTCGGCAATAGTCGCAACGGCGGGGGGCTGAACCGTCCGCCGTTTGGGGGCGCCACGTTCGGCCGCCGCCCGCCCGGCGCCAACGCCGACTTCTTCCCCACCGGGACCGTCGGCGAACTGCTCGGTGCCGGCGGCGCGGTCATCCGCCAGGCATCGGTGTCGATCTCCGACACGAAGGTGAAGGCGCCGGCGTTGCCCAAGCACTACCCGGTCTCGACGCTCACCGGCCCGCCACGCGTGTTCACGCTCACCTCGGCCGGGACGCGCTACCGGGCGCTCGCCGTGGCCGTGCCGCAGGGCACGTTGCTGCTCGCCATCCCGTTGCGCGAGGTCGATCAGACGCTGCACCGGTTGGTCGTCGTCGAGCTGCTCGTCGGCGCCGGCGTGCTAATCGGGCTCTTCATCCTCGGCTGGTTCGTGATCCGCGTCGGGTTGCGCCCGCTGCAGCGGATCGGCCGCACCGCCAACGAGATCGCGCACGGCGATCTCTCGCGGCGGGTCAGCCCCGCCACCCCGCGCACCGAGGTCGGCCGGCTGGGGGTCTCGCTGAACGAGATGCTCGTGCAGATCGAGCAGGCGTTCTCCGATCGGGCGGCGAGCGAGGATCGCTTGCGCCAGTTTCTCGCCGACGCCTCGCACGAGCTGCGCACGCCGCTGGCCGCCGTGCGCGGGTACGCCGAGCTGTATCGGATCGGGGCGGGGCGCGATGTCGAGTCGGTGGAGCGGTCGATGGCCCGGATCGAGGCCGAGGCGCAGCGCATGGGCGGCCTGGTCGAGGATCTGCTGACGCTGGCGCGGCTCGACCAGCTGCCGGAGGCCGAGCACCGGCCGGTCGAATTGGCGGAGCTGGCCGAGCACGCCGCCGACGACGCCAGGGCGATGGCACCCACCCACGACGTGCGCTTCAACGCCGACGGTCCGCACTGGGTGCTCGCCGACCCTGATCAGCTGCGCCAGGTCCTGGCCAACCTGCTGCGCAACGCGGTCATCCACACGCCGCCGGGGACGGCGATCGAGCTGAACGTCACCGCACCGGCGCGCCAGGTCCTGCTCGAGGTCCGCGACCACGGTCCCGGCCTGCCGCCGGGCGTCGGTGAGGAGGTGTTCGAGCGCTTCTGGCGCAGCGAGCGCGGCCGCACGCGCGGACGCGGCGGGGCCGGGCTCGGGCTGGCGATCGTGAAGGCGATCGTGGTGGCGCACCGCGGCGAGGTGATTGCCGATAATGCTCCTGGCGGTGGCGCCAGCTTCCGCGTCACCCTTCCAGAGGCCGCCTCGCCGCACTCAGGAAACGCTCAGCCTCTTCCTAACGTACTCAAAGACGGTTCGGCCACAGTGGGCTCGTGAATCGCCGCACCGACTTCCCGTGGGCCATTGTCTTGCTCGTCGCCATCGGCGCGGCGCTGATTGTCGCCGCGATCATCGAGATCGGCCCGCCCGGCAGCTCGTCGCGGACCGAGCACACGCTCGTCACCGCCGAGGACGGCGTCGTGCAGTCGACCGTCACCGGCACCGGCAACGTCGAGCCGTCGGTCGACGACACGGTGAACTTCAAGACCAGCGGCACCCTGCAGAGCATCGCCGTCCACGTCGGTGAGCACGTCACCAAGGGTCAGCTGCTGGGCACGCTTGACCCCGCCTCGGCTCAGCTTGCGCTCGACCAGGCCAAGGCCAGCCTCACCTCCGCCCAGGATCAGCTGACGACCGCCGAGTCGACGGCCAGCACGACCACGACGACGAGCTACGAGCCCGCCACGGCCGCGAGCTCTCAGTTCGTCGCCTACACGCCGGGTACATCGACCGCCTCCAACGAGGGCGTGACCGTGGTCGGCGGGAGCGTCCCGAGCGGCACGTCGACGACGCCGTCGACGACCACAACGCCGTCGACGACAACGACGCCGTCGACGACCACCACCCCGACGCGGACGGGCTCGACGACGTCATCGACCGCGAGCGGGAGCGGTCGGACAGGGTCGTCGTCGTCGTCGTCCGGCTCCGGCACGGGCGGGAGCAGCTCGTCGTCGGGCGCCTCCAGCACGACGAACGCCGCCTCCAGCTTGGCCTCGGCCCAGGCAGCGGTCGACAGCGCGCAGGCGAACGTCGCCAGCGCCAAACAGACGCTCGACGACACGAAGCTCTACGCCCCGGCGAGTGGCACCGTCGTCTCGTTGGAGAGCATCTCGCCCGGTGACTCGGTCACCTCGGGCAGCTCCGGCAACTCGTCGAGCACGGGCAGCGGCTCCAGCAGCACCGGTTCGTCGGGCAGCAGCACCTCAACCGCGGGCGGTCTCGGCAACTCTGGCAGCAGCAGCAGCTCGTCATCGTCCAGCTCCAGCACCGGGTTCGTCGAGATCGTGAACTCCAAGCAGCTGACGATGACGGTCGCCTTCAGCGAGTCCGACATCAGCCAGGTCAAGGTCGGGCAGCCAGCGACGATCTCGCTCGACGCGCTCACCGGGGTCGAGCTCGCCGCCAAGGTCACGTCGATCGACACGGTCGGCCAGACGAGCAGCGGCGTCGTCAGCTACAACGCGACGCTGACGCTGACCCAGAACGACTCGAAGGTGCTCCCGGGGATGAGCGCCTCGGCGTCGGTGATCACCGGACAGGCCAGCGGCGTCAACCTCCCCAACGATGCGATCACCGGCAGCGGCTCGCTCAGCACGGTGTCGCTGGAGAAGAACGGCAAGACGACGAGCCAGCAGGTGGTCGTCGGCCTGAAGGGCGACAGTCGCACGCTGATCGTGAGCGGGCTCAGCGCCGGTGATCAGGTGATGGTCACGACCGTGCTCCCGGCGCTCGGCACGAGCTCCTCGGCCACACCATCGAGCTCGTCCAGCGGCACCCTCGGGGGCACCAGCCTCGGCGGCGCTGGCGGCGCTGGCTTCGCCGCGCGAGCGCTGGCCGGCGGGGGCGGTGGTTTCTTCCGCGGCGGCGGTGGTGGCGGTGGCGGCGGCGGCGGAGGCTAGGAGGTCCTCGTGGCCACTCGCCCCGTCATCGACCTCCGCGACGCTCGCAAGACGTACCACCTCGGCGAGATCGCCGTGCACGCGCTGCGCGGGGTCAGCGTGACCGTCGAACGCGGCGACTACGTCGCGATCATGGGCAGCTCGGGCAGCGGCAAGTCGACCCTGATGCACATCCTCGGCTGCCTGGACAGCCCGAGCAGCGGTCAATACACGCTCGACGGGCTCGATGTCGCCACCGCCGACGAGGATGAGCTGGCCGACCTGCGCTGTCGCTTCATCGGCTTCGTCTTCCAGAGCTTCAACCTGATCCCGCGCACCCGGGCACTGGCCAACGTCGAGCTGCCCCTGGCCTACGCCCGCCTGCACCGCGCCGAGCGGCGCGAACGGGCCGTGCGCGCACTCGCCCAGGTCGGTCTCTCCGACCGTATCCATCACCTGCCCTCGGAGCTCTCGGGCGGCCAGCAGCAGCGCGTGGCGATCGCCCGCGCGCTCGTCACCAACCCGGCCATGATCCTGGCCGACGAGCCGACCGGGAACCTCGACACCCACTCCACACAGGAGGTCCTGCAGCTGTTCGAGCACCTCCATGACCAGGGGCGAACCTTGGTGCTGATCACCCACGAGCACGAGGTCGCCGAACACGCGCGCCGGGTGATCACGCTGAGCGACGGGCGGATCGTCTCCGACGAGGTCAATGGCCCGCGGGAGAAGCAGGCCGCATGAGGGAGGTCGTGCGGGTCGCGCTCGCGGGCCTCACCGCGAACAAGCTGCGTTCCGGGCTCACCATCTTGGGCCTGATGATCGGCGTCGGCTCGGTGATCGTGCTGATCGCGGTCGGCACTGGGTCCTCCGACGCGGTGCAGAACCAGATCGAGGCGCTCGGCTCGAACGTTCTGACGGTGTCCACCGGCCCGACCCTCGGCGGCCTGTTCGGAGCGCGGACCACGACCGACTCGCTGACCGTGGCCGACGCGAACGCGCTGCAGAACAAGATCGCCGCGCCTGATGTACTGAGCGCCTCGCCGATCGTCAACGCCAACTCGGTAACCCTGACCGACGGCTCGACGACCTACTCCCCATCGAGCTTCGTCGGCACGACTCCCGCCTACCAGCAGGCCCACAGCTACTCGATGGCCGAGGGCTCGTGGTTCACCAAGGCCGACGAGACCGACCACAGCCGGGTGATGGTGGTCGGCCCGACCGTGGTCGAGAACCTGTTCAGCGGCGCCGACCCGGTCGGCGACACGGTGAAGGTCAACGGCACCAACTTCACCGTCGTCGGCGTCACCAACTCCAAGGGCTCCAACGGTACGACCAACCTCGACGACGTCGCCGTGGCGCCGCTGACCGCAGTGCAGGACACGCTCACCGGCTACGGGTCGATCAGCTCGATCACCGTCCAGGCGAAGTCCCGCGATCAGCTGAACGCCGCTCAGACCGAGGTCACCGACATCCTCAACAAGCTGCTGCCGCCGAGCCCCGGCTCGACCACGAGCAGCTTCACCGTCATCAACCAGGGCTCGATCCTGCAGACCTCGAACTCCACCAACGGCGTGTTCACGACGCTGCTCGGCGAGGTCGCGGCGATCTCGCTGCTGGTTGGCGGTCTCGGCGTGATGAACATCATGCTCGTGTCGGTGACCGAGCGCACGCGGGAGATCGGGATCCGCAAGGCAGTCGGCGCCCGGAGGGCGGACATCATGGTCCAGTTCCTCGTCGAGGCGGTGCTGGTGTCGCTGTTCGGCGGGATCGCCGGCGTCATCTTCGGGGTCGTCGGCAGCCAGTTCAAGATCGCCGGCGTGCAGCCGTCGATCGCGCCGTACTCGATCTTCCTGGCCTTCGGCGCCGCCGTCCTGACCGGCCTGTTCTTCGGCACCTATCCCGCCTCGCGCGCCGCCCGCATGCGGCCGATCGAGGCCCTCCGATTTGAGTGAGCACATGACACCTGAACCAATAGACGAAGACGAGATGAACTCGATCGCGTTTGACGACCCCGACTTCGATCACACCCTCCCCGCCGGCTACCGGGATGAGCAGTCGGACGAGTACCACGTTCCGGTCCGATCGCGCCGGAAGTTCCTCAACGCCAAGACGGCCCTGCTGATCGCGGTGCTCACCGCCGCCGCCGGTTTCTACGGCGGGATTCGGGTGGAGAAGGGCCAGGTCAGCTCGAGCTCGACCAGCGCGGCGGGTGGGAGCTTGGCCAGCCGCTTCGCCGGGCTGGCCTCCCGTCTCGGCGGGGCGGCCGGTGCCGGTGCCGGCGCGACTGGTGCCGGGGCAGCGGCCGGTGGTGCCGCTCGCTCGGGTGCGGCCGGGGCCGGTGCGGGCGCGGCGGGCGACACCGGGCTCGGCGGCTTCGCCGCGCGCTTCGGCGGCGGCAACTCGACGATCGGCACGATCAGCTCGGTCAACGGCAGCACGCTGTACGTGAGCACCACCGGCGGCAACACCGTGAAGGTCCAGCTCTCCTCGGCCGCGAAGCTGACGAAGTCCGAGAACGTCGGCAAGAACCGGCTTCACCCCGGCGACTCGGTCGTCGTCTCCGGCCTGAAAAAGTCCAACGGCACGGTCGTCGCGACCACGGTCAGCGACTCCGGTGCCAGCGCCGCCGGGGCCGGCGCGTCCGGTTCGTCGAGCGCGGGCTCGACGTCGGGCGGTAGCTCCGGTGGCGTCAGCTCCCTGTTCAAGTCCAGCGGCGGCTGAGCCGCCGCGGCGCACACACGAAGAAGAGAGACATGCACAACACATCACCGATCATCCGGCGCACGGCGCTGCTCGCTGCGGTTCTGGCGAGCGCCGTCGTCGTGGCCGCCTGCGGGTCCAGTTCCAATACCAGCTCCAAGGCGAGCTCGGGTGCGAGCTCAGGGACGGCATCGGCGTCGAGCGGGACCGGCAGCGCGGCGCGCACGAAGCTCGTCGCCTGCCTGAAGGCCCATGGCGTCACGCTCCCGAACGGCGGACGCTTCCGTCGTCCCGGCACGGGCACCGGCCCGACGGGCACCGGCCCCACGGGCACCGGCCCCACGGGCGGCGGCGCTCCGCCGGCCGGCGGTGGCGGCGGCGGCCTGTTCGGCTCAGGGCGGTCCGGCACCGCCCGTGGCTTCGCCGGCAACCCGAAGTTCGCCGCCGCGTTCAAGGCCTGCGGTGGCAGCACCGGAGCGTTCCGTGGTGGGGCCACCGGTGCGAACGCGGCGCAGTTCCGCGCTGCGCGTGACGCGGCGATCACCAAGTTCGCCAGCTGCGTCGCCGCGCACGGCGACAAGTTGCCGAAGCCGAACTTCACAGGCAAAGGGCCGGTGTTCCCGGCGAGCATCGGGAACAGCGCCAAGTTCAAGGCAGCGAGCAAGAGCTGTCCCCTGAACCTGCCGCGCTTCGGCCCTGGCGGCCCCGGCGGCCCCGGCGGTCCCGGAGCGGGCGCCGCGGCACCAAGCGCGTAAGCGTCCGCGGCACGGCGCGGGATGTCCGTCTGAGGACGTCCCGCGCCATCGCGCGTCTATGGTCGGTGTTATGCGGGGCATTCCCACGCGCACGACCGGCGGGCGCCTCACGATGCTGTCGATCCGCTACGGGATCGGCGGCGTGCCGACGCTGATCGGCATCGTCCTGCTGATCGTCAACCCTGACGGGTTCGGCGTCGACGGCTTCGCGCTCGGCGCGGGCGCCGGGCTGGGGGTGATCCTCTTCAACGTCCTGTTCCGGCTCGGCGTCGAAGGTGACAAGGAGCGCGACGCCGAGGAGGCGGCGCGCCGCTACCTGGACGAGCATGGCCACTGGCCGGACGAAGACGCCCCCTGAGCGGTCTCGTGCGAGGTCAGCCCGGGCGGCGGGCGACGAGCACGGCGAAGCGGTGATGCTTGAACAGACAGTCGACCTCGTCGAAGCCCGCCGCTCGCAGCCACTCCAATTGATCCTCGACGGTGGCGCAGCGATCGTGGCGCATGCGCGCTACCGCGCCGTCCCACTCGGCATCGTCTGAGCCGAGGGCGCGGGCCGATCGCTCCTGCCAGCTCTCGTACACCGCCGTGAAGGCCGGCGTCGGGCCGCTCACCTGCTCGGCGTTCACGAACACGCCGCCTGGGCGTAGCGCTCCATGGATCCGGGCAAACACGGCACGCTTGGCCTGGTCGTCGAGATGGTGGATGGCCAGCGCCGAAACGATCGCGTCCCACGATCCCCGCGGCAGCGCATCGCGCAGGTCGCCGGTGACGTACGCGACGCCCTCGTCGCCGAGCCGCCGGCGCGCCTGCTCCAGCATCGCTCCCGCCCCGTCGAGCAGCGTCAGCTGAACGCTGGGCAGCGCCGCCCGCACGTGCGCCGCGAGCAGGCCGGTCCCCGCGCCGAGATCAAGCACCCGGCCCGGCGGCTCGCTGGCCAGCGACAGCGCCGCCACCGCCGTCCCGTAGAAGTCGTCGAATACGGGAACCAGCCGGCGCCGGGCCGAGTCGTACGTGGCCGCGCTGGTATCGAAGGCGTTCACCGCTCCGTTCGTCATCACGGACAAGTGTACGTTATGCAAGTCGCGAACAAGGGTCGAGTAATGACCGTGCACCCTCCGTCGAGGTCGGTTCCTGGGCCGCGACTCCCGCCTCCGGCTCCGGCCCGGCGCTCCCGAAGCGCCTGGAGGTGACCGCTTAAGGCTGCTTCCTTCCGGACCTGACCTGGTTCACAGCTCTCCATCGCAACGGGACCGGGCCATCAGCACCGACAGTGGGGCGCTGACCCAGGGCCTGCACCCCTCGGGAGGGAATTCAGCCCCGCTAAAGCGGATTGCGGGTTCAGGGCGCCGCTACGTCCCCGCCTAGCACGGTCGCTCGGGATCGTAGCCGCTCTACGATCGCGCGGTGCCCGTCACCTCCCCCGACCGTCCGCCTGGGCTGGCGCGCGTCCCGTCGCCGGCGCTGGTGGTGGGCGCCATCGCGTCCGTCCAGTTCGGCTCCGCTGTGGCCGCCAAGCTGTTCGCCGCCGTCGGCCCGGGCGGCGCCGCACTGCTGCGCCTGCTCACGGCGGCGATCGTGCTCGGAGCGCTGACGCGCCCGTCACTGCGCGGGCATGGGAAGCGAGCGTTCGCGACCGCGGTCGTGTTCGGGCTCGTGCTGGCGGGGATGAACATCAGCTTCTACCACGCGCTGCACCGCCTGCCGCTCGGCGCGGCGGTGACGATCGAGTTCCTCGGACCGCTCGGCGTGGCGATCGCCGGGACGCGCCGCCGACTCGACCTGGCGTGGGCCGCGCTCGCCGCGGGGGGCATCCTGCTGCTGAGCCACGGCGGCGCGCATGGATTGAACCTCGTCGGGGTGATGTTCGCGCTGATCGCGGCGGCGCTGTGGGCGTGCTACATCCTCGTCAATGCGCGCCTCGGCCAGGCGTTCCCCGACGCCAGCGGACTGGCGCTGGCGATGATCGTGGCGGCGCTCGTCGCGCTCCCCGACGGGATCATCGAGGGCGGCGGGTCGCTCGTGCACCCGCGCTCGCTGGCGCTCGGCGCGGCGGTCGGGATGCTCTCCTCGGCGATCCCGTATTCGCTCGAGCTGGAGGCGCTACGGCGGATCGCCGTGAACGTGTTCGGCGTACTGATGAGCCTGGAGCCCGCGTTCGCCGCACTGGCCGGGCTGATCGTGCTCGGCGAGGGGCTGTCGCTGCGCTCGCTGATCGGGATCGGGCTGGTGATCGTCGCCTCGGCCGGCGCGTCGCTCAGCTCCCGGCGCCCGCCGGTGGACGGGTAGCCGCGCTCCCCGGGGGCCGCCAGCACTGGAGGGCTTCGTCGAACGTGTCCTTGTCGATCGGCCCCGGAGGCAGCGTGCGGCCGGCGCGCTGGTTCGGACGCAGCCCGTCGAGGGCGAGCGCCAGCGCGCGCCGCCACGCGCCGGGATCCTGATCGGCGGTGAGGTCGGCGACCGCGCCGACCTGAAAGCTCAGCAACGTGAGGTCCATCGGCGCGATGTCGGCCCGCAGGTCGCCGGTGGCTTGCGCGCGCTCGATCATCCGGGCCAGTTCGTCGAGCATCAGGTCCCGCACGTCGGTGACCGCGTCGCGGTCGTATTCGTGCGAGTGGAACAGGTGCTTCAAACCCCGGTCCTCGGCCTGTAGCTCCAGCGTGCGCTCGAGCAGCGTGACGAGTCCCGTCCACGCGTCGGGGATCGCCCCGCACTCGCGGACCACCTCGGTGAACTCGGCGAGCCGGCTCGCGAACAGCGCGCCGATCAGCTCGTCGCGGTTGCGAAAGCGCCGGTACAGCGTGCCGACGCCGACGCCGGCCGCGTGCGCGATGTCCTCCATCGACACCTCCAGCCCGCGTGTGCGGAACAGCTCGGCCGCGGCGGCGAGGATCCGCTCGAGATTGCGCTGCGCGTCGGCGCGGAGGTGGGGAGGAGCGAGCTCGCTCATCGAGCTAAGCGGAAGTGGCCATTCCGGATCTGATACCTTCAAGCGGAGCATAGCCGTCCGCTTGACGCTATGTCTCCGTTCGAGGATTCGATGACCGCCAACACCGACGCCAAGCAGCCCGTGATGGACCGCGCCCTGATGGTCGTGGCCGCGGTCGTCGTCCTCGGGGCGATCATGTCGATCCTGGATACGACGGTCGTCAACGTCGCGCTGAACACGCTCGCCCGTCACTTTCACACCAAGCTGGCCACGGTGCAGTGGGTGGCGACCGGCTACACGCTCGCGCTGGCGACGGTCATCCCGCTCACTGGCTGGGCGGCGGACCGCTTCGGCACCAAGCGTCTGTACCTCGCCACGATCGCCCTGTTCGTCACCGGCTCGGCACTCGCCGGCCTCGCGTGGAGCTCGGAAACGATCATCCTCTTCCGCGTGCTGCAGGGTCTCGGCGGCGGGATGCTGATGCCGGTCGGGATGACGATCCTGACCCGCGCCGCCGGTCCCCAGCGCGTCGGCCGGGTGATGGGCGTGATCGGCGTGCCGATGCTGATCGGCCCGATCCTCGGCCCGATCCTCGGCGGCTGGCTCGTGCAGGACTTGTCGTGGCGCTGGATCTTCTTCATCAATCTGCCGATCGGCATCGCTGCGTTCATCACCTCGACCCGCGTGCTCCCACGCGACGCGGGTCAGCCGGGCGTGAAGCTCGACTGGGTCGGCCTGGCCACGCTCTCGCCGAGCCTCGCGCTGATCATCTACGGCCTCGCCGAGTCCAGCTCACACGGCGGCTTCGGTCACGCCCAGGTGCTCGTCCCGATCGCCATCGGCGCCGTGCTGTTCGTCGCCTTCATCGCCGGCGCGCTGAAGCGGCCCGCGATCGCGCTGATCGACCTGCGCCTGTTCAAGAACAAGGTGTACTCGGGCGCGATGGCGACGATGTTCCTGATGATCATCGCCGTGTTCGGCGCGATGTTGCTGATCCCGCTCTACCTGCAGTCGGTCCGTGGCGAGTCGGCCCTGACGACCGGTCTGCTGCTCGCCCCGCAGGGTCTCGGCGCGATGATCTCGATGCCGATCGGCGGGCGCCTCACCGATCGGATCGGGATCGGACGCTTCGTGCCGGCCGGGCTCGCGCTCGTCGCGCTGACCTTCATCCCGCTCACCCAGATCGGCGCCCACACGTCGTACGTGTTGCTCGGCATCGATCTGTTCTTCATGGGTCTGGGGATTGGGCTCGCGATGATGCCCACGTTCTCCGGCGCGATCCAGACCCTCCGCCGCGCCGACATCGCGCGCGCGTCCTCGGCGCTGAACATCAACCAGCAGGTCGGCGCATCGTTCGGCACCGCGATCCTGTCGGTGCTGCTCGCGTCACGGCTCATCGACCACCTCGGACACGGTCCGGGCTCCGGCATCGGCGGAACGCTCCCGGCCGCCGTGCGCGCCACGGTGGCGCCGAAGATGGCCGAGGCCTACAGCGCCGTGTTTGTCGTCGCCTTGGTGCTCGTGATCATCTCGACGCTCGTCGCCGCGCTGCTCCTGCCCAAGCACAAGCCCGAGCCGGTCGAGGATCCCGACGCCGCCGCGGTCGAAGCACCGCCGGCCGTCCTCGTCTAATCGCCGGACTACTACAAGCGGCGATGCTGCGAGCGGAACTCGTCGAGCGCGTCCTGCTCCTTGATCGAGCCGCGATCGAGGGCCGTCATCGACAGGTCATGTGAGGCGTCGCGGCACCAGAACCGGGGGTGGCGGCGCAGCCAGCGGTTGGCGTCGCGCCTGCCCATCGCGATCAGCTCGCTGATGAACACGTGGTCGAACAGCAGGAACGAGAGCAGCTCGCCGCGCGCCGGCGTGGCGCCGCCGAGCGCGCGGGCCATCACCACGTAGTCGAGATCGCGCAGCCCGCGCCAGCCCCCGTAGCGGCGCGCGAACACCTCCTCGGCCAGCTTGCCGATCGCGCCGCGCCGGCGTGGCGCGACGAGCGCGTAGGAGATCGGGCGGTAGGGCTCGTGGCCGCGCGCCAGGCGGTAGGCGCGCGGCGAGCGCATCGTGCCCGTGACGGCGTCCTCGACGAAGAACGAGTTGATCATCGCCAGCCGGCGGAGGTCCTGGGCGACCTGGTCGACGAGCAGCCCGTCGAGCACGTTGGCGGCGACGTCGGCGATGCTCGGCCCGCGGGGCGGGGAGGGACGCCCACCCGCCGCCGCGAACGGCTCCAGCCCGATCACGATCACCTTGTCGGCGCCGAGGTTCAGCGCGGGCTTGATCGGGCTGTTCAGCCGGGTGCCGCCGTCGGCGTAGTGGCCGCGAGCCTCGCGCGGGGCGGTCACCTCGACCGTCGGGAACAGCATCGGGATCGCCGCCGAGGCGCGGACGTGCTCGCCCGACAGCCGCGCCGTCACGTACCGGATCGTGTCGTCGACGTGCTTCGGTGCGCCGGAGCGGCTGTCGACGAACGCCACCGGATCGCCGGTGGCCAGCGAGGTGGCGATCACGCACACGGCGCGCACGGCGCCCGCGTCGACGTTGGCGGCGAGCTGGTGCCAGTCGATCCAGCGGTCGAGGCTGCCGCCGAGCGGCGCGGCATCGAGCAGGCTGGCGATCCCGATGCCGGCCACGCCGAGCACGTGACCGAGCAGCCGCCCCAGCATCCGTAGCCCCCCGATCCCGGCGATCGGGGAGATCACGTCCTGCTTATTCAGCTGATCCCAGAGCGTCAGCGCGAGCTCGACCTGCTCGGGGGCCGGGAGGTGCGCGAGCGACGAGAGCGTCGCGGCGTTGATCGCGCCGACGCTCGTGCCGCACCAGATCTCCACGCGCTCCCCGCGCGCCTCCAGCGCGGGCAGCAGCACGGACAGCGCGCCGATCTCGTACGCCCCGCGCGCCCCGCCGCCGGGCAGCACCGCCGCCACGACGCCCGACGTCCCCGTTCCGTTCCCGTTGGTCTCACTCATGGCACATCAACCCGACCGTCATCGTGGCGCGCGGGCTTCCGCACCGATATGGCCACATGGCCAGAGCTGCGCCGTACACTCGCTGCGTGCTGATCCTGCCCCCCGGCCACGCCCAGCGCGTCTCGCAGCGCCGACCGTTCACCAAGCGTGAGAGGCGGATTGGGATCGTGATGGGGATCGGCGTGCTCGCGATCGTCGTGATCGCCATCGTTGCGTTGGTCAGCCCGACGCCGAAGCTCGCCCCGGGCTGCATCTCGGTGAACGTCGCCTCCTCGCTCGGCGGCCAGCCGATCAGCGGCTGCGGCGCGGCGGCGCGGACGATCTGCCGGGACCTCGGTTCTCCCGGCGACTACACCGGCTCCACCCGCCCGCCGCTGATCGCTGCGTGCCGCCGGGCGAAGCTGCCGACGACGTAGCGCTCCGCGCGCCTTCATACAATCGATCAGCACGGATGCCGAGATACCTGATCACGAGCGCGCTGCCGTACATCAACGGCGTCAAGCACCTCGGCAACCTCGTCGGCTCGATGCTCCCCGCCGATGTCTACGCGCGGTTTCTGCGCGCCGGCGGCGAGGACGTCCTGTACGTGTGCGCGACCGACGAGCACGGCACCCCGGCCGAGCTCGCCGCCGCCGAGGCCGGGCTGCCGGTGGCCGAGTACTGCCGGCGTGAGCACGCGGTCCAGGCGCGCCTCGGCGAGGCCTTCGGCCTCTCCTTCGACGTGTTCGGCCGCTCGTCCTCGCCGCAGAACCGCGAGCTGACGCAGATGTTCGGGCGGGTGCTCGACGAGCGCGGGCTGATCGAGCAGCGGACAACCCAGCAGATGTACTCGGTCGACGACGACCGCTTCCTGCCCGATCGCTACATCATCGGCACGTGCTGGAACTGCGGGTACGAGCGCGCGCGGGGAGACCAGTGCGAGAACTGCGGGACGCTGCTTGACCCGACGGAGCTGATCAACCCGCGCTCGGCCATCTCGGGCTCCACGAACCTGGAGGTCCGCGACTCCACGCACCTGTTCTTGCTGCAGTCGAAGCTCGTGCCCGAGCTGCGCGAATGGCTCGGCTCAAAGACCGACTGGCCCGTTCTCTCCCGTTCGATCGGGCTGAAGTGGCTCGACGAGGGGCTCGGCGACCGCAGCATCACCCGCGACCTCAGCTGGGGGGTGCCGGTCGACCGCCCGGGGTTCGAGGAGAAGGTCTACTACGTGTGGTTCGACGCGCCGATCGAGTACATCGGCGCCACCCGCGAGTGGGCCGACGCGCGCGGCGAACCCGACGCCTGGAAGGAGTGGTGGTACGACGCCGACGACGTCCGCTACGTCGAGTTCATGGCGAAGGACAACGTCCCGTTTCACACGATCGGGTTCCCGTGCACGATCATCGGATCGGGCCAGCCCTGGAAGCTCGTCGACTTCCTGAAGGCGTTCAACTGGCTCACCTACTACGGCGGGAAGTTCTCCACCAGCCAGGGCGTCGGTGTGTTCATGGATGACGCCTTGGAGCTGCTGCCCGCCGACGTCTGGCGCTATTACCTGATCGCCAACGCGCCAGAGTCCGACGATTCCAGCTTCACCTGGGAGACGTTCGCCGTCGCGGTCAACAAGGATCTCGCTGACACCTTCGGCAACTTCGTCAACCGTGCGCTGACCTTCATCGAGCGGCGCTTCGACGGCGTCGTGCCCGAGGGCGGGGCGGCTGGCGAGGCCGAGCGTGTGCTGGGTGTGGACATCGACGCCGGGCTGCGCGAGTACACCGCGCGCCTGCGCGACATGGAGTTCCGCAAGGCCGCTGGCGGGCTGCGCGCCCTGTGGGCCCGCGGCAACGAGTACTTCGACGCCAAGCAACCGTGGGCGCAGATCAAGACGGATCCGGCCGACGCCGCGCTGACGCTGCGCACGTGCGTGAACCTGATCGCGCTGTTCGCGCGGTGCGCGGCGCCGGTGATGCCGTTCACCGCCGAGCGCGTCCTGCACGCGCTTGGCGTGCCCCCCGAGGAGCGCGGCTGGCCGGCGGCGTTCGACCCGGAGGCGTTGCCCGGGCGCCACCCCGTTACCGTTCCCGGTGTGCTGTTCCGCAAGCTCACCGACGACGACGTCGCGACCTGGCGGGCGCGGTTCGGCGGCCCGGCCGAGGCGGCTCCATGACCGACGCCGCGGCCTTCCGGGCGCAGTTCCCCGTGCTGGAGCGCCGCGCGTACCTGAATGCCGGTACCGAGGGCCCGGTACCAAACTGTACCGCCCAGGCGGTACAAGATCGCCTCCGCCTGGAGCTGGAGACCGGACGCTGCGGGCCGGACTATTTCACCCCGCTGATGGAGCTGCGCGACCGCTCCCGGGCCGGCTACGCCGCCGTGCTCGGCGCATCACCCGAGGAGGTGGCGCTGACCGGCTCCACCACCGACGGCGTGAACACGGTGCTGAGCGGCCTCGACCTGCGCGACGGCGACGAGATCCTCACCAGCGACGAGGAGCATCCGGGGCTGCTGGCGCCGCTGGCCCTCGCCCAGCGCCGCCGCGGCGTGCGGGTTCGCGTCGTCCCGTTCGCCGAGCTGGGCTCCGCCATCGGCCCCGACACGAGGCTGGTGGCCTGCTCGCACGTCTCCTGGGTCAGCGGCCGGATGGTCGACTCGGCCGCGCTGAGCGCCAGCGGCGTCCCGGTACTGCTCGACGCCGCGCAGGCCTTCGGCGCCGTCCCCGTCGACGTGAAGGCGCTCGGCTGTGCCTATTACGCCGCCTCGGGCCAGAAGTGGATGTGCGGTCCCGAGGGCAGCGGCTGCCTGTACGTGGAGCCCGGCCGGCTCGACGAGCTGGAGGTGGCCTGGCCCGGCTACAGCTCGCTCGCCGACCCGGCACAGGCGCTCACCTCAGGACCGGCCGAGGGCGTCGGCCGGCTGGACCACGGGTTCCCCTCGGGGCTGCGCAGCACCTGGGCCCTCGCCTCGATGCAGGTGCTCGCCGACGCCGGCTGGGACTGGGTGCACGAGCGCGCCGCGACGCTCGCCGCGGGGCTGGCCGACGCGCTGGCCGCGCGCGACCTGACGGTCGGCCCCCGGGGTCGCACGACGCTCGTCTCGTGGGTGGCCGAGGACCCGGCCGCCGAGGTCGAGCGGCTGGCCGGCCACGGCATCGTCGTCCGCAGCATCCCCGCCTTCAGCATGGTTCGCGCGTCGGTCGGCGCCTGGTCCTCCGAGGAGGAGCTGGCGCGGCTGGTCGAGCTCGCGGCCGTCTAACCGCGCAGCCCGCGGTCGAGCAGCTCCACCGTGCAGCGGAAGCTCTCGTCGAGGTCGAGTGGGATCCCGAACCCGCCGCCCGTTTCCAGCAGCACGAAGCCGTGCAGCGCCGAGCGAATCGCCCGGACGGCGTGCAGCGCGGCGTCGCCCTCGCGCCCGTAGCCGCGCAGCACGGCCAGCAGCACGCCGACGACCCGCGCGCCGGCCGCGCTCGCGTCGGCGCGGTCATCGGCGCGCTGCAGCGCCGCGTAGCTGCCAGGGTGCGCCTTGGCGAAGGCCCGGTAGGCGTCGGCGATCGCCCGCAGGGCATCCTGACCCGAGCGTCCCGCCGCCGCCTCCTGCAGTGTCTCGGCGAGCCGGATGGCGCCGGCCGACGCGATCCGCCGCCGGAGGTCGTCGAGCCCGCCGACGTGCGCGTAGAGCGATGGGGCCCTGATGCCGAGCCGCTCGGCCAGCCGGGCCACGGTCAGCGCTTGCAGGCCCTGTTCGTCGGCGAGCTCAGCGGCGGCCTGCACGACGCGCGCCTGGTCGAGCCCGGCGCGCGGCATCAGCGCTGGGCCCGCTGCACCGCGGCCCGCATCTTCGCCACCGGGTCGGGTACCGCCGGACCATGGCCGCACACCAGCAGCGTCGGCGCCAGCTCGACCTCGGCGGCGGCCGATTGCGTGGCCTGCGGCTTGTCGAATGTCGCCATCGCGGCCAGCGGGAAACGCCAGTAGAAGTGCGACGGAACGGCGACGCCGCCCATCGTGGTGAAGCTGTCGCCGGCGATCAGCGAGCGGTCCCGCGTGTCCAGGAAGGAGACGTGGCCCGGCGTGTGCCCCGGGCTGGCGACGACCTCCAGGCTGCCGACGCGGTCGCCGGCGGTCAGCCGCACATCGGGGATCGTCTTCAGCTTCGGCCAGCTGCCGGTGGGCTTGCGCTCGGTGACCGGCTCGCCGGCATGGATCCGCGCGTCGAGCTCGGGCATCAGCACCTGGACGTCGTCGCCGAGCTTCTCCTTCAGCGCGTCGAGCGAGCCGACGTGGTCGCCATGTCCGTGCGTGAGCGCGATCCGCGTGATCGGAGCGCCGGCCGTCTGCGCGGCGGCGATCAGCGCGTCGGCGCCCCCGCCGATCGTGGTGTCGACCAGCGTGAAGCCGTCGTCCTCGCGGACGAGGTAGGCGTTCACGAACCGCAGCTTCGTGAGCTGGATCAGGTTGTCGGTGAGAGGGGTGGTGCGCATGACGGATCTCCTTGCCTATGGAGCTTAGGAGATTACCTAATAAGCTTAGGGCCGTCAAGCAATGCTGGGAGCCTAATGTGTCTATGTGACACAAAAAGCTCCCAGAGACGACGATCTACCGCGGCGCGGCGGCGAGTTCGGCGTCGGCGCGGAGCTCGTCCTCGAAGGACAGCGGCTCGCGCTCCAGCTCGCCGCCCGGTCCGACGCGGTAGGCGCCGGTGCGGGCGAGCGGGGGTGAGTAGGCGTGAATCGTGATCGCCGGCCCGTCGCCGTGGTGCAGCACGCGGTGGATCGCCACGGGCGGCATCGTGAAGGCCTCCCCGGCCGCGGCCACGCGCTCGCTCGGCGTCGCGCCGAGGCGCAGGCGCTCCTCGCGGACGCTGCCCGAGATGACGACGATGCCGGCTGCCGACTCGTCGTGGTCGTGAAAGCCGGTGTCCTGGTCCTCGCTCCAGCAGATCACCCACGCGTTCACGTCCTCGTCAGCCCAGATCTGCTCGTAGACGCGGAGCGAGTCCTCGTGGCGGACGTGGTGACGCCACAGCTCCGGCGTGCGCGCCAGCCGCGTCACGAACTCCTCCAGCTGCGGCTCGCTGAGGCTCACAGCGCGGTGACCCCGGCGAGAACGGCGGCGCCCTGCTCCTGCAGCAGCACGTCGCGGCCCGTGCTGACGGGCTCGATCACCGGACGGTCGGAGCCGTACACGAGCTGCTCGGCGCCGACACGCCGCGCGAGCACCTCGATCGCCACCGGGCCGTAGCTGGAGGTCTCGTAGAAGCTGAGCGGGTCGCGGAGATCGATCGGCGGCCCGCCGCGTGCCGCCAGCCGCTCGGTGTGCAGCGGCGCCTCGCCGGCCAGCATCGTCCACAGGACGGCCAGGCTCGGATGCTCGCGCCGGCCGCGGGCGGCGAACGTCAGCCACGCCGCCTGCATCTGCGCGACGTAGTCGGTGAGTGCGCTCCACCACAGCGGCTCGTTCAGCGAGACGCCGCAGCTGTGCGCGGCCGGGCGGCCGGGATGGATCATCAGCGTCGCGCCGTTCTGCGCGACACGCTCCAGCACCGGGCCGGCCGCGTCGAGCGCGTCGTAGCCGGCCAGCGCCTGCGCGGGGAGCGAGACGCCGATGCAGCCCTGCGCGAGCAGGCGGTCGACGTCGTCGGGGGCGGGGCGGTCGAGTGGCAGTGGTCCCCAGGCGGCGAACTCGGGCCCGAGCGCCTGGACGCCCGCCAGGTGGGCGTCGATCAGCTCCAGCGCCTGCTCTCGCGGCAGCGCCTCGATCCCGATCGGACTGGAGATGGCCACGAGGGCCAGGTCGAGTCCGTCGGCGCGGACGAGCGCCGCGCGGCGCGCGGGTGCCTCGGCGGCGAGATCAATCAGATACGGCTGCTCGCCCGCGCTGTGCAGCAGCGTCAGGCCGCCCGAACGGCGCACGAACGGGAGCTGCTCCCGCCGGCTGAGCGCCTCGATCAGAGGCTCGGTCCAGACGTGTTGATGAACGTCGATTCGCATCTTCACCAACTCTATCAAGATTCACGGCATTGATCGGACTCGATCTGTCCCAACAACGCCATTGTCACAATCCGTGGATGCCGATCACGCCCAGGATCTTCGGCGATCGCGGCCGCAAGCGAGCCAGCGCGCTCGGGATTGACCCCGAGCGCCTGCCGCCCGGGCAGTCGCCGACGGTGAAGTGGCCGGTGCTGACGGTCGGCGCCCAGCCGGACGTCGACCGCTCGAGCTGGCTGGTGTCGGTCGACGGGGCCGTGGAGGCACCGTTCGTGCTCGACTACGACGCGCTGATGGCCGAGCCGCAGCTGGAATGGACCGGCGACATCCACTGCGTGACCCGCTGGTCGAAGTTCGGGATGCGGTGGCGCGGGGTGTCGGCGGCGGCGTTGATCGAGCGGGCCCGGCCCGCGCCCGCGGCCAGCCACCTGCTCGCGCACAGCTACGGCGGCTACACCACCAACCTCCCGCTGAGCGACGTCACCGATCACCCGGCGCTGATCGCGCACGAGGCCGACGGCGCGCCGCTCACCGGCGAGCACGGTGGGCCCGTCCGCCTGCTCGTGCCGCACCTCTATCTGTGGAAGTCGGCGAAGTGGATCAAGCGCTTGGAGCTGCTCGACGCGGATCAGCTCGGCTTCTGGGAGCTGGGCGGGTATCACCACCGCGGCGACCCGTGGCTCCAGGAGCGCTATAGCGTCGACTCGTACGTGGCGCAGGCCAAGGTTCGCGAGCTCCGCCGCGCCTCGCGCTCATAGAGTGTCGAAATGGGCAGCCCTCGTTCGATGACGAGGTAACCAACCAACTGCCGAGGAGGCACAGATGCGCTTCATGATGCTGATGATCCCGAACATCTCCGAGGAGAACTGGGAGCCGGACGCCGAGGCCGTGGAGTCGATGGGCCGTTTCAACGAAGAGCTCTCAAAGGCCGGCGTGCTGCTGGCGCTCGACGGCCTGCACCCCAGCGCCGAGGGCGCGCGCGTGTCGTTCACAGGCGGGCGCTCGTCGGTCGCCGACGGGCCGTTCACCGAGGCCAAGGAACTGGTCGGCGGCTACTGGATCATCCAGGCAAGCTCCAAGGAGGAGGCCGTGCAGTGGGCGACCCGGTGCCCGGCGTCCGACGGGGACATCATCGAGGTGCGCCGCGTGTACGAGATGAGCGACTTCCCCCAGGACGTACAGGCCGCCGCGCCGCAGCTGTGACCGACATCCGCGCCGAGGTGGAGGCGGTCTGGCGGATCGAGTCCGCGAAGGTGATCGCCGGCCTGACGCGGATCGTGCGGGATGTGGGGCTGGCCGAGGACCTCGCCCAGGACGCCCTGCTCGCCGCGCTGGAGCAGTGGCCTCGGTCAGGCGTCCCGGAGCGTCCGGGCGCCTGGCTGATGGGCACGGCCAAGCACCGCGCGATCGACATGTTCCGGCGCGGTGCCGTGCAGGAGCGCAAGTACGCGCTGATCGCCCGCGAGCTGGAGGAGCAGCAGGCCAGCCCGCCCGACCTCGCGGCCGCGCTCGAGGACCAGATCGGCGACGACCTGCTGAGCCTGATCTTCATGACCTGCCACCCGCTGCTGTCGACCGACGCGCGGGTGGCGCTGACCCTGCGGCTGTTCGGGGGCCTGTCGACCGGCGAGGTGGCGCGCGCCTTCCTCGTCGCCGAGCCGACAATCGCCCAGCGGATCGTCCGCGCCAAGCGCACCCTGGCGGAGGCGCGCGTGCCGTTCGAGGTCCCGTCCGGCCCCGAGTTGGTGGAGCGGCTGCCGGCCGTGCTCGGTGTCATCTACCTGATCTTCAACGAGGGCTACGCCGCCACCGCCGGCGAGGCCTGGATCAGGGCCGAGCTGTGCGAGGAGGCGCTGCGCCTCGGACGCGTGCTCGCCGAGCTGCTGCCCGGCCAGCCCGAGGTCCACGGGCTGGTCGCGCTGATGGAGCTGCAGGGCTCGCGACTGCGGGCGCGTCAGACGAGCGCCGGCGAGCCGATCCTGCTGCTCGATCAGGACCGGGCCCGCTGGGACCGGCTGCTGATCGCCCGCGGGCTGCAAGCGCTCGCGCGCGCCGGGCAGCTTGGCGGCGCGGCAGGACCGTATGCGCTCCAGGCCGGGATCGCCGCCTGCCACGCCCGCGCGGCGCGGGCCGCCGACACCGACTGGGAGCGGATCGTCGCGCACTACGACGCGCTCGTGCAGCTGACGGCCTCTCCGGTGGTCGAGCTGAACCGCGCCGTGGCTGTGGGGATGGCCTTCGGCCCCGCGGCCGGCCTGGCGCTGGTCGATGCGCTGCGCCGGGCCGGCCAGCTGCCGAGCTACCACCTGTTGCCGAGCGTCCGCGGCGATCTTCTGGCCAAGCTCGGGCGGGGCGAGGAGGCGGCGGCCGAGTTTCACGCTGCCGCCGAGCTGACCCGCAACGCCCGCGAGCGCGAACTGCTGCTCGGGCGCGCCCGCGCGCTGCGATACTCGCTCCCATGACCGCGCCAACCCTGACCGGGGGCTGCCTGTGCGGTGCCGTCCGGTTCGAGCTGAGCTCCCCGGCCCGAGCTGCCAGCTACTGCCATTGCACTCGCTGCCAGCGACGCACCGGCACTGGTTCATCGGCCAACGCCACGGTCGACGGGAATGCCTTTCGCATCACGCAGGGCACCGAGGTGCTGAAGGCCTGGCGCCACCCCGACGGCGGCTTCGAGAAGCTCTTCTGCGTCGAGTGCGGCGGGCACATCTGCAGCCGCGATCCCGACGACCACGCCCAGATGGCAATCCGGATGGGCGCCTTCGACGGGGATTCGATCCCACCCACCCTCCGGCCGAGCTACCGCCAGTTCGTCGCCTACGCCGCACCCTGGGAGCCGATCCCCGATGACGGCCTGCGCCGCTACGACGAGTCCGGCCGCCTCGCCGAGGCCGCCCGCTCGCGGTAGCCCCGTGGGACCACTGATCTCCGACGACAGCACGCTGTCGGCGCGCTGGCGCCGCCGGGCCCGCGGCATCGCGCTGGAGCTCCTCGCCTTCGTGCTCATCACCGCGCTCTCGCCGGTGCTCCTGGTCGCGGCGGCGATCGCCGACGCCGCCCTGTGGCTGCGCCGCCGCAAGCCGTGGATGGCCGTGCGCCTGGTGGCGATGCTGTGGTGGTTCCTGCTCGGCGAGCTGTACGGCGTCGCTGGTCTGGCCGTGATCTGGCTCACCTCGCGGGGCGACTCGCGCCGGCGGCGCCGGCGCGTCTACCGTCTGAAGCGGCGCTGGCTGCGCAGCCACCTCGGGGGCGTGCGCACGCTGTTCCGGTTGCGCTTCGAGATCGACGGACTGGAGCTGGCGGCACCGGGACCGGTGCTTGTCATGACCCGCCACGCCAGCATCATCGACAACGCCCTTCCCGACGTGATCATCGGCGGCGCCCACGGGACCGGTTTTCGCTTCGTGATCAAGCGCGAGCTGCGGATGCTCCCCACGATCGACATCGGCGGCCGCTGGGTCCCGACCCTGTTCGTCCGCCGGGGCTCCGGCGACACCGACGCCGAGCTCGCCAAGATGCGGGCGCTGACCGAGCACCTCGCCGTCGATGACGCGCTGCTGCTGTATCCCGAGGGGACGCGCTGGACGGCCGAGAAGCTGGCCCGGGCGCAGGCGATCATCGCCGAGCGCCAGCCGGAGCTGCACGAGCTCGCCGCCCGCCTGCGCTACGTCCTGCCGCCCCGACTCGGCGGCGCGCTGACGCTGCTGCAGAGCGCGCGCGGCGTCGACGTCGTGCTGTTCGGCCACTTCGGGCTGGACGGCTTCGAGTACGTGAGCGACATCTGGTCCGGCGGCCTGCTCGGCACCACCGTCCGCCTGAAGTTCTGGCGCTACCCGGCTGCCGAGATCCCCGCCGACCGCGACGAGCTGACCGCCTGGCTGTACGCGCGGTGGCTCGAGCTCGACGCCTGGATCGCCGACGCGCGCACCGGCAGCGCGACCGGCCTCGGGATCAAGGCGAGCGCGGCCGCCCCGGTGGCAGCGCCGCTGCCGTAGACGTCGAACCTGCCGCCCGTTCGGAGGCGGTGCGCGCCGCGCGGGCCAAGCGACTCTGTCCATAGGGCCAATGGACAAGCCAGTTTCCCAATAGTACGCTGCCTGCCGATCGACGAGAAAGGACGGGCATGGCGACAATGCAGCGAGCGACGGTGCCACCGCTCGACGCGGACACCGGATTCATCGCCGAGCATGGCTTGTGGGGCGACGCGCAGCGGGAGGCGGCGGGGGTCGCATTGGAGACGATCGAGCGCCAGGGGCTCAAGCGCGTGAGGATCGGCTGGGGCGATCAACACGGGATCATCCGCGGCAAGACGCTGTCGATTCCGGAGTTCCGGCGCAGCCTGCGAGAGGGCAAGGACTTCCAGCTCGTCACCACGATCTTCGACACGACCAACCACCCGATCGTGCCGCCGTTCGCCGCCGGCAACTTCGCTGGGGCGCCCGAGCTGACCGGCCTGCCGGATGGCGTGCTCGTCCCCGATCCGACCACCTTCCGAGCGCTGCCATGGGTGCCGGACACCGGCTGGGTGCTGGCCGACGCGTTCTTCACCAATGGTCGCGCGGTGCCGTTCTCCACTCGCGAGGTCTACCGCCGGCAACTGGAGCGACTGGGCGCGCTCGGCTACGGGTACACCGCTGGGCTGGAGATCGAGTTCTACGTGATGCGGCTGGAGGACCCGATGCTGGGCACCGAGCACTGCGGGTGGCCGCCGACGCCGCCGCGGGTCAGCGGCCTGTCGCACGGCTTCCAGTATCTGACCGAGAGCCGCGGTGATGAGATCCACGAGCTGCTGAGCACGATCGAGGACCACGTGCACGCGCTGGGGCTGCCGCTGCTGACGGTGGAGGACGAGTGGGGCCCGGGGCAGATCGAGTTCACCTTCGGTCCGCAGCAGGGCCTCGCACCGGCCGACGACGCGCTGCTGTTCCGCACGGCGGTGAAGCAGATCTGCCGGCGGCTCGGCTACCACGCCACGTTCATGGCCCGCCCGGCGTTCCCCGAGTTCTTCTCCACCGGCTGGCACGTGCACCAGTCCCTGAGCGCCCTTCAGCACGGCGGCGCCAACGCGTTTGCGGCGACCGAGCCCGGCGCTCGGCTGTCGCCGGTGGGGATGCAGTGGATCGCCGGCCTGCTGGAGCACGCCGCCGCCGGGTCGGTGTTCACCACGCCGACGGTGACCGGTTACAAGCGCTACCGCCCCGACTCCTTCGCCCCGGATCGCGTCGCCTGGGCGCTGGAGAACCGCGGCGCGCTGCTGCGGGTGATCGGCGAGCCGGGCTCGGCCTCGGCCCACGTGGAGAACCGGGTCGGCGACCCGGCGGCCAACCCGTACCTGTACCTGGCCTCGCAGGTCGCGGCCGGAGTCGACGGGCTGGAGCGCGCGCTGGTGCCGCCGCCGGCGGTGGAGGAGCCCTACTCCGCGGACCGGCCGCCGCTGCCGCGCAGCCTGATCGAGGCCGTCGATCTGCTCGACCGCGACACGTTCTTCCGTGAGGCGTTCGGCGCGCCGTTCGTCGATTACATGCTGCGGATCAAGCGCTACGAGCTCGACCGCTTCCTCTCGCACGTCACCGATTGGGAGCAGACCGAGTACTTCGAGATGTACTAGCGAGGAGCGCCACGGTGAACGACCAGCTGCGAATCGCTGCGATCCAGTCCCGCGCGGCCTGGCTCGACCGCGCCGGTACCACCGCTCGTGTGCTGGAGCTGATCGAGCGCGCGGCGGCCGGCGGCGCCGAGCTCGTGGCGCTGCCCGAGACGTTCCTGTCCGGGTACCCGTTCTGGGTGTGCCGGACCAACGGGGCCGCGTTCGACGACCCGCTGCAGAAGCAGGCGTACGCGCGCTACCTGGAGGCGGCCGTCGAGCTGGAGGGACCCGAGCTGCGGGTGATCGCGCAGGCCGCCGCCGACCTGGGAACGTTCGTGTTCCTCGGCGCGACGGAGCGCGGGACCCGCTACGCGCGCGGCAGCACCTTCTGCACGCTGGTGGCGATCCATCCCGAGCGCGGGATCGTCGGCGCGCACCGCAAGCTCGCCCCGACCCACGACGAGCGGTTGGTGTGGGCGCGCGGCGACGGTCACGGGCTGCGCGCCCACGACTTCAAGGGGTGGCGCGTGGGCGGTCTCAGCTGCTGGGAGAACTGGATGCCGCAGGCGCGTCACGCGCTGTACTGCGACGGCATCGATATCCACGTCTCCACCTGGCCCGGCTGGTCGGGGCTGACGGCCGATATCCCGCGGTTCATCGCAATGGAGGGTCGCGTGTACTCTCTGGCGGTGAGCGGTCTGCTGTCGGTATCCGATGCGCCGGACGATTTCCCGATGCTCGCGAAGATCGCCGCCGAGTACCCGACGCTGCCGTTCGACGGAGGCTCTGGGATCGCCGGCCCCGACGGAGCCTGGATCGCGCCGCCGGTGACCGGGGCCGACACGATCCTGTACGCCGACGCGGAGCTCTCGCGCGTGCGGGAGGAGCGGTTGATGTTCGACGTCACCGGCCACTACGCTCGTCCCGACGTGTTCGAGACGGTGGTCCATCGGCGCCGGCAGCAGGCGGCTGTCTTCGACGACGACGCCGCCGCGCACGAGCCCGGCGCCGAGCCGCGCGAGCCCCGACCGGCCTCCCCCAGCCTCGCCTCGATGCGATGAGCGAGACGGGCACCGCCGGGCTCGCCGTCGGCGGGCAGACCGAGCTCGAGCCCGCGGGCGAGCCGGTGCTGCGCCCGGTGCGCTCGGTCAACGTCTTCGAGGAGACGGTCGAGAGCATCCTGCGGCTGGTCAAGCTGGGGCTGCTGCTGCCGGGCGAGCGGCTGCCGTCGGAGCGCGAGCTGGCCCGTCGCCTGCGGGTCAGCCGCCCGACCGTGCGCGAGGCGCTGCGGTCGCTGGCCCAGACCGGTTACCTGAAGACCCGCCGCGGGCGCAGCGGCGGCACCTACGTGCTCGACTGGCGGCCCCAGCAGTCCGACGCGCAGGTGCGCGCACTCGCGCGCGAGATGGGCGACGAGCTGCTCGACGCGCTCGACTTCCGGCTGGTGGTCGAGCCCGGAGCGGCGGCGCTGGCCGCCACGCGGGCCACGGCGCAGGACGGCAAGCGGCTCGACGCCGCGCTGGCGGTGCTGGCGAGCGCGCCGCAGGTCAGCTTTCCCGCCGCCGCGCGCGACGCGGTCGACGGTGACCTGGCCCGCGACGATCCCGCGCCGCTATCGGACCCGCCCGATCCGGCGCCGCTCAGCTACCGGTTCGCCGACCGCCGCCTGCACCTGCTGATCGCCGATGTCGCACGCTCGTCGTCGGTCGCCGCCGCGGTGATGCAGGCGCAGCTGCGACTCAGCGACCTGCTCGGCTCGACCCCGCAGATGCAGCAGGTGCTGCGCCACTCCGAGGAGCAGCACGCGGCGATTGTCCGGGCGATCAAGCGCGGCAACGCCACCGCCGCTCAGGCGGCGATGCGCGAGCACGTCGAGGCGACGGCGAGCTACGTTCGCGGCTTCCTGGAGTGAGGGGAGCGCCCTGAGCGTCGAGGAACCCGGGCCGGTGATCGTGCTCGAGCACCAGCACGACGACCCGGCCGGCCTGGTCGGCGAGTGGCTGAGCGCGCGCGGGATCTCCTGGGCGACGGTGCCCACCGCCGACCCGCAGCCCGCCCCGGCCGCCCCCGCCGCGATCATCACCCTCGGCTCCAGCCACTCGGCCTACGCCGAGGAGCCGCGGTGGATCCCGCGCCACGTGTCGCTGCTACGGGCGGCGCTGGCCGTCGGCACGCCGATCCTGGGGATCTGCTTCGGCGCTCAGGCGCTGGCGCTCGCCGGCGGCGGCACGGTGGCGCCCGCGGCCCGGCCGGAGGTCGGCTGGGTGAGTCCGGGAAGCGTCCACGCCGAGCTCCGCGGGCCGTGGCTGGCCTGGCACTTCGACGCGATCGAGCTGCCTCCGGGGGCCCGCGAGCTCGCCCGCTCGGACGACGCCCTGCACGCCTATGCGCTGGGACGGAGCCTCGGGCTCCAGTTCCATCCCGAGGTGACGCCGGCCATCTGGCGGTCGTGGGCGACGGGATCGCCGGAGGTGGTCGAGCGCTACGCCGGCGATCCGGCGGAGTTCGCCGCCGGCGTCGAGGCACGCGCCGAGCAGGTCCGCGGGCGCGTGTTCACGCTGCTCGACTGGTGGCGCGAGTGGCTCGGCGGCGCCGCGGTTTTTGGTATGGCCAATTGACCAGTCGGATTCCTCGCCATCGGGCCAATGACAGGTCCGAGGTGGCTCGGAAGACTCCGGTCGGCTGACAGCCTCGACGTCCGGACCGGGCCCGTCACCTGCCTGGTTCCGCCGCTGACGACGGCCCGATGCTGCGGCCCATCGACGAACACCTGCCAACCACAGAGCCGGCAGCAGCGATCGCCGCTGCCGAATGGAGGCGCGTACATGGCATCAGTTGCCGGAACATCCGACGTACCGCTGGAATCCTCGCCGGCCACGTCCGCGAAGACGGGCGCCCTGGCCAAGGACGCGGTCGGGCTGCCGAGCGTCCTGTTCATGATCGTCACCGGCGCGGCGCCGATCACGGCGATGTTGTTCAACGTGCCCGTGGCCGTGCAGGGCGGCGGCTCGGCGGCGCCGGCGGCGTTCCTGCTGGCGACCGTCGCGCTGACGATCTTCTCGGTCGGGTACGTGGCGATGGCCCGGCGGGTCACGGCGGCGGGCGGGTTCTACAGCTTCATCTCGCACGGGCTGGGGCAGACCGTGGCCGCCGGCGCGGGCCTGCTGATCTGGCTCTGCTACGTCGCCTTCGTGGCGGCCGTGCTGGGCGTGTGCGGGTACTTCGCCCACACGACCCTGCACGATTTCTTCTCGATCAATGTCTCGGCGTGGATCATCGAGCTGGTCGCGCTGGCGCTGATGTCGATCCTGTCGTGGTTCCACATCGAGCTGACCGCGAAGGTGCTCGGGGTGTTCCTCACCTGCGAGGTGATCGCGCTGGCGGTCCTGGGGCTCTCGATCCTGTTCCAGGGCGGCGCGCACGGCTTCAGCGCCGCGCCCTTCAACCCGGGGGCGATCTTCAACAACCACGCCGCGGTCAAGGTGTTCGGCGCCGCGGCCGCGGGCGTCGCGCTGTTCGGCGCTTTCTGGTCGTGGGTCGGCTTCGAGATGGCGCCCAACTACGCCGAGGAGTCCCGTCAGCCGAAGAAGCTGATGGGGCCGGCCACCTACATCTCGGTGATCGGGCTCGGGATCCTCTACACGTTCATCTCGTACATGTTCGTGACCGGGTGGGGTCAGACCGGATCGGCGCAGGCCGTGGCCGCCCAGTTTGCCGGCAAGACCGAGTCGGCCTTCTACCCGCTGACCAGCCAGTACTTCGGCGCCTCGCTGACCGACGCGTTCAAGGTGCTGATCGTGACCAGCTCGTTCGCCTGCGCGACCGCGTTCTACAACACCTCGGCGCGGTACATGTTCTCGATGGCGCGCGAGCGGCTGCTGCCCTCGGCCTTCTCCAAGACCCACGACGAGCACGGCTCGCCACACCGCGCGAGCATGGTGGTCACCGTAATGGTGCTGCTGTGGATCGTCGGCTTCACCGCATCTGACTCCAGCGACTCCGCCGCGCTGCTGAAGCTCGGAACATGGGTCCCACTCGTCGGCGTGCTCGGGATCCTGTTCGTGCAGGCCCTGGCGTCGGCGGCGATCGTCCGCTACTTCCTGACCGAGGCGCGCGACGGCTTCCACTGGTGGCGCACGCTGCTCGCCCCGATCATCGGCGGCGGGGCGATGATCGGCGCCTGCTACCTGCTGATCGCCAACCGCGCCGCGCTGTCCGGTGCCGGCGGGGCGTTCTTCATCAAGGCGATCCCGTGGATGGTGCTCGTCGTGTTCCTGATCGGCGTCGGGATCGGCCTGTACCTGCGCGCCGTCGACGCCGACCGGCATCGGCTGATCGGCCGACACGTGCTCGACGGCCCAGTCGAGGAGGCGCCGCCGCTCCCGGCGGCGGCAGCGGCATGAGACGGGGCCGGCCATTCTTCCCACGACGACGAGCAGCGAGGTTTCGATGACCGATGCGACGATCGTACCCCTGAGCGAGCAGCCGAGCCTCGGCCGGCACCCGCTGGAGCCGTTGAGCGCCGAGGAGATCAGGCGGGCGGTGGCAATCCTCCGCGGCGAGCGCCGGCTCGCGGAGACGGTCCGGTTCTCGACGGTGGAGCTGCTGGAGCCGCCGAAGGCGGACGTGCTGGCCTGGCCCGAAGCGGGTCAGGTCGAGCGCCAGGCGTTCGTGATCGTGATGGATCGCGCCGACGGCGCCGTGCATGAGGCGGTGGTCTCGCTCGACGCGGAGGCCCTCACCTCGTGGACGCACCTCCCGGGCGTGCAGCCGCGGATCATGGCCGAGGAGTTCGTCGAATGCGAAGAGATGCTCAAGCGGCATCCCGAGTACCTCGCCGCGCTGGCCAAGCGCGGGATCACCGATCCCTCGTTGCTGATGATCGATCCCTGGTCGGCCGGCGGTGAGCTGGGTGTCGAGACGCGGCTCTGCCGAGCGCTCGCGTGGGTTCGCAGCGAGGAGGGCGACAACGGCTACGCGCGCCCGGTCGAGGGGCTGATCGCCTTCGTCGACTTGAACAAGATGGAGGTGGTGCGGATCGAGGATCATGGCGTGACCCCGCTGCCCCCGGAGGAGGGGAACTACACACCGACGTACGTGGGCGAGCTGCGCGACGATCTGCGCCCGATCGAGATCACCCAGCCCGAGGGGCCGAGCTTCACCGTCGACGGGCACGAGATTCGCTGGCAGAAGTGGCGGCTCCGGATCGGCTTCACCGCCCGTGAGGGACTGGTGCTGCACGACGTCGGCTACGAGGACGGCGAGCGGCTGCGGCCGGTGATGTACCGCGGGTCGTTCTCGGAGATGGTGGTGCCGTACGGCGAGGTGGCGCCCACGCACGTGTGGAAGAACGCGTTCGACATCGGCGAGTACGGGATCGGCGCGCTGGCCAACTCGCTGGAGCTGGGGTGCGACTGCCTGGGCGAGATCCGCTACTTCGACGCGGTCCTGTGCGACGCCGCCGGCGAGCCGCTGGTGCTGCGCAACGCCGTCTGCCTGCACGAGGAGGACGCGTCGCTGCTGTGGAAGCACGTCGACTGGCGCACCGGCGAGACCGAGGTCCGTCGCAACCGTCGGCTGGTGATCTCGTTCGTGGCGACCGTCGGCAACTACGAGTACGGCTACTACTGGTACTTCCAGCAGGACGGCGCGATCGAGGTCGAGGTCAAGCTGACCGGGATCGTCTCCACCGGCGCGGTGGCGCCCGGCGAGCCGGCCCCCTACGCGACGATGGTCGCGCCCGGACTGACGGCGCCGTACCACCAGCACTACTTCAACGTCAGGCTCGACATGATGGTCGACGGACCGCGCAACTCGGTGGTCGAGGTGAACACCGCCGCCGAGCCGCAGGGCCCGGAGAACCCGTGGGGCAACGCCTTCCGCCCGCACGAGACGGTGCTGGCCTCGGAGCGCCAGAGCGGCCGGATGATCGACCCCTCCAGCGCGCGCTACTGGAAGATCGTGAACCCGTCGGTTCGCAACGGGCTCGGCGCGCCGGTGGCCTACAAGCTCGAACCCGGCGGCAACGCCGCCTGTTTCGTGCACCCCGACTCGTCGGTGGCGAAGCGGGCCGGGTTCATCACCGGGCACGTGTGGGTGACGCCGTACGACCCTTCGGAACGGTTCGCGGCGGGTGAGTATCCGAACCAGAGCCCCGGCGGCGACGGGCTGCCGAAGTGGATCCGGGCCGGCCGCTCGACCGAGGACACGGACGTCGTGCTGTGGTACTCGATGGGACACCACCACATCCCGCGCCCCGAGGACTGGCCGGTGATGCCGGTCGGGACGATCGGCTTCATGCTGAAGCCCAACGGATTCTTCGATCGCAATCCGGCGCTGGACGTGCCGCCGCCGGCCTCGCATCACTGCTCCTCCCACGGCGGCTGACGCCGTGCAATCGATCGTCTAGACGCCGCTCGGGCCGGGGAAGATCGCGTTCAGCTCGGCGATGTCCTCCGGGCTCGGCACCCACGCGGCCGCCGCGGCGTTAGCGCGCACCTGCTCGGGCTTCGTGGCGCCGGCGATCACCGACGTCACCGCCGGCTGCGCCGCGAGGCCGCCGATCGCCGCGGCCACGGTGCTCAGGCCGCGCTCCTGGGCGAAGCGCTCCAGCGCCTCGATCTCGTCGAACGTGCGCGCGTCGGCCACCTGCCCGCGGCCGTGCAGACGGGTCCCGGGCGGTGGCTCCTCGCCACGGCGGTACTTGCCCGTCAGCAGCCCGCTGGCCAGCGGGAAGAACGGCAGGATCCCCAGTCCGAGGCGCAGGCAGGTGGGCGTCACCTCACGCTCGATCTCGCGCTCCAGCAGGCTGTACTGGTTCTGCACGCTGACGAACGGCGTCAGACCCTCGCGCTCGGCGACCTCGGCGGCCTCCTGCAGTTGGGCGGCGCTGAAGTTCGACGCCCCGATCGCGCCGACGATGCCGTCGGTGACCAGCTCGTGCAACGTCCGCAGCGTCTCGTCGATCGGGGTCACGCCGTCCGGGCGGTGGTACTGGTAGAGATCGATGTGGTCGACGCCGAGCCTGCCCAGCGACTGCCGGACCGCGAACTGGATGTACTCCCGCGAGCCGGGCGCGGCATCGGGGTAGCCCGGTGTGGCGGCGGACATGTCCATGCCCCACTTGGTGGCCAGCACGACCTGATCGCGCCGGCCCTGGAGCGCCAGCCCCAGCAGCCGCTCGCTCTCGCCGGCGCCGCCGTAGATGTCGGCGGTGTCGAAGAAGTTGATCCCGGTCTGCAGCGCTGAGTCGACCACCGCGCGGGTTCCGTCGGCGTCCAGCCGGCGGCCGAAGTTGTTGCAGCCGAGCCCGACGACGGTGACCTCCAGCTCGCCGAGTGGCCGCGTGAGTAGCTGCGTCGTCATTGACCCGACGTTACCCCCGTTCGCGATTTACGATGCCGCCGATGGCCGTCGAGATCGCCAAGCGCCTGGAGCTGCCGGCCCCGCCCGACCGCGTCGGCGAGGTGCTCGTCGACCTCCCCCGCTGGCCGGAGTGGTTCGCGCTGCACAAGGGCTGGGTCGGCCAGCCGCCGGCGCGGGCCGCCGAAGGCGCCCGCTTCACGCACCGGGTGCGGATCCTCGGCGTGCCCGGGGAGATCGCGTGGACGGTGACCGATCTCGACTTCCCGGCCCGGTTCGCGATCAAGGGCAAGGGGTCGAGCCGGACCGGCGCCGAGATCGCATTCGAGGTGAGCCCGGCCGACGACGGCAGCGCCGTGCGGTTCGTGGCGCGGATGACGGGACTGGCGCTGAAGCCGTTCGAGGGCATCGTCAAGCCGTGGATCGAGGTTCGTGCCGAGCGCACCGTGAACGGGCTGCGCGAGCAGCTCGCCGAGCGGGGCTAACGCCGCGCGCCTAACGCGCGCGCAGGTCGAAGTACAGGACGGCCGCGGTCATCGCGGTGAACGACTGCCCGATCGTCCCGACCACGATCGCCAGCACGACCTGCTGCACGTGGGTGTGTGATCCGGCCACCGCCTCGGCGGCCGCGGCCAGCGCGAACTCGAACACCCCGGCGACGAGCAATGCCCCGAAGACGTGCCATCCGTTCGACCGCGTGAGCTCGAAGCTGCCGCGCAGCGCGCCCATCCAGTCGGTGCGCTGCATCGCTGCCACCTGGGCCACGACGGCCAGTCGGACAGCGAGGATCAGCCCCGGGATGATGAACACGACGATGCCGGCGCCGATCCCGATCCCGGCCACGATCTGGGCCGCGGCGGCGACCGGGAGCACCTTCAGCGCCGGGCGGTAGACGGCGGCGAAGCTCGGCCGCGTCCCCTCACCGATGAGCGCCAGCGCGTGTACGTGCAGGACCGAGACGAGCGGGCCGACGAGCGCGAAGCTGACGATGTCGATCAGCAGGATCGTCTCGGCGCGGACGTGGCTCTCGCCGAGCGGCGTGGCCCCGGTGGCGGCGAGCACGATCAGCGTGTACGGCGCCACCACCGACAGCGCCATCGTCAGGAACAGCACAGGGCGCCGGAGATGGCTGACGACCACCAGGTCAAAGATCTGGCCGAGCGAGCGGGGCGTGGAGAGGTTGACCTCGTTCATGGGTTCGAGCCGCACACCGCGGCGCTATCGTGCCCGCCGTGAGCGCCCGCATCGTGCCCGAGCTGGCCGTCCGTCGCGGGCGTGAGGCGATCCAGTTTTACCAGCGTGCGTTCGGAGCCGTCGAGGCGTACCGCGTCGGCGGAACCGAGGAGAACCCCGCCGTCGTCGCGCAGCTGTCGATCGACGGCGCCCCGTTCTGGGTCTCGGACGAGTCACCCGAGCACGGGAGCCACAGCCCGGAGACAGTCGGTGGCGGCACCGTCCGCATGCTGCTGATCGTCGATGACCCCGACGCGGCGGTCGCCCGTGCCGTGGCGGCGGGCGCGCGGGAGGCGGCCCCGGTCGCAGACCAGCACCGTTGGCGGATGGGACGGGTCGTCGATCCTTACGGCCACCACTGGGAGATCGGCCGGCCACTGATCCCGTGGCCGCCGCCCCGCGGCTAGCCGCTCATATTATAATCTTGGCCTAGCTCGGAGAGGCGGCGCTCCAGGAACGTCCGCTCGGGGCCGGCATCGGTCAGCTCCAGCGCGCGCCGGTATGCGGCTCGCGCCTCCTCGATGCGCTCCAGCCGCCGCAGCAGCTCGGCCCGCGTCGAGAACAGGTACCGGTACCCGTCGAGTGGCACCCCGTCGAGGATCGCCAGCCCCGCCTCCGCGCCTTCAGACTCGGCGACCGCGACGGCGCGATTGCACTCGACCACCGGTGAGCCCGTGATCCGCGACAGCTCGGCGTACAGCGCGGCGATCTGGGCCCAGTCGAGCACGGGCTCGCTCTGCAGCGAGGCGATCGCCGCCTGCAGCACGAACGGCCCGCGTCCACCCGCGGCGAGCGCGCGGTCAAGCCTGGCGCGCGCCGCGGCGATCTGGTCGTGGTCCCAGAGCGCCCGGTCCTGGTCGGCCAGCAGCACCAGCGCCGCGCCGTCAAAGCGCGCCGCCCGGCGCGCATGATGGAGCTCCATCAGCCCCAGCAGCCCGAGCACCTCGGGCTCGACGGGCATCAGCTCCGCCAGCACGCGGCCGAGGCGGATCGCCTCGCCGGCCAGCTCGGTGCGTGTCGGTGGGGGCGAGTAGCCCTCGTTGAAGATCAGGTAGATCACGGCCATCACCGCGGCCAGCCGGTCCGGCAGCAGCTGGTCGGGCGGCACGGCGAACGGGATGCCGGCGAGCTTGATCTTCGTCCTGGCTCGGGTCAACCGGCGCTTCATCGTCTCCGGCGTGACCAGGAAGGCGCGGGCGATGTCGTCGGTGTCGAGCCCGCCCAAGGTGCGGAGCGTCAGCGCCACCTGCGCCTCCAACCCGAGCGCCGGGTGACAGCAGGTGAACAGCAGCTCGAGCCGCTCGTCGGGGATCGTCATGTCTTCGCCCTCCGGTTCCTCGAGGGTCTCCTGGCGGGCCAGCAGCGGCGCCTTGGCCGCGAACGCGCGCTCGCGCCGCAGTCGGTCGATGGCGCGGTTGCGCGCCGTCCTCACCAGCCACGCGCCCGGGTTCTCCGGGATCCCGTCGCCCGGCCAGCGCTCGGCGGCGATCGCGAAGGCGTCGGCGGCGGCGTCCTCGGCGAGCGCGAAATCGCCGCCGAGGAAGCCGACCAGGGACGCCAGCACGCGCCCCCACTGCTCGCGGAAGACCTGCTCGATCAGGACTGCATCTCCACGATCGGGCGCACCTCGACGGCGCCGCCGAGACGCACCGCCGGGATCCGGGCCGCCACGGCGAGCGCCGCGTCGATGTCGGCGGCCTGGTAGAGGTAGAAGCCGGCGAAGATCTCCTTCGTGTCGGCGAACGGTCCGTCGGTGGTGAGTGTCTGGGACCCGTCGGCGCGGATCGTCGTCGCCGTCTCCGCGGACTGGAGCTGCTCGCCGCCGACCATCCCCGGCACCTCGGCCAGCGCCATGTACTCGGAATGAACCTCCTGGTAGTCCTCCGGGCTGAGCGCGTCATACATGTCGGGCTTGGAGTAGATCAACAGGGCGTACTGCATCGCGGCCTCCTTTGATGGTGTGCCCATGAGACGAACGAGAGGAGCCCCAGGGGACAGCTCCCGAGTATCTTCGCGCCGCGACGCGCGATGCGGTACTCCCAGCTAGCTCACAGGACCGAGGATGGCCAGCGACTCCTCGATCCCGGGGCCGACCAGCTCGGCGGTCGGCGGTGCATCGCCGCCGTCCTTGGCGGTCCTCAGCGCCTCGACTCGCTCCCGGAAGCGGGCGTAGGCCTCGGCCGGCGGCAGCACGCCGTAGCGCTCGCGGGCCTGCGCCGGGGTCAGCGTGACCTTGTTGTGGGGGGCGACGCCGAGCAGCACCGGTGCGGCGATTGGGACCGTTCCCGGCGAGAGCACCCGCAACAGGACCAGCATCAGCCGCGGGTTGGCGGCGGTGACGCGGAAGCTCAACTTCATCACCGGGGTGACGAGCGCGTCGACCCAGGCGGGCTGGCGCAGGCCGCCCATCTTGCGCATCCACCGGGGCATCGTCGCGATCGTGGCGGCGCGCAGGATCTGGTTGTTGACCCACACGGCGGGGCGCAGGATCGCGGGCATCGGCGGCAGCATCACCTCGGCGTTCAGCAGGTGGTCCATCATCGACTGGGCCGCCTCGGAGCCGGCCAGTTTCGGGCGCATCGCCGCGAAGTACTCGCGGATGCCATCGCGCGAGCGCGGGACGTCGGCCGGGTCGCAGGTCTGAAGCTCGGCGGCGACCGCGCACTGCTCCCAGTACTCGGCCTCCTCCTCGGGCGTGAGCTTGCCCGGGCCGTACTTCTCGTAGGCGTACAGGATCGAGTGCCACGCCGTGAGATGGATCCACAGCTGCGAGTGGGGATCGTTGGCGTCGTAGCGGTTGCCGCTGAGCGGCTCGGTGCCGACCGCCTTGGCGTGGACCTTCACGAGCACGTTGGAGGCGCTGATCGCCGAGCGCGTGTCGCCGAGCGAGACCATGGCGAAGTAGCGCAACGTGCGGTCATACCGTGTGCGCGGGCGGTAACGAACGTCGCTGGTGGCGTCGACGGCGGCGATCAGCGCGGGATCGAGCTCCTCGATGACGACCGAGCGCTGGAAGCCGACAGTCACCGAGGTCGGGTAGGTCCACACCTTCCAGGTGACAGAGTCGGGCCCGAAGAAGCCGTAATCCTCGTGCGGCTCGACGTCCCGGTGCTGCAGCAGTCCAAGTCCCATGACCATCCCTTTCTCGTCGATACCGCAATACTACACCACTGTAAATAAGTGATCCGATGCCGACCGCCCGACGCCCCTACACCCCGCGCCGCCCGCCCGAGGAACGCCGCGAGCAGCTGCTCGACGCCGCGATCGCCATCATCGCCCGCGACGGTTACGCCGGCATCTCGATCGACGCCATCGCCCGCGAGGCCGGGGTCACGCGCCCCGTCGTGTACGGCGTCTTCGCCGGCCTGGGCCCGCTGCTGTACGCGTTGCTCGACCGCCAGGAGCAGCGCGCGCTGGGCCAGCTCGCGGCGGCCCTCCCGACGGACCTCGATGGGGGAGATCCCGGCGCGACACTGATCCTGGCGGTGCGGCGGCTGGCCGAGGCGGTGCGCGCCGATCCGACCACCTGGCGGCCGGTGCTGCTGGCGCCCGACACGATGCCAGCCGCCGTGCGAGACCGCATCGCGTCCGATCGGGAGGTGGTGCGCCAGCGGCTGCGGACGCTGCTGGAGGCGGGCGCCCGCCAGCTCCGCGTTGACGACCTCGACGCCGAGATCGCCGCACATGCCGCGATCGGTGTCGCTGAGTACTTCGGGAGGCTGATCGTCGAGGACCCCGAGGGGTTCGACACCGAGCGCCTCGTCAGAGCGGTCGGGTCGCTGCTGCGCGCCGTCGGGCTGTGATCTCGCTGGCGCGGCGCGTCAGGGCAGGAGATGCTCCACGTCGACGTCGTAGCGCTCGGCCAGCCGGGCGGCGATCAGCGAGCGGTGACAGGCCTCCGGGTCGCGTTCGACGCACAGCAAGGCGGAAGCGCCGACCGACGGCAGGCGCCGCACGAGCGCGTCGAGATCGGCGCGATCAAGGATCTCGCGGGTGTAGCGGTCGACGTAGGCGTCGGCCAGCGCCACGCGCGAGCGCTTGCCAACCCCCTGGCGGTCGTCCTCGGCGTACTGGAGGTGGCGAAGCTCGGTCGTCGGCGCCAGCTGCGGCCAGTGCTCGTAGGCGATGCGCGCCTCGCCGAGCGCCGCCTGCAGGCGCAGCGCGTTGGCCCACGGATACTGCGGGCCCCGCACGCCGCGACGCTGGCGCACGTCGACGACAAGTCGCACCTCGGCGTCGTCCAGAGCGGCGAGAAACGCCGCTTGGGTCCAGCCGTACACGCCGATCGTGAAGAGCAGCACGAGCGTCAGTCCGACGGGGCCAATCCCGCGATCAGCGGCCGCAGCGACGCCTTGATCGTCGCCAGGCTCACCCCGGCATCGCGGCGCAGGTAGCGGACCAGATTCACGTTCACCGCGTTCAGCAGCAGCTGCGCGGTGACAGGGGCGTCGAGCGTCGGGCGGATCTCGGTGATCAGGCTGGCGACATGCACGGAGAGCGCGAGGTAGCCGGCGAGCGGCGGCTGGAAGCGGCCGTCTCGCGCGAGCGCCAGCATCAGCTCGAGCCGGTCGTCGAGCAGATCGAGCAGGCCGTCGAGGAACGCGGCGAGACGATCCGGCGCGGGCGCCGCCGGTCCCAGCGGCGGCGGGCCGAACATGAACGCGTCTTGGAAGGCGCGGAGGTGCTCGTCCAGCAGCGCTTGGAAGAGCCCCGAGCGGTCGCCGAAACGGCGGAAGATCGTGCCCTTCCCGACACCCGCCTCAGCTGCCACCGCGTCGATCGATGTGCCCTCGGCGCCGCGGCGCGCCAGCACGCGGGTGGCCGCTCGCAAGATCCGCTCGCGGTTCGCCGCCGCGTCCGCGCGCTCGCGGCGAACGCCGGCGATCGGCAGTTCCCCAGGGTCGACGATGTCCACGGACGCAGACGCTAGCAGCCAAACCGGACCGCCGGTCCGCTTGACTGCTATGCTGCGATCTCAGACTGAAGCCCGAAACCGATCCTCTCCTGGAAGGCACAGCCATGTCCACACCGCCGCTACCCGAAGCCACCGCCGTCGACACGCTGCCCGAGGGCACCTGGCGGGTCGACCCCACCGCCAGCACCCTCACGTTCAGCGCGCGCGGGACGTTTGGCCTGATCCCGGTCAAGGGCACATTCCAGGCCTACGAAGGCGAGCTCGACATCCATGGTGCCGACGTGCACGGCGAGCTGCGCATCCAGGCCGAAACACTGAGCACGAAGAACAAGAAGCGCGACACCCACCTGCGCTCGGCCGACTTCTTCCACGTCGCCGAGCACCCGACGGTGACCTTCTCGCTGCTCGAGCTCACACCGTCGGCGGACGGCGGGCTCCAGTTGAATGGCGCTCTGAAGATCCGCGAGAACCAGCTCGCCCTGCAGGCACCCGTGACGGCGACGCGGCTCGGCGATGATCGGCTGCAGCTGGAGACGAACGTCAGCGTCGACCGGGCGGCCGCCGGGGTCGGCTGGAGCAAGATGGGCATGATCCAGGGCAAGGCACATCTGGGCGCGTCGATCGTGCTCGTCCGTTCCTGAGCCACCGGCGAACCGGTAGGTTTGAGGGGAGCCCGTGAGCGTCACCACCGTTGATCCATCGACCGGCGATCCGCTGCAGACCTACGACGAGACGGCGCCCGACGCGCTCGACAGGCTGCTCGGGCGAGCGCACGACGCCGCGGCGAGTTGGCGCGCCACGCCCGTCGCCGAGCGGGCACATGCCCTGCGGCGTCTGGCCGGCGCGCTGCGCGATCGCAGCGACGAGCTGGCGATGATGGCCACACGGGAGATGGGCAAGCCGCTGGGCGACAGCCGCGCCGAGGTGGAGAAGTGCGCCTGGACGTGCGAGTGGTTCGCCGAGCATGGCCCGGCGATGCTGGAGAGCGAGACGGCCGAGACGGAGGCGGTGCGCTCCTTCGTCGCCTACGTCCCGCTCGGGGTCCTGTTCGCGATCATGCCGTGGAACTTCCCGTACTGGCAGGTCGTGCGGGCGCTCGCGCCGGCGCTCACTGCGGGCAATGTGATCGTGCTGAAGCACGCCCCGTCTACGACCGGGTGCGCCCTGTTGCTGGCTGAGGTCGGCGCCGATGCCGGGTTGCCGGACGGGGTGTTTTCGGTGTTTGTCGTCAGCCCCGAACGGACGGCCGAGGTCAGCGACCGGGTGATCGGTGACGATCGCGTCGCCGCCGTGACGCTGACCGGCTCGACGGGCGCCGGGCGGTCGGTCGCGGCCGCCGCCGGCCGGGCGCTGAAGAAGACGGTGCTGGAGCTTGGGGGCAGCGATCCGTTCGTCGTGCTGGCCGACGCCGATCTCGAGGCCGCGGCGGCGTGGGCAGCGCGCAGCCGCTTCCAGAACGCCGGCCAGTCCTGCATCGCGGCGAAGCGGATGATCGTCGAGGATCGGGTCGCCGACGAGTTCATCGAGCGGCTGCTCGTGCACGTCGGGCGCCTGCGGCTCGGCGACCCGACCGACCCCGCGGTCACCATCGGTCCGCTGGCGCGCGGCGACCTGCGCGACGCTGTCGTGCGCCAGGTCCGCGAGTCGGTGGCGCTGGGCGCGCGCGTGCTCGCCGGTGGTCGGGCGCCCGACCGGCCGGGCTTCTACTACGAGCCGACCGTGCTCGACCAGGTCACGGCGGCGATGCCGGTGCTGACCGAGGAGGTGTTCGGCCCGGCAGCGCCGCTGCTCCGCGCCGCCGACGCGGACGAAGCCGTCCGCCTGGCCAACGACACACGCTTCGGCCTCGGCAGCAACGTCTGGACCTCCGACCTCGCGCGCGGGCAGCAGCTCGCCCTGGCGCTCGACGCCGGCCATACGGCTGTGAACGGGATGACCACCTCCGATCCGCGCCTGCCGTTCGGAGGCGTGAAGGACTCGGGCTACGGTCGCGAGCTCTCCAGTCACGGCATCCACGAGTTCGTCAACGTGCACACGGTCGTCGTCAACGGCCCGGCGGGTGCCGGCCACGCGGGGACAACGATCGAGTAGCGGGTCTCGTCGCTCGTGTTGCGGCCCCGGGAGCGCTCCGCCGGAATTCGTCGCTCAGTTCCGCCCCGGTCGGACGCCTATAGGGGTGTAACCGACACAGGAGCATGTTCGATGACACTCGCAGACAAGACGGTTCTGGTGACCGGGGCCAATCGTGGGATCGGCCAGGCGCTGGTTGAGGAGGCGTTGCGGCGGGGCGCGAAGCGGGTGTACGCCGGCACCCGCCAACCACTGGTTCACCGCGATGGACGGGTCACGCCCGTGACGCTTGACGTGACGAGCGCCACGGAGATCCGGGCCGCGGCCGCGGCCGTTCATTCGCTCGATGTGCTCGTCAACAACGCCGGCCTGGCGATGTACGACGACCTCAGCGATCGGGCCGTGCTGGAGCAGCATCTCGCGGTCAATCTGTTCGGTCCGTATGGCGTGACCGAGGCGTTGTTGCCGTTGCTGCTGGAATCTCGCGGCGCGATCGTCAACGTGGTGTCGCTGGCCGGCTGGGCGGTGCTGCCGATCGTCCCGGCGTACTCGGTCTCCAAGGCGGCGGCGTTCGCGCTCTCGCAGTCGTGGCGCGCGCTCCTGGCCGGCCGCGGGGTGAGCGTCCATACCGCGATGCTCGGGCCAGTCGACACGGACATGACGCGCGAATTCGAGATTCCGAAGTCCTCCCCGGAGGCAGTGGCACGCGGCATCTTCGACGGGATGGAGAACGGGGAGGACGAGATCTTCCCCGATGCCATGTCGGCGCCCTTGGCCGAGGGCTGGCGCGGCGGTCCCGTCAAGGCGATCGAGCGCGAGAACGCAACGCTCGTGCAAGTCGAGCCCGTCATCTCATAACGGGGATGACAGGCACGCGAACAACCGCGACGACAGCCGCGATGACGGCCACGCTCGGGCTGGCCGCGGCGGCGTGGGTCATCGCGGTCCGGCAGATGAACGGGATGGACATGGGCGTGGCGACCCAGCTCGGCTCGTTCGCGTTCTTCGTGGCCGTGTGGACGGCGATGATGGCGGCGATGATGCTGCCTGGCGCGGTCCCGGCGGTTGTGAGGCGCGCCCATGCCAGCGACCGCGTGCGTGCTGTGCCCCTGTTCGTCGGGTCCTACCTCGCGGTTTGGGCGGTGGTCGGCGTCGCGGTGTACGCGGTGTACCGACCCCACGGGACGGCCATCGCGGGCGCGGTGGCGCTGGCGGCGGGCGTCTACGAGCTGACGCCGGTCAAGCGGCACTTCCGCCGGCGCTGCCAGGCGAGCGTTCGCTCTGGGCTGGAGTTCGGGCTCTGCTGCGTGGGCTCGAGCATCGGGCTGATGCTCGTGCTGGTTGCGGGGGGCGTCATGAGCGTCGCCTGGATGTCGGTGATCGCCATCCTCGTCCTCGCCCAGAAGCTCCTGCCCACGAAGGCCGCCGTCGATCTCCCGGTGGCGCTGGCGATCGTCGGGCTCGGTCTGCTGATCGTGATCACGCCGGCGTCGGTTCCGGGGCTGACGTCGTGATCTGGTAGTCGTCGAGGCGCGGCGTCGCCAGCATCTCGCGGTGGGTGTGGGGCGCCCACGCCCAGAGCTCGGGCAGTCCGTCCTGGTCGAGGTACCAGCTGTTGCAGCCGGTCGCCCAGACCGTCCCGGGGAGTGCCGTGCGCAGCGCCGCGTTGAATCGGTCGGTCGCCGCCTGCGTCGGGGCGGCCGTGGCGTAGCGCCCCGCCTGCCACCGGCCGATCCACTCGGTGATGTACTCGGCTTGGGTGTCGGCGATTTCGGTGAGGCTGTAGTTCCCGACGGGACTGTGCGGTCCCATCAGCATGAAGAAGTTGGGGAACGCGGGGAGCGCGACGGTCATGTACGCCCTCGGGCCGCCTTCCCATGCCCCATCGAGGGTCACGCCGTCGCGTCCGGTCAGCTCGATCGGCTGCACGTAGGCGTGCGCGTCAAACCCGGTGGCGAGCACCAACACGTCGAGTTCGTGCACGGTCCCGTCGGCGGTCACGATCCCCGCCGGCTCGATGTGATCGATCCGCTCGGTGACGAGCGTGACGTCGTCGCGCTGGATCGCCGGGTAGAACCGTGAGGAGACCACGAGCCGTTTGCACATCGGTTCGTAGTCGGGTGTCAATGCGCGTCGCAGCTCTGGATCCTTCACCGATTGCAGATGGCGGCGGCAGAGCGCTTGGACCGACGAGCGGCGCCACCCTGCTTCGGTCAGCCCCTGGGCGGCGAACTCAAACGCCCGGCGCCACCGGTCGTAGGCCAAGCGGTCCAAGCGCGGGAAGCGACGGTGAAGCGCCCGCGTCAGGCGCGAGTACCGCGGGTTGACCATCGGCAGCATCCACTGAGCGGTGCGCTGGAAGAGCGTCAGCTCGCCCGCGACACCGCCGAGTGCCCCGACGATCTGCGCGCCCGTCGAGCCCGTGCCGATCAGCCCGACGCGCCGCCCCGGCAGGCGCACGTCGTGATCCCAGCGGGCGGAGTGGAACGCCGCTCCGGCGAATGACTCCAGCCCGGGAATGCTCGGATACCGCGGGACGCGCAGCACCCCGCACGCCGAGATCACGAAATCGACGGTCAGCTCGCGTCCGTCGGCCAGCGCGACCCGCCACACGGGGTCCTCGAACCGCGCGCTCGTCACCTCACTGGCGAGCTCGACGTGATCGCCGATCCGCAACCGATCGGCGACGTCGTCGAAATACCGTGCGATCTCCGGCCCGGTGGAGAACCAATGCGTCCAGCCGGGATTCGGCGCGAAGCGGAACTGGTAGAACCGGGACGGGACGTCGCACGTCAGTCCCGGGTAGGTGTTCGCGCGCCACGTTCCACCCAACGCATCGGCCTGCTCGTAGATCGTGAACGTCTCGATCCCCGCCGCCTTCAGCTTCGCGGCCATGCAGAGGCCCGACATCCCGGCGCCGATGATCGCCACGCGCGGGGTCGGCTCCATGCTGTCCATAGCGGCAGACTCTCACAATCAACTGGGGCGGCCGCTGTGGGGCAAGACGACGTCGGCGGCCTGCTCGGCGGTGACGTCGGGATACAGGGTTCTGATGATCGCGATCGCGACGGCGCCGCCCACGAGCTGCGCGACAATGTAGGCGGGCGCCGAAGCCGGGGCGATCCCGGCGAACGTGTCGGAGAACATCCGGCCGATGCTGATGGCCGGGTTGGCGAAGCTGGCTGAGCTGGTGAAGAAGTAGGCGGCGCCGATGTACGCGCCGACCGCGGCGGGTGCGGCGGCGCCGCGTTTGGTGCGGGCCAGGGAGAAGATCACGAGCAGCAGCCCGAGCGTGGCGATCACTTCCGAGAACAGGTGCGCGGGGCTGGCGCGGTGCTTGGTCGAGATTGAGATCAGGGAGTCGGCGAACATCGTGTTGGCTGCCAGCGCGCCGAGGATGCAGCCGGTGATCTGCGCGGGGATGTAGGCGCGGGCGTCGCGGAAGGAGATCCCGCCGAAGCTGGCGTCGACGAGCGAGACGACCGGGTTGAAGTGCGCGCCGGATACGGGTCCGAACATCAGGATGATCGTGAACAGGCCGGCGGCGGTCGCGGCGGCGTTCTCGAACAGCTCGAGGCCGACGTCGCCGGGTGAGAGCTGCTGGGCGGCGATTCCTGAGCCGATCACGAGCGCCGCCAGGAATGCGGATCCGAGCAATTCGGCGAACACGCGCCGTGGGAGCGGAGCTTGGGTCATCACTGTCGGTGGGCGCTCAGGCGGCGGCGACGAGCTTCTCGGCGTACTCGCCGGGCAGCCCCGCCGCCTCGACCTCAAGCGCGACGGCCTCGGCGTCGTACGGGACCCGCTCGATCGAGACCTGCACGTTCCCCGCGCGGTCGAGCTCCAGAATCGCGAAGGCGCATCGCGGGTCGCCGTCCTTCGGCTTACCGACCGATCCGCAGTTCACGAACAGCACCCCGCCGTAGGTGTGGAGCCATGGCGTGTGGGTGTGCCCGAACACCATCACCTTCGCCTCCTCCGCGGCGGCGAGCCGCTCGTACAGGCTGGCCGGCTTGTCCTCGAACAGGTACTCGTTCACCTTCCGCGGCGACCCATGCACCAGGTGGATCGGCACGTCGCCAAGCTCGAACCGCAGATCGAACGGCAGGCCGCGCATGAACGCCTTGGCGCGCTCGTTCGTGTTGGCGAGCGTCCACGCCACCGACTGCTGACCGAGCTCGCGGTCGTGCTGGGTGACGTACGCGCACCCGCAGTCCTCGAGCTCGCGGCCGATCGCGTAGTCGTAGTTGCCGTAGATCGTGGGGATCTGGCGATCCTCGATCAGCGCGCACACCTCGTTCGGGTGAGGCCCGTAGCCGACGAGGTCACCGCCGCAGTAGATCCGCTCGATGCCGATCTGGTCGATCGCGTCCAGCGACGCCTGCAGCGCGGGCAGGTTGCCGTGGATGTCGGTGATGACGGCAATCCGGTTCAACGTGGGGCCGATTCTACGCATTGACAATCGTCACTTCAATCAGTATTTGTATATAGATGAGCATCGATTTGGAACTGACCCCGAAGACGAAGCGCTCGCCCGGTCAGCCGTGCTGCCAACCAGTCGTGTACCCCGACGTCGAACGCGAGCAGGCAGCGCGGATGGCCCAGGTCGCCAAGGCGCTCGGCGACCCGGTCCGGTTGCAGCTCGTCGACGTGCTGCGCAAGCACGCCGGCAAGGTCTGCGTCTGCGAGCTCGTGCCGCTGTTCGATCTCTCCCAGCCGACCGTCTCTCATCACCTCAAGGTGTTGCGCCAGGCCGGGATCGTCGGCTCCGAGCGTGAGGGGCTGTGGGCCTACTACTACGTGATCCCCGAATCCCTGAAGGAGCTGTCCGCATGGCTGAGCTGACCCCGACGCCTGACTCGACCTGCTGCAGCAGTGAGGCGCAGGCGACCTGTTGCGAGCCGGAGGACAAAACTGGCTGCTGCACGCCGGAGTCGAGCAGCTGCGGGTGCGCCGCCGGCGCCGAGCAGGACCCCGCCGATGTCCGCGAAGTCGTCCGCGAACGGTACGCCGCGGCCGCGCGCGCAGCCGCGGGCGCGACCGAGAGTGCCTGTGGCTGCGAGGTCGGCACGAGCGACGAGCGCGGCAACCAGGTGTTCGGCGCATCGCTGTATGAGCAGCAGGACACCGACGCCGCCGAGGGCGCGATCGAGGCGTCGCTCGGCTGCGGCGTCCCGACCGCGGTCGCCGACCTGAAGCCAGGTGAGACCGTGCTCGACCTCGGCTCCGGCGCCGGGGCCGACGTGCTAATCAGCGCGCGACGCGTCGCCCCGGGCGGCACAGCGATCGGTCTCGACATGACCGACGAGATGCTTGAGCTGGCCCGCGCCAACGCCGCGAAGGCCGGCGTGACGAACATCGAGTTCGTCAAGGGCTACCTGGAGGACATGCCCCTGCCCGACGCCAGCGTCGATGTCGTGATCTCCAACTGCGTGATCAACCTCTCCGGCGACAAGCCCAAGACGATCACCGAAGCCGCTCGCGTCCTGCGGCCGGGCGGCCGGTTCGCGATCTCCGACGTGATCGCGGACCCTGACATGGACGAGCAGACGAAGTCAGACATGGCGGCCTGGACCGGCTGCATCGCCGGGGCGCTCACCGAGGCCGAGTTCCGCGCCATTCTCACCGCGGCGGGACTGCA
>DASZLC010000148.1:0-89548 GCA_035552615.1 Solirubrobacteraceae bacterium
CCTCGGGAATTCCGGCTTCGATCTTGCCGACCAAGTCGGCGCCGACGTCGGCCGCCTTGGTGAAGATGCCGCCGCCGAGGCGGGCGAACACCGAGACGAGCGAGCCGCCGAACCCGACGCCGATCAGAGCGTCGACCGCGCTCTTGGTGCTCTCGCCGGCGATCCAGGTCAGTACGCCGTAGTAACCCGCTACGCCGAACAGCGCGAGCCCGACAACCAGGAGGCCCGTCACCGCGCCGCCGCGGAACGCGACGTCGAGCGCCTTGCGCACGCCCCCGCGGGCCGCCTCGGCGACGCGGGCGTTGGAGCGCACCGACACGTTCATGCCGATGTAACCAGCGGCTGCCGAGAGAAGCCCACCGATCGCGAAGCCGATCGCGACGCGGATGTTCTGCAGCGGGATCAGGACGATGAAGACAACGACGCCGACGGCGGCGATCGTCGTGTACTGGCGGTTCAGGTAGGCGGATGCGCCCTCCTGCACCGCGGCCGAAATCGAGCGCATCTTCTCGTTGCCCGGCGACAACGCGAGCAACACTCGCGAGGTCAGGGCACCGTAGAGGATCGCTGCTCCGGCACAGACGAGCGCAACAACGTCGCCGTGATGCGTCAGGAAGCTAGACAAGGAATACCCTCCGGGGATCTCTCCAGTTGAGTTGGAAGCGCGTGGCTGCTTCCTCAAACTACGAAGGGCCGCCACCCAGCGATGCGAGTGGAGGCCCAGTCCTTCGACGGCGCGGGAGTGTACCGGGCCCTCCCGTCGGACGTATCTCGGTGAGCAGACGCTTACGCGCCGCCCTCACCGGTCCATGCCGGGCACCCACAGACGCCCGCTGCGCTGAGCGGGACCGGGGTCGCCGGGCTTCGCCGGGTCCGCCGGAGCCTCGGCCGGAGGGGGCGGAGGCGCCCCCGCGGACGGCGGCGTGGGGGACGGCGGCTGGTCTGAGGAGGGCGCACCGGCGTCGGCCGGCGCGCCGCCGATCCGCACGTAGGCCAGCTGCAACTGCGAGAGGGCCTGGCGAATCGGCCCCACCTGCTCAGGGGCCGTGGTCTCCAGCAGCGGGACCAGCGCCCGGATCGCCTCGATCGCCAGCTGGACCTGGCCCGGATCGCGTTCGTTCTCGGTGCCGGGGGCCAGCCCGGTGCGCCGCATCCCGAGGTTGACCAGCGTCACAACCTGCTCCAGCAGGATGTGCTCGACGCGAATCCTCGAGAGCTCGGCCTCGTAGGCGGCGCGCAGCTCTTCCTCGGTCGGTTCGGGCTCTGTCGTGCTCATCGTGCTCATGTACCTCCTCTCGCCGAGCGCTATGCGACGTCGGCGGCTCCTGAAATGGCTTCGGCATAAGTTTCGCGGGTCTCGGCGACGACGGCGGCGTAGGCCTCGCGGATCCCCATGCCGCCGGCCAGCTGGGCACGCTGGCGCTGAGCGCCGTTGAGGGCCGGCAGCGACACTGCGATCCCGAGCTCGCGACGCGCCGGCTCGGTCCACTCCAGCAGGCGGCTCACGGCCTCGCGCGCGGGATACGGCTCGACCCGCCGGAGGTCGAGCAGCTCGCCGTCGAGGCCGTACCGGATCGCCCGCCACATGTTCTCCTCGATCAGCCGGCCCGGCAGGTCCGCCCGTGGGGTGCCCTCGTCGAGCTCCCTCGCCGCCTGCGCGACGCAGGCGACGATCAGCGAGGCCAGGCCCTCGGACTCGGCGGCCGTCGACTGGGCGTCGCAGATGCGGACCTCCACCGTCCCGAAGCTGAAGTGCGGCCGGACCGACCACCACACCTGCGTGAACTCGACGATCGAGCGCGTGCGGATCAGGAAATCGATGTAGCGGGCGTACTCGGTCCAGTCGCCGAACGGGTCCGGGACGCCGCAGCGCGGAAAGCTGCGCGTGAAGGTCTGGGTGCGGGCGCTGTGCAGCCCGGAGTCCTGGCCGTCGAGGAAGGGAGAGTTGGCCGAGATGGCCAGGAGCACGGGCAGCACCGGACGCAGCCGGTCGCACACCGCGACGGCGCGATCGGCGCCGCGGATTCCGACGTGGACGTGGAGCGAGAACGTGTTGTTGCGCCAGGCGACGTACTTCAGGCCGTCCTCGACCCGGTGGTAGTGCTCGGTGTCGATGATCTGCTGCGCGCGGTAGTCCGAGAACGGGTGCGTGCCCGTGGAGCCGAGCGCCAGGCCGCGCTCGGTGGCGAGCGCGAATAACCGCCGCCGCCGATCGCGCTGGGCGGCGATCGCCGCCGCCAGCGTCTCCCCGCGGCCCGAGCGGATCTCGATCTCGGAGGCGATCAGCTCTCCGGCGACGGACTCGGCCAGGACCGGGTCGCCGGCCGCCGCCTGCGCCAGCTCACCGTAACGCGCCACCAGCCCGAGCTCGGCCGGGTCCAGGATCGCGAACTCCTCCTCGAGCCCGACGGTGAAGTCGGTCGAGGCTTCGAAGGCCGCGTGGGCGTTGTCCAGGTCGATGTCCGTTTCCATACCGGCGGTGCGCTGCAGCGCAGAGCGAGAAAGCCGTGGTCGAAGCTCTTACGTGAGATAGAAGTACAGCGCGTACAGCAGATCGACGGCCGGGCTGGACGTGTGCACGGTCACCTCGGGCGGTACCTGCAGGAGTGCCTCGGAGTAGTTGAAGATGATCCTCACCCCCACCTCGACCAGCTCGTCGGCGAGGGCCTGGGCGGCCGCCGCGGGCACGGCGAGGACGGCGACGACGATCTCGTCCACGTCGACCAGGGCAGACAGATCGCTGCTGTCGCGCACCGTCAGCGCCCCGATCTGTGCGCCGACCTTCTCGGGATCGCGGTCGAACACTGCCACGACGCGAAAGCCATGGTCGGCGAAGATGTCCGACGAGGCGATCGCGATGCCGAGATGACCGGCGCCGAACAGGGCGATGTTGTGCTGTCCCGAGGTGCGCAGGATCGTCCGGATCTGGGAGACGAGCGAGTCGATGTTGTAGCCAACGCCGCGCTTGCCGAACTTTCCGAAGCCGGACAGATCGCGGCGGATCTGGGTCGAGTTGATGTGCGTGTAGCTGGCGAGCTCCTGCGAGGAGATCGTGTCCTTGCCCATCTTTCGCGCCTGCGTGAGCACCTGAAGGTAGCGGGACAACCGCGCGGCTACCCCGAGAGACAGCTTTTCCCCCGGCTTGTCGATGCTCGGCTCCGCGCCTTCCTCTGAAGCGCCGACCGTATAGCTCATCCTCAACGCACTCTACTGATGGACCGCACGCTGCTCACCCTGCGGCCAGTGCCCGCTCCAGCTCGCGTTCGTCGACGAACAGCTCGAACGCCTCGACGCCGTCGATCGTCAGCACGGGGATCCGCTCCAGATAGGCGCGGTGCAGGGCGTCGTCGGACTCGATGTCGATCTCGTCAAGCGCAAACGGAACGCGGGCGCGGACCCGCTGGGCCACGGCGCGCGCGTCGTCGCACAGGCAGCAACCGGGCCGGCCGTAGAGCACGACCGACCTCACACCGGGGCTCGCTCTCCGGAGGCATAGACGTCGAGGCCGACGTAGCCGGGAAACCGGATCGCGGGGACGTACCGTGCCGCGCTGGCGATCATCGCGGCGTTGTCGGTGCACAGCTCCCGCGGCGGCACGTCGATCGGGACGCCGAGCGCCGACAGGCGCTCGCGCAGCGGGCCGTTGGCCGCGACGCCGCCTCCGATGGCCAGTCGTTGCAGCCCGGTCCGGGTCAGCGCCCGCTCCACGCGCAGCACCAGCGCCTCGACGATCGCGTGCTGATAGGAGGCGGCGAGATCGGCGCGCCGCCGCTCGGTGTCGGCCTCCCCCAGGTCTCGGATCTTGTACAGCAGCGCCGTCTTCAGCCCGGCGAACGAGAAATCGAGGCTGTCGGCCCGGCGTCCGCCGATCGGGAAGGCGAACGCCTCCGCGTCACCGCCGGCGGCCAGTCGCTCCAGCGCCGGGCCCCCGGGGTAGCCGAGGCCGAGCATCCGGGCGCCCTTGTCGAACGCCTCGCCGGCGGCGTCGTCGAGCGTCTGCCCGAGCAATTCATAGGCCGGGCCGTGGTCCTCCACCCGCGCCAGCATCGTGTGGCCACCGCTGGCGATCAGGCTGACGAACGGCGGTTCGAACGGAGCCGGTCCGATGAAGCCGGCGGCGAGATGGCCGTGGAGATGGTCGACCGCGGCGAACGGCAGCTCGCGCGCGGCGGCCAGCGCCTTCGCCGCCGAGAAGCCGACGAGCAGCGCGGCGACGAGTCCCGGCCCGCGGGTGGCGGCGACGAGCGTGATCTCGTCGAGCGTGACCCCGGCACGGTTCAGCGCGTCGTCGACCGCCGGCATCAGCAGGTCCAGGTGTTGGCGGGAGGCGATCTCCGGCACCACGCCGCCGTAGCGGTCATGGATGCCCTGCGAGGAGATCACGTTGGCGCGAATCTCCCCCGTACGGGCGTCGAGCACCGCGGCGCATGTGTCGTCGCAGCTCGTCTCGATCGCGAGGATGGTCATCCGGCCGCGCCTGACGCGGACTGGGTTTCCGCCGTGCGCCACATGATGATCGCGTCCTCGCCGGTGTCCGCGTAGTACCGCGGCCGCAGCCCGACGCTCTTGAAGCCAAACCGCTCGTACAGCGCGATCGCGGGTGCGTTGGAGGTACGGACCTCCAGGGTGTACGCCTGCTCGTCACCGGCACGCGCGAGCAACTCGCGCAGCATCGCCTCCGCGACCCCGGTGCGACGGACGGGCGGATCGACGGCGATGCTCATGACGTGCCACGTCTCCTCGTAGCGCGAGCAGATGAGGAAGCCGTGCAGGTGCCGGCCGCGCACGGCGGCCAGGCAGATCCCGGATGGCTTGGAGAGCTCGAGCACGAACATCGCGAGCGACCACGGCGTCGCGAACGAGCGGCGCTCGATCGAGATCACCTGCGGGAGATCCGAGTACGCGAGGGGTCGGATCGTCAGCGGCGGGGTAGTCGTCATCTAAGTCGGCGGGACAGCTCGGCATCGGGAAGGCGCAGGTAGGCCGGGGAGACCGCTCCCGCGGCGCCCGGGTCGATCGCTGCGCCGAGCCGGCAGTGACCGATCGCCGAGACTCTGTGAAGCTCCGAATCGTCCGGAGGCACGACTGCCCCATGGCTCTCCAGAAGCTCCCGAGATGGTATCGCTCCGTCACCGACGGCCAGAACGCCACCGAGCGCCTCGGCCAGCGCCGCCGGGGCGTACGGCTTGGCTTCGAGCGCCGCCGCCCGCCCGGGGACGCCGGCGTCGGCCAGCTCCCACGCCGCGGCGAACAGCTCACCCCGGCGGGCGTCGATGACCCCGGCGACCCGCCCGACGCCGTCCGCGGCCGCGGCCGGCGCGGCCATCGCCGCCAGCGACTGAAGGCTCGAGACGCCGACGAGCGGGATCCCGCGCGCGCGCGCCAGCGCCCGAGCGGTGGCGATCCCGATCCGCAGGCCGGTGAACGTGCCGGGCCCGACGCCCACGACAATCCGCTCGACCTCCTCCCACGCCGTGTCCGAGCGCTCCAGCGCCGCCAGCATCAGCTCGATCGCCCGTGCGCTGTGAGAAGGGCGGCTGCCGGGGGGCGGATCGTCGCGACACTCGACGTGCGCCACGAGCCGGCCGCCGTCGAGCTCGCAGAGCGCCGCCACGGTGGCGCGGGTGGCGGTATCGAGTCCGAGAATCCTCACGACGGTCCCTCGATCTTGCCACCTGGCGATGAGATTATAATCTCGACCGTTCGGCGGTCTCCCCCGGCGTGCGCAAGCTTCACTCGCGCCGCGATCCGACCGAGACCGGCGAGCTCGGCCGCGGACTCCGGCGGCCACTCGATGAAGGCGATCGCGTCGGGACGCAGGTAGTCGGCCAGCAGATCGGGATCCTCGTCATTCAGGTCGTTGACGCGGTAGAGGTCGAGGTGGGAGACCACGGCCGCGCCCGCGGCGTAGCGCTGCCCGATCGTGAACGTCGGGCTCGTGACGACGGCGGTGACGCCGAGCGCCCGGCACGCGCCGCGGACGAGCGTCGTCTTGCCGGCCCCGAGCTCGCCCTCGACGAGCACGACGTCGCCCGGACGCAGCTCGCGCGCCAGCTCGGCGCCGAGCCGCTCGGTCTCCTCGGGACCAAGGGTCTCCGCGGTGCGCACCGCCACGGGCTACCTGCGGCGGGTGCGGCCGACCGCCGCCACGGCGATGCCGCCGCCGACGAGCGCGGCGGCCAGACCGAGCTCCAGCTCGACGTTCATGCCGGTGTACGGCAGCGGCGCCGGGGGCGTGGCGGGGGCGGGCGTCGCCGTCGTCCCAGTCGTCGTGGTGGTGGGCGTCGGCGTCGCCTGGAGGTGTGTCGGCGGAACCGGCGTGAGGAGCTGCGGGATGCCCGTCGAGGTGCCCGTCGGCGCCGCGTCCGCGATCGGCGCCCCGACCCCGGCCAGCACGGTGGCCAGCACCAGTGCCACTGTTCCTCGGCTACTCATCGCCCGCGAACTCTAAAGCCGCGGGCCGGCGAGAGCCATGCGCCCGGCCGGCCGGGCGGAACTCGCCGCACAGGGCGCTTTCTCGCGGTTCGGTACCGTGGGGCGGGGTCATGTCCGCTCCTGCCACCGATTCTGCGGCGGCGCGCGCAACCGCGCTGTTGCAGTCGCTCCGCCACCCCCACGGCCGGCAGGCCGCGATCGCCGGCCTGCGCGGATCCGATACCGGCAAGGCGGCGGGCCTGGCCGGCGCGATGATCGCCAACAACGTCATCGCGCTCGTCTCGACCGTCGTGTTCGCGCGCGAGCTGACCGACTATGGCTCGCTCGGAGCCCTGATCAGCTACCTGCTGATCCTCACCGTGGCCGGGCAGGCGATGCAGGTCGCCACCGCGCGCGAGGGTGTCCTTGGGCATCTCGGGCTCGGCGACAAGCTGATCGCGACGACGCGGTCGTGGACGCGGACGATGATGATCGTCACCGGCGTCCTGGCCGTCGTCTCGGTGCTGCTGCGCCAGCCGATCGCCGACGCCGTCGGCGTGAAGCACTACCCATGGGCGGCCGCCTTCGGGATCCCGGCGGGCTGCCTGTACCTGGAGGTTTCGCTGCTCCGCGGCGCGCTCCAGGGCGTCGGCGACTACAAGAGCGTCGGCCTCAGCCTGATCGGCGAGCAGGGCGCACGGCTGATCGGCGGGGCGATCCTCGCCATCCCCTTCAGTGTCACGGGCGCGTACATCGGCTCGCTGATCTCGTATATCGCGATGTCGCTCTACTGCATCGTCCAGCTGAACCGCTACGCCGTCGCCCACCACGCCGAGACGGCGCCGCCGTCCGACATCCCGCCCGGCGCGGCGGTGTCGCTGTGGAAGCACGTGCAGCGCGCCGGCGCGCCGATCGCCGGCCTCGTCGTGATCGCCGTCCTCCAGAACATCGACATCATCGCCGCCAAGCACCGGTTCGGATCGCACGCGGCGACCTCGTACGCCGCCGTCGCCGTCGCGGCCAAGGTGCTGATCTGGGTGGCCATCGGCGCCGGCTTCTACCTCGTTCCCGAGGTCTCGCGCCGCCGCGCCGCCGGTCTCGACACCCGCTCGGTGCTATTCAAGGCGCTGGGAATCGTGCTCGTCTGCGCCGTCCCGGTGCTGCTCATCTTCGGCGGCGCATCGCATCTGCTGATTAAGAGCGTCTTCGGCGCGAGCAAGTCCGGGGCCTCCGATGCCTTGTTCCCGCTGGGCCTGGCGTTCTCCGTGCTCGCCTGCACGTACCTGGCGATCCAGTACATGCTGGCGCTGAAGCACACGTGGTTCCTGGTCGTTGTCGGCGCCGTCGCCGTCGCCGAGCCGATTCTGCTGATCCACGCCTCGCGCAAGCCGTCGGCCTTCGCCTTCACCGTGCTCGGCGTCCAGGCCGCGGCCGCGATCGTCGCATTCGGCTTCGCGCTGCGGCGCGAGAAGGCGCCGCCATCATCGCCGGCGGATCCGGACGCCGCCGAGGGCGAGCCGATCGCGCTCGCCGCCAGCGTTCAGGTCGACTGATTCAGGTACTCGGCGAGCCGCTCGGCCGCTGCCCTGAGCCGCCGGAAGTACGCCGCTCGGCTCAGCGACAGGTCGATCGCCGCCTGCTCGTGGCTGACCGCCGGATCGATGTAGCCCCGGATCAGCACGCGCTGCAGCAGCTTCTCGTTCTCGCTGTCGCCAAACGCACGGCCGGCCGCCGCGCGGAGCACCGCGCGCACCGATTCCGCGCGCTCGTCCTGGGTTGAGCCGCTGGCCATCGGGCTGCGGGCCAGCTCGTGGGGCAAGCGGAAGTTGCGCAGCGCCTCGCGCACCGACTCGACGTCCGGCGACGCGCCGCGGGTCTGCTCCGCCACGGCCAGGCCGAGCTCGGCGTAGACGACGGCGCGCATCGCCGCGAACAGCCCGCCGGGCCCGTAGTCGATGCGGTAGCACTGGATCTGCTGAGTGCCGATGGCGCAGTCGAGCTGCTCCAGGTGCTGGGCCCCGAGCGCCTGGGCAAAGCGCAACGCGCCGGGCCGTCCGGGGTTGATCGGGAGATAGGCGAAGCGTGGATTGGCGACGCCGGAGCGCAACACCCCGCTCATGCCGAGCATCGCCTGCACCCGCCCGCGGGGATCCCCGGTGAAGTCGACGGAGTCGCGCCACAGAACGGAGTCGCCGAGGTGCGCCTCGCGGCGGGCGTGGGCCAGGCGTGGCCCGATCAGCGGGTCGCGCTCGGCGATCGGCGGGGCGTTTGCCGCACTCATTGTGATCGTGTAGCCGCAGAGCCGGTCGTCCGCGTCGCGCGCGACGGCGATCCGCTCGGGCACCTGCTCGAAGAACGCCTGCGTCAGCTCCCAGTAGTCGGGGTATCGAAGCTTCGCCAGCCAGGCGCGCACCTGCTCGGCGTCGCCCGGCCGGACGTCGTCGATCCGGTAGGAAACGCTGCCCTCCCAGCCGAACCCCCACCGAATCGCCTCGTTCTCGATCAGGTGGGCCATGTCGATCGCCAGCAACGTCTCCCCCCGGGTGGCGCGCTCGAACAGGTAGTCGACGATCCGCCGGCGCAGTTCGCGCTCCAGAACGCCCTCGCGGCGCCGGAGGTCGGCGTGCAGTGCCTTGCGAACCAGCTCATGAATCGTGATGCCGTCGCCGAGCGGCTCGGCGAACGTCAGCGTCTGCAGCGCGGCGAACTCGATCTCGGGGTCGGCGCTGGGGATCACCACACGCAGCAGCTCGGCCGTCGTCACGCGCGCGATCGCGGCGACCCCGAGCACGGACAGCCGCACGCGGCCGAGCTCGGTGTCGGCCAGCCGGCGGAGCAGCAGCCGCACCAGCTCCGGGCGCTCCAGACCCTTCTCCGGAGTCCAGTCGGCGTCGACGGCGGCCGTCTCGCCCGCCAGCGTCAATGCCAGCGGCGAGCCATCGGCCCAGTCGACGACCGCATCGGCGCGCTCGTCCTCCAGACCGCCGAGAGCCAGCAGCCGCAGCGCCTCGGGACGCGTGAGCGCCGTCAGCTCCAGCTCGGTGGCGATCCCCTCCCAGCCACCGGCGAACCACGCCGGGTCCGGGGCTCGACGCCCGGCGATGACCACGACGGCGCCCTCGGGCAGCGACGGCAGCAGCCCGCGGCGCAGATACCCGTCGAGCGCGGTCATCCGCTCGTAGGTGTCGACCAGGACGAGCGGGCGCTCGTGGTGGCGGGCGTCGGCCAGCACCGCCTCCAACGCGTCGGGCATCGGCGGAAGCTCACGACCCTCGACGAAGAACGTCTCGAACCCCCGCTCGCGCGCGGACCGGTCGAGCGCGCGCAGCAGCATGCTCTTGCCGATGCCGCCCGGGCCGTGGACGAGGACCACGCTGGCCGCCGGGGGACCGTCGAGGCAGCGCTCCAGGAACGCCAGCTCCTGCTCGCGTCCGACGAACCGGAGCCGGTCACGCTCAGCCACGCGCGCCGCCAGCGTGCGGGTGCCGACGCCATCGCTCCCGACCGTCTGCCTACGCCCCAGGTAGTTCACAGATACCACACAGTAGACCCCCATCCGGCTCCGATCGAGCGAACGTGATGCGGCCCAAACTAGCCTAAGAGATCGTTTAGAACAACCCGAGCTGCGTCGCGGGCGGCTGAGGCGGCCCGGGCGGCCCCGGCACTTCGCCTGCCGGGGCGAGGTGGTTCTCGGCGGGCTCGGGTTCGGGCTCGGGCTCGGCGGCCGGCCCGACGTGTTCGGGTTGCGGTGGCGGACCGAGCGCCAGCAGCTCGGGGATCCGCTGGAAGTCGGCCCGCAGCATCTCCAACGTGGAGGGTGTGTAGAGCGCCGCCGCCGGGTGAAACAGCGGGTACAGCCTGACCGCCCGCATGCCGATCGTCAGCACCTCCTCGCGTCCGTGCAGCCGCGAGATCCCCGTCGTATCGCCCCGCAGCAGCTTCGTTGCGAAGTTTCCCAGCGTGCAGATCATCGTCGGCTCGATCAGCTCGACCTGCTGGCGGAGATACGGCTCGCACGACTCGATCTCGCGCGGGAGCGGATCGCGGTTGTCAGGGGGTCTGCACTTCAGCGTATTGCAGATGAACACATCTGTTCGCTCGAGTCCGAGCTCGTTCAGCAGCTTCTCCAGCAGCTTGCCCGCCTGCCCGACGAACGGCAGCCCCTGGCGATCCTCGTTGGCGCCGGGCGCCTCGCCGACGAGCATCAGTTCGGCGTCGGCGTTGCCGGAACCGAACACGACGGTCGTCCGGGTCTGGTGCAGCTGACAGCGCGTGCACTCACGCGCCTCCTCGTACACGCGCTTGAGCTGCTCGCGTCGCTCGCTGGCGCTGCTCACGCCCCGATGGTAACCCGGGGACGGGACGTGGGTATCCTTGTCGGTAGCCCCCGGCCGTCATCGTCAATGAGACGGACCGGATCGGCCACAGCAGGTTCATTTCCACCGACCGGTATCTCCGATGCGAGGACTGGAACGGGATTACCCCACCGACAGCCCCCACTGCGCGCGCCTGGCGATTATCGGCCGGGGCCGGCTTGGCACCGCCCTTGACCGGGCGCTGAGTGGGGTTGGGTATGACCTGATCGGTCCGCTTGGCCGTGGAGCCGACGCCGCGGGTGCCGAGGTCGTGCTGCTCTGCGTGCCAGACGCGGAGATCGCCGCCGCTGCCGCGATGATCGCGCCGGGACCGCTCGTCGGCCACTGCTCCGGCGCCACTGGACTCGGCGTGCTCGCTCCGCACGACGCCTTCTCGCTGCACCCGCTCATGACCGTCACCCCCGAGGGCGCGCGGTTCACGGGCGCCGGCGCGGCGATCGCCGGGACGAGCTCGCGTGCGCTGGCCACGGCGCGGACGCTGGCAGGCGCGCTCGGCATGGTTGCGGTCGAGGTGGCTGACGAGGATCGGGCCGCGTACCACGCCGCTGCCTCGATCGCCTCGAACTTCCTGATCACGCTGGAGGCGGCCGCCGAGCGCCTCGCCGCGAGCGCCGGCGTCGAGCGCGAGCTGTTGATCCCACTGGTACGCCAGGCGGTCGAGAACTGGGCGTCGCTGGGGCCACAGCGTGCGCTCACCGGGCCCGTCGCGCGCGGGGACGAGCCGACGGTCGCGGCGCAACGCGCGGCCGTGGTGGCGCGCACGCCGGAGCTGCTCGAGCTGTTCGATGCGCTCACGGACGCCACCCGGGCGCTGGCGGCCGGAGCGGCGGTGAGTGCGCGATGAGGACGCTGCGCACGGTCGCTGAGCTGCGCGCCGAGCTGGCTCGTCACGCGCCCCAGCGCGTCGGCCTGGTGCCGACCATGGGCGCCTTCCACGAGGGCCACCTCTCGCTGATGCGACGGGCCCGCGCCGAGTGCGACCTGGTCGTGGTCTCGCTGTTCGTGAATCCGACCCAGTTCAACGAGTCGGGCGACCTCGACGCCTACCCGCGTGACGAGGCCCTCGACGCCGGCCTGGCCGACGAGACCGGCGTCGACATCCTGTTCTCGCCCTCGGTCGAGGAGGTCTACCCGGCGGGCTTCGCGACGACCGTGGCGGTCGGCGACGAGCTGACCGAGACCCTGGAGGCCGTCGGCCGCGGGCGCCGGCACTTCGACGGCGTCGCGACGGTCGTCACCAAGCTGTTCGGGATGGTCGGGCCCGACGTGGCGTACTTCGGGCAGAAGGACGTCCAGCAGACGCTCGTCATCAAGCGCCTGGCGCGCGACCTCAACCTCCCCGTCCGGATTGAGGTCTGTCCGATCGTTCGCGAGCCGGACGGGCTCGCCATGTCGAGCCGCAACGGCCACCTTTCCTCGTCCGAGCGCCAGCGTGCCACGGCTCTGCACCGCGTGCTGCTGGCCACCGAATCGGCCGTCCACGACGGCGAGCTCGACCCGGATGCGCTGTGTGCCGAGGCGCTCACTGAACTTCGTCGCTCCGGGCTAGAGCCCGAGTACTACGCCCTCGTCAACCCGAGGAATTTGACTCGAGTGGAGCGGATCGACGGGCCCGTCCTGGCCGTCGTCGCCGCCCGCGTTGGAACAACACGACTCATCGACAACCACCCGGTCTCGACCGTGGATTCACCGGCTCGGCCGGTGGCGGCGGGAACCGAACAGACAACCAAGGGGAGTTGACGTGCATCGCACAATGCTCAAATCCAAGATCCATCGGGCCACCGTGTCCGACTGCGACCTCCATTACGTCGGGTCGATCACGATCGATCCGGAGCTGCTGGAGGCTGCGGACATCATGGAGTTCGAGCAGGTCGCCGTCGTCGACGTTGACAACGGCGCCCGGTTCGAGACGTACACGATCGCCGGAGCGCCCGGCTCCGGGGACATGAAGGTCAACGGCGCAGCGGCGCGCCTCGTGCACCGCGGCGACACGATCATCGTGATCTCCTACGGGGACTACGACCCGGATGACCTGGAGCACTACAACCCGCGCGTCGTCCATGTCGACGCCCACAACGAGATCGTCACCGTCGACAGCGAGGTCGCCAAGCTGCTCGACTCGGCGACGGCCGCCGGGCAACTGGCGATGTCCTCGGCCTCGGCCACGACCAACGCAGTTGCCGGGCAACTGGCGATGTCGTCAGCCGCGGCCACGACCAACGCAGTTGCCTAGGAGGCAGAGATGTCATCCGCTCCCCCCCACATCAACGTTCCCCACGACGCCTCGCGGCTGCCGGTCACGCTCCCGCTGCTGGAGCAGAAGAAGCGCCTCGGCGAGCCGATCGTGATGGTCACCGCGTACGATTTCCCGAGCGCGCGGGCGGCCGAGTCGGCCAACGTCGACCTCGTGCTTGTCGGCGATTCCGGCGCCATGACCGTGCTCGGCTATCCGTCGACGGTCGCCGTCACCACCGACGAGCTGCTGACCCTGGCGCGCGCCGTCCGGCGCGGGCTGCGGACGCCGTTCATGATCGGCGACCTGCCGTTCGGCTCCTATGAGGAGTCCGATGCGCAGGCGGTGCGGACCGCGATGCGGTTCGTGAAGGAGGCAGGTTGCGACGCGGTCAAGCTGGAGCGCGGCAACGAGACCTCCGTCGCCCGCGCGCGGGCGATCGTCCAGGCCGGGATCCCCGTCATGGGCCATATCGGGCTCACCCCGCAGACCTCGACGGCGCTCGGTGGCTACCGCGCCCAGGGTCGCAGCAAGGACGCCGCGTCGCGGATCGCCACGGAGGCGCTGGCGCTGCAGGAGGCGGGCTGCTTCTCGATCGTGTTCGAAGCGATGCCCGCCGCAGTGAGCGCCGAGCTGATGCCGCACATGGAGATCCCGGTGATCGGCATCGGGGCCGGTCCCGCCACCGACGGGCAAGTGCTCGTGTTCCACGACCTGCTCGGCATCCGCGAGGGCCGCGGCGCCCGCTTCGTCCAGCGCTACGCCGACCTCCAGGACGAGATGAACGCCGGCGTTGCCGCCTATGCGGCCGACGTCCGCGCCCGGCGCTACCCGCGCCCCGAGCACGGCTATTCGATCGACGAGTCCGAATTGGCCGCCTTCCGCACCGAGCTGACCACCGTCTGACTCCGCATGTTCGGGTTGTGATCCGCGGGCCGGTGCGCCCGCGGATCGCGACCGTACCCCTACCATGCGCAGATGGCTCGGCTGACGAACGTCTTCGCCCCGCGCGACCGGATCTACTTCGAGCTGTTTGAGGAGGCGGGGCGCAACATCTACAAGGCGGCCGACCTGCTAGACGAGATGCTCGCGAGCTACCCGGACTCCAAGGCGCTCGCCCAGGACATCCTCGACTGTGAGCACGAGGGCGACCGGATCACGCACGACATCATCGACCGGCTGAACCACACGTTCGTCACCCCGATCGACCGCGAGGACATCCTCGCTCTCGCCTCCGCCCTCGATGACATCGTCGACTACACCGAGGAGGTCGCCGATTACCTCGGGCTGTACAAAATCGAGGCGCCGATGGACCAGGCGATCCGGCTGGCCGGCGTGCTGAAGGCGGCCACCAAGCACATCGCCGAGGCGATGCCCCGCCTGCGCGGCTTCCGCGACATCTCGCACTACACCGTCGAGGTCAACCGCCTGGAGAACGAGGGCGACCGGATCACCCGCGAGGCCGTCGCCTCGCTGTTCGACGGCGGTATCGACCCGATGGTCGTGATCCGGTGGAAGGACCTGTTCGAGCGCCTCGAAGCGGCGATCGATGCCGCCGAGCACGTGGCGAACATCCTGGAGGGGATCATCATCAAGAACTCGTAGGAGTCGTCCAGTTCTCCTCGGGTGTAGGCCCCCGGTGGGCGCGGGTACATATGAGCCGGTGGCAGCATCCTCATCCAGCTCGCGCGGCGGCCTTCTGACGACGGCCGGCGCCGAACCAGTGACGATCAGCGTCGTGGTGTGCTCGCGCGACGGGGCCGCCGACCTGAGACGCTGCTTGTCGGCGCTGGAGCGCCAGACCGGCGTCTCCGGGCCGCTCGAGCTGGTGGTGGTCGACGATGGGTCGAAGGACCGGACCTCGGAGGTCGCCCACGCCCATGGAGCGACCGTCATCCGGCATGAGCGCTCGCGCGGGCTCGCGGCGGCCCGCAATAGCGGACTGCGGGCCTCCACCGGCCCCGTGGTGGCGTTCCTTGACGACGACTGCGAACCGGCCGAGGATTGGGCCGCGCACATCCTCGACGCCTACGACGCCGCCGCGCTGGGCGTCGGCGGCCCGATCGAGCCGAGTCATGACGGCGGTCGGCTCGGCGGCTTCATCGTTCGCAACAATCCGCTGCGTCCGCTGGAGGCCGAGCTGGACCGGAGCGAGAACTGGGTCTACCGGCTGTGGCTCTACCTGCGCCGGCAGTGGCAGCCGGTGCCGGCGACCGGGCGCCGGCGCACGTATGGGCTGGTCGGGGCCAACATGTCGTTCCGCCGCTCGGCGCTGGAGGCGGTCGGCGGCTTCGACGAGGCGTTCAGCTTCGGCGCCGACGATCTGGAGCTGTGCCGGCGGGTGGCGGCGGCACTGCCCGACGGACACCTGATCTTCGACGAGCGTCCGCGGGTCGCCCATCACTTCAAAGCGACGCTGCGGGACGTGCTGCGCCGAAGCCGCGGCTACGGGCTCGGCTCGGCGCGGCTGTACCGCCACCGCGGCCGCCCCAAGCCGACGTTGTTCCCGTTGCCGATCGTGCTGGCGGTGGTGCTGGCGGCCGCCCGGCGCCGGCCGGTGCTGTGGGCGCTCGCGGTGCTGCTGCCGCAGCTCTGGTCCCCGCGCGCCGCCGTCCACGCCGTCCGGCACCGCGACGCGAGCGCCCTCACCGATCCCTACGTGCAGGTGCTTCAGGAGACGGCCGGCGACGCGGGCGTGCTGGAGGGGCTGTGGAGATTCCGTGATGGCCGCGGATCGTCGGCGTGACGGTGTCGAGGCGTCGGTCGTGCTCGTCAGCAAGGACGAGCCGGCGCTGTCGATCACGCTGACGGAGCTGCAGCGCCAGGCCGCCGAGGCACCGGTTCCCGTTGAGCTGCTGGTCATCGACGCCTCGTCGGGGCGGCTGGCCACGGTCGCAGAGCGCCATCCGCAGGTGCGCTGGATCGACTTCGCCGCGCCCCCCGGGGCAGCCACCACGATCGCGCACCAGCGCAACGTCGGCGTCGCCGCCGCCCGCGGCGCGACGATCGTGTTCATCGACGCCGGCTGCACGCCCCATCCGAACTGGCTGACCGAGCTGCTGGCCCCGATCATCGATGATGGCGAGCTCGTCGTCGCCGGCGCCGAGAGCTCGTCGATCACGGCAGCCGAGGAGCGCGCCGGCCGCCAGTACGTTGCGCAGGCGCCGACGCTGAACCTGGCCGTCGCCCGCCCCGTGGTCGCGGCGATCGGCGGGTTCGACGAGACGTTCGCCTACGGGAGCGATCTCGACTTCAGCTGGCGGGCGACCGACGCGGGCGTCCGCATCCGGCTGGCCCCGGCGGCGGTCGTCACCCATGACTGGGGCGGCCTCGTCCGCCAGGCACAGCGGGGCCTGCGCTACGGCCGGGCGAAGGCCCGCCTGTACGCGAAGCATCCGCGGCGGTTGAGGGGCGCGTGGAGGACCGACCCGATGACGCTCGTCTACCCGCCGTTCGTGCTGTGGCTGCTGTGCGCCCGCCGGCGAGCGCGGCCGCTGGCGTTGCTGGCCGTCCCCCTGTGGCGCAACCGCCGCCGGCGTCCCGTGGTGACGGTCGTCCACCACCTTGCCTTCGGGATCGGCGTCCTCGATGGCCTGATCCGCCAGCCGTTGGTCGCGGTGCTCCAGTACGACAAACGGTGGCACGAATCAGCGGGCCGGCGCGGGTCCGGCGGATCCTGATCGTCAAGCGTGCCACCTAGACTGCAGGCGACCGTGGAGCCGCGGATCGCAGAGCAGCTGGAGCGCCGGCGCACAGCCGTCGCCGCCGCATGGAGTCTCGGCGACAAGGTCGTGCTGATCGGCGCCGGCGCGCCGATCGGGATACCTGGGCGGGGCGACCTGACGTACCCGTTCCGAGCCCACTCTGAGTACTTCTATCTCACCGATCGCAACCGGCCGGGCGGGGTGCTGGCCTTTGACCCGCAGGAGGGGTGGGTCGAGTTCGTCGCGCCGGTCACCGCGCCCGAGCGGCTGTGGTCGGGCGCGGCGCCGCTGGACCCGGAGGTCGTGACGACCGACGCCATGAAGCCGTGGCTGGCCGCCCGCCGCGGCCGCCCGGTCGTGTGGCTCGGCGTCGCGCCGGCCGCGAGCGACGGTGGCGATCGCGACCGTACCGAGGAACTGCGCTGCGCGCTCGACGCGGTGCGACGCCCGAAGGATCCGGTCGAGCTGGACCGGATGCGGCGAGCCGAGAGCGCCACGCGGGCAGCGTTCGCCGCCGCCGTGCCGTTCCTGCGCGACGGGGTCAGCGAGCGCGAGCTGCAGGTGGAGCTGGAGGCGTGGGCGTTGCGCGCCGGCGGCGACGCGATGGCCTACGACACGATCGTCGGCGGCGGGCCGAACTCCGCCGTACTGCACTTTCCGCCATCGGCGCGGCCCTTCCGGCCCGGCGAGCTGGTGCTGATCGACGCAGGCGCGGAGGTGGAGGGGTACGCCAGCGACATCACGCGCACCTATCCCGTGGACGGCGAGTTCAGCCCTGAGCAAGGCGAGCTGTATGAGGTGGTGCGCGCCGCGCTGGAGGGCGGGATCGGCCGCTGCCGGCCTGGCGTCGAGTGGCGCGACGTCCATCTCGGCGCGGCGATGACGATTGCCGAGGGTCTGCGCTCGTGCGGAATCCTGCGCGGGCGACCCGAGTCACTGGTGGAGAGCGGCGCCGCCTTCCTGTTCTTCCCGCACGGGATCGGGCACCTCGTTGGGCTCGGCGTCCGCGACGCGGGCGGGCCGCTGGCCGAGCGGCGCGGCGACCCGCCGCCGTTCCCGAACCTGCGGATCGACCTGCCGCTGGAGCGCGGGATGGTGGTGACGGTCGAGCCCGGCATCTACTTCGTCCCGGCGCTGCTGGAAGATCCGGAGCGACGGCGGCGCCACCAGGACGAGGTGGCGTGGGACCGGGTCGACGCGCTGCTCGGCTTCGGCGGGATCAGGATCGAGCACAACGTGCTGATCTCCGACGGCGATCCCGAGGTGATCACCGCCGATGTGCCGCTCCTTCACTGAGCGGCTCACGGGCTGGTCGAGTACTCGATCCGGCGCAGCACCCGGGCCGGCACGCCGGCGGCGATCGAGTAGGCGGGAATGTCGTCGGTGACGACGGAGTTGGCGCCGATCACACAGCGCTCGCCGATCGTCACCCCGCTGGTGACGACGACATGGGCGCCGCACCAGACGTTGTCGCCGATCCGGGTAGGCCCCTTGCTGCTGAAGCCCTGCCACGTGATCGGCCGATCGGGGTCGTCGAAGCGGTGGTTGGCGTCGGTGACGAAGCAGCCGTTGGCGAACATGCAGTGCGAGCCGATCTCCACCAGCTCCATCGCCGCCACCATCACGTTCAGGTTCAGGAACGTGCCCTCGCCGATCGTGATCCGCGCCGCGCCGGGGGCGGTGATCCACACGCCCGGTTCCAACAGCGTTCCCGCCCCGACGGTCAGCCGGTCCTGCCGCAGCGCCTCCAGCACGTTGCCGTGGACCGGCCAGCGGACGAACGCGTCGCGGCGCATGAACTCGTGATGGATCCGCAGCCGGTTCCATGGCAGCGAGTTCTGCTCATACCAGCGCCATTTCTGCGTCCACAGCTTCAGTTGGCTGGCGCTGGAGGGCACGCGGCGATTCTCGCAGGAGGCCGCGCACGGGCGCGGCCGCCGGCGGCGTGCTCAGGCCGCGGCGGCGTGCTCAGGCCGCAGCAGCCGCGCGGCGGCGGGGCGGGCGCCTCCGCGTCGGGCTCGTCCTGGCCCGCGGCGCGGCGGGCAGCAGCTTGGCCAGGAACGGCCCGGTGGTGGAGTCCGGCGCGGCGGCGATCTCCTCGGGCGTGCCGGTGGCGATCAGCCGCCCGCCCTCCTCCCCGCCATCGGGTCCCAGCTCGATCATCCGGTCCGACACCTTGATCACGTCGAGGTTGTGCTCGATCACGACGATCGAGTTGCCCGCGTCGACGAGCCGCTGCAGCACCTCGAGCAGTCGTTCGATGTCGGCGAAGTGCAGCCCGGTGGTCGGCTCGTCGAGGATGTAGATCGTGCGCCCGGTGGCGACCTTGGCCAGCTCGGCGGCCAACTTCACCCGCTGCGCCTCGCCGCCCGACAGCGTCGTCGCGGGCTGACCGAGCCGCATGTAGCCGAGCCCGACGTCGTTCAGCGTCTGCACCCGACGGTTGATCTTGGGGATGTGCTGAAAGAACCCCAGCGCCTCCTCGATCGGCATCTCCAGCACGTCGGCGATCGTCTTGCCCTTGAAGCGAACCTCCAGCGTCTCCCGGTTGTAGCGCTTGCCGTGGCACTGCTCGCACGGGACGTAGACGTCGGGCAGGAAGTGCATCTCGATCTTGATCTGGCCGTCGCCGCGGCACACCTCGCAGCGGCCGCCCTTCACGTTGAAGGAGAAGCGCCCCGGCTTGTAGCCGCGGGCCCGCGCCTCCTGGGTCTTAGAGAACAGCTCCCGGATCTGGTCGAACAGTCCGATGTACGTGGCCGGGTTGGACCGCGGCGTACGCCCGATCGGCGACTGGTCGACGGAGATGATCTTGTCGAGCTGCTCCAGCCCGGTGATCCGCTTGTGCGCCCCTGCCTTCACCCGCGAGCGGTGCAGCTTGTTTGACACCGCCTTGTACAGCACCTCGTTGACGAGAGTTGACTTGCCGGAGCCGGAGACCCCCCCGACGACGCACATCACGCCCAGCGGGATCTTCACGTCGATGTTCTTCAGGTTGTGCTGGGAGGCACCCTCGATCGTGATGTATCCCGACGGCTTGCGACGCTTGGCCGGCACAGCGATCGCCCGCGCACCGGAGAGGAATTGTCCGGTCGGCGACTCGGGCATCGCCTCAACCTCGTCGGCCGTCCCCTGCGCGACGACGCGCCCGCCGTGCTCGCCGGCGGCCGGTCCCATGTCGACCAGGTGGTCGGCGGCGCGCATCGTCCCCTCGTCGTGCTCAACCACCAGCACGGTGTTGCCGAGGTCGCGCAGCCGCTGGAGCGTGCCGATCAGCTTCTCGTTGTCGCGCTGGTGCAAACCGATCGACGGCTCGTCGAGGATGTAGAGAACGCCGACGAGCGAGGAGCCGATCTGCGTCGCCAACCTGATCCGCTGGGCCTCTCCGCCGGACAGCGTCGCCGACGCCCGATCCATCGACAAGTACCCGATCCCGACGTTCTCCAGGAACTGGAGGCGTTCCTCGATCTCCCGCAGCACGAGCCGCGCGATTCGACGGTCGTGCTCGGAGATCGAGTCGTTCAGCCGCCGCGCCCAGTCGAGGGCCCGGCGGGCCGACAGGGCGGTGAACTCGTGCAGCGGCGTGCCGGCCACCAGCACCGCCCGCGACTCGGGGCGCAGCCGGGCGCCCTTGCAGTCCGGGCACGGCCGCAGCGTCATGTACTCCTCGATCTTCTCCCGCGAGAAGTCGGACTCGGTCTCCCGGTACCGACGCTCCAGGTTCGGCACGATCCCCTCGAACTGCGTCGTGTACGAGCGCTTGCGCCCGAAGCGGTTGCTGTAGGAGACCTGCACGCGGTCGCCGCCCGTGCCATACAGGAAGAAGTCCTTGGCCTCCTCGGGCAGCTCGGCCCAGGCCGTCTCCAGGTCGACGTCGTAGCGCTTGGCGATCGCCTGGATCAGCTGCTCGTAGTAGTCCGACGCGCTCGCCGCCCACGGGGCGATCGCGCCCTCCCCGATGCTGAGCGCCGGGTCCGGGACGACGAGGTCGGGATCGATCTCCATCTGCGAGCCAAGCCCGGTGCAGCGCGGGCACGCCCCGTGAGGGGAGTTGAAGCTGAAGATCCGCGGCTCCAGCTCGACCAGGCTCGGCCCGTGCACGGGGCAGGCGAACTTCTCGCTGAACGTCTGTATCTCAGAGGAGTCGACGTGCTCGATCTCGACGAGTCCGTCGGCCAGCGCGACCGCCGTCTCGACCGAGTCGGCCAGGCGCTTGCGCAGCTCGCCCTTCATGACAAGCCGGTCCACCACGACAGCGATGTCGTGCTTGTAGCGCTTGTCGAGGACCGGCGGCTCTTCGAGCCGGATCAGCTCGCCGTCGATCTTGGCCCGCGCGAAGCCCTCCGCCCGCAGTTCTTCGAGCTGCTTGCCGTACTCGCCCTTCCGACCGCGCACGATCGGCGCGAGCACCATGAAGCGCGTCCCGTCGGCAAGCTCCATCACCTGGTCGATGATCTGCTCGGCCGACTGGCCGCTGATCGGCCGGCCGCAGATGTGGCAGTGAGGATGCCCGATGCGCGCCCACAGCAGGCGCAGATAATCGTAGATCTCGGTGACCGTGCCGACCGTCGAGCGCGGGTTGCGCGACGTCGTCTTCTGGTCGATCGAGATCGCCGGCGACAGTCCCTCGATCGAGTCGACGTCGGGCTTGTCCATCTGCCCCAGGAACTGGCGGGCGTACGCGGACAGCGACTCGACGTAGCGGCGCTGGCCCTCGGCGTAGATCGTGTCGAAGGCCAGCGACGACTTGCCCGACCCGGACAGGCCGGTGATCACTGTCAACGACCCCCGCGGGATCGCCACCGTGATGTCCTTCAGATTGTGCTCGCGAGCGCCCGAGACGACTAGTTGATCCACATAACGCAGTCTAGAAGACCGAACAGACGTTCCCCTGGGGGCACGTCCGCACGTTGCGTGAATCGCTCACCCTTCGACGGACGCGTACACCTCGTCCAGCAGCCCGGCGCGGTCGGCGAGCTGGAAGTTCTCGGCCAGATAGCGCTCGGTCTCCTCTCGCGAGGAGCCGTTCAGCGCCATGTTCAGCGCGATCAGCCGCGCGCCCTCGGCGTCGTCAGCCTCCTCGCCGGCCGCTGCTCCGTCGACATCCTCCTCGTACTGCTCGTCGTACATGTCGTCGTAGGTCTCGGCGGGTGGCGGAGGCGCGGCGGCGGGCGGCGCCGCCGGGCGCGCCTGCGGCGGCGGGGGCGGTGCCACGGCGGCCGGAGGGGCCGGCGCGGACTCGGGCTCGGGTTCGAAGCGTGGCCGGGGGGCGACGGCCTCGTGCACCTCGGACAGGTTGCCCTCCAGCAGCTGCAGATCGGCGCCGAGCCGGTTGGAGCCGGTTCGCAGCGACTCGATCAGGGCGCCCAGCTCGGAGTCCATCGCGTCGAGCCGCTGCAGCATCACCGAGGTCGACTCCGAGACCTTGCTCACGTACTCACGGGCCTGCGCGCCGGCCTGCTCGCGGGTCGACTGTGCCTCGCTCGCGGCCTCGGCCTTGATCTCCCGAGCCTCGTCCTCGGCCTCGCGCTGGATCTCGGCGGCACTCGACTCGGCGGCCTCGACGATCGCCCGAACCTGCTCGCTGGCCGATGACGCCAGCGTCTCGCTGCGGCGGCGCGAGGAGCGCTTCAGCTCATCAACCTCGTTGGCGAGGGCGGTCAGGTGCGCGTCGACGGCATCCGGGTCGTACCCGCGCCGGCCGATGGGGAAGTCCTTCTTCTCGATGCTCTGTCGTTCCAGGGCCAACTTGGGACTACCTCCGCGTCAGGATCAGTGTGAGCAACCGCAGGGTATCCGAGTCACTGAAGCGACGGGCACCGATGGGGCCCGGTCAGCTCCGGACGGCGAGCCCAAGCTGCCGTTTCAGATCCCTGATCTCGTCGCGAAGCTTCGCCGCGTACTCGAAGCGGAGATCCTCGGCGGCGGCCAGCATCTCCTCCTCCAGCTCGACGATCGTCTTCTCCAGCTCCTCCACCGGCACCTGGTCCACCGCCCGCTGGCGCCGGCGGCGCGACTTCGGCACCTTCGAGTCGGACTGGAGGAACTCGGCGATGTCGGAGATCCCCTTCACGATCGTCTCTTCGGTGATTCCGTGTTGCTCGTTGTACGCCACTTGGATCGCCCGCCGGCGATCGGTCTCGCCAATCGCCGCCACCATCGCCGCGGTCTCCTTGTCGGCGTACATCAGCACCTTGCCCTCCGTGTTCCTGGCGGCGCGGCCGATCGTCTGGATCAGCGACGTCTCGCCGCGGAGGAAGCCCTCCTTGTCGGCGTCGAGAATCGCCACCAGCGTCACCTCGGGGAGATCGAGGCCCTCGCGCAGGAGGTTGACGCCGACCAGCACGTCGAACTCGCCGAGCCGCAGCTGCCTGATGATCTGGATCCGCTCCAGCGTGTCGACCTCGGAGTGCAGGTAGCGCACACGGAAGCCCATCTCGAGCAGGTAGTCGGTGAGGTCCTCCGACATCTTCTTGGTGATCGTGGTCACCAGCGTCCGCTCGTCGCGATCGACCCGGGCGCGGATCTCGTTCATCAGGTCATCGATCTGATTCTGCGTCTGGCGGACCTCGACCTCCGGATCGACGATCCCGGTCGGGCGGACGATCTGCTCGACGATCCGCGCCGAGTGGCTGCGCTCGTACGCCCCCGGGGTGGCGGACACGAACACGAGCTGCGGCGTGATGGCGAGGAATTCCTGGAAGGTCTGCGGCCGGTTGTCGAGCGCGCTTGGCAGCCGGAAGCCGTAGTCGACGAGCGTCTGCTTGCGCGAGCGGTCGCCCTCGTACATCCCGCCGATCTGCGGCACCGTCTGGTGCGATTCGTCAAGGAAGACGACGAAGTCCTCGGGGAAGTAGTCGAGCAGGCAGTACGGGCGGTCGCCGGGCTGGCGCCCGTCGAGGATCCGGCTGTAGTTCTCGATCCCCGAGCAGAACCCGACCTCGCGCAGCATCTCCATGTCGTACTGGGTGCGCTGGCGCAGCCGGTGGGACTCCAGCTGCTTGCCCTCGGCCTCGAGCTCGGCGCAGCGCGTGTTCAGCTCGGCACCGATCTGCGCGACGGCGTCCTCGATCTGCCCCTCGCGCACGTTGTAGTGCGAGGCGGGCCAGATCGCCACATGCTCCACGTCGTCCTCGATCACCTCCCCGGTCACCGCGTCGAAGTGCTGGAGGTGCTCCACCTCGTCGCCGAACAGCACCACCCGGTAGCACGTCTCGGCATACGCGGGCCATATCTCCAACGTTTCGCCGCGCACGCGGAAGGTCCCGCGGGCGAGTGCGGTGTCGTTGCGGGTGTACTGAATCGAGACGAGCTTGCGCAGCAGCGCGTCGCGGTCGATGAACTCGCCCTTGTTCAGCGTCTGGAGGTTCTCGTCGTAGACCTCCGGCGAGCCGAGGCCGTAGATCGAAGAGACGCTGGCCACGATCAGCACGTCGCGCCGGGCGAACAGCGCCGCCGTGGCCGAGTGGCGCAACCGGTCGATCTCCTGGTTGATTGCCGAGTCCTTCTCGATGTACAGATCCTTGGAGGGAACGTACGCCTCGGGCTGGTAGTAGTCGTAGTAGGAGACGAAGTACTCGACCGCGTTGCGCGGGAAGTAGGTGCGAAACTCGTTGCAGAGCTGCGCGGCCAGCGTCTTGTTGTGGGCGATGATCAGCGCCGGGCGCTGGACGGCCTCGATCGTCGCCGCCATCGTCATCGTCTTGCCGGTGCCGGTCGCCCCGAGCAGCGTCATCGCGCGCTCGCCAGCCTCGATCCCCTCGGCCAGCGAGGCGATCGCCGCCGGCTGATCGGCGGTCGGGCTGTAGGTCCCGTCGAGCTCAAACTTCGGCATTACGCCGCTCAGCGTAGCGCCGGCGGCGGCGAACTCACGTTCGATGCGGTCAGCTTCAGACCGTGTGCGCGGTCGGCGTCAGCAGCGGGACGAAACGGCATCGACGGCCGGGCGGTCATAGCGGGCCCGCCCGGACCGCCGCCGGACCGCGGCGCGCCGGCCAGAAGCCAGCGCCCGTTCACCCACGACCTCCGGAAGTTTGTTACAGTACAAACTCATGCTTGATCTAGAACAATACCAGATCACGGGGTCGACGGCCCGAGAGATCGCCGCCAGCGCCGAGGCCGGGATCCGCCGGGAGGCTCTCCGGGCGGGGGATGCGCTGCCGACCGTTCGGGCGCTGGCGGAGCGGCTCGGAACGAGCCCAGCGACCGTGAACGCCGCCTACCGCATCCTCCGGGAGCGCGGGTTCGTCCGCGCCGACGGCCGCCGGGGGACGCACGTGGCGGCGCGTCCCGCCGTCCGGGCCCCCACCCGTCAGCGGCACGAGCACGCGGGTGACGGGCTCCGAGACCTCTCGGCCGGGCTGCCCGATCCCGCGCTGCTGCCGCCGCTGCGCCCCGCGCTCGACTCGTTGGCGCTGGAGCGCAACGCCGCGGCCGACGGCTTTGAGTTCGCGCTCCCCGAGCTGCTCGCCTTCGCCCGGGAGTGGTACCGGCGGGACGGCGTCGATCCCGGGGCGATCGCCGTCGTCTCGGGCGCCAGCGACGCGATCGAGCGCGTCGTCTCGGCGCGGCTGCGCCCCGGCGATCGGGTGCTGGTGGAGGATCCGGGGTATCCGCCGATTCGCGACATCCTGCTCGCCGCCGGGCTCGTCGAGGAGCCGGTGGCGGTTGACGGTCGCGGGATGCGCCCCGATGCCCTACAGGCCGCGCTTGCCCGGGAGGCCCAAGCGATGCTCGTCGTGCCGCGCTCGCAGAACCCCACGGGCGCGGCGCTCGACGCCTCGCGGGCCGCCGAGCTGCGCACGGTCCTCGACGCCCACCCGCGCCTGTTCGTGATCGAAGACGATCACGCCAGTGAGGTGGCGGGTACACCGTTTGTCGGCCTCAGCGGCCCCGGCCGCGAGCGCTGGACGGTGATCCGATCGATGTCGAAGATCCTCACCCCGGACCTCCGGCTGGCGGTGATGGCCGGCGACGAGGAGACGATCGCGCGGGTCGAGGGTCGCCAGGCGCTCGGACCGCGCTGGGTCAGCCATCTGCTGCAGGGCACGGCCGCGGCGATGCTGTCCGATCCCGGCTTCGCCGCCACCTGCGCGCGCGCCACCGCGGTCTACGGCGAGCGGCGCGATGCGTTGATCGCCGCGCTCGCCACCCGTGACATCTCCGTCGTCGGCACCAGCGGCCTGAACCTGTGGGTCCCGGTCCGTGAGGAGGCCCCGGTCGTGCGGGCGCTGGCGCAGGACGGCTGGCTCGTGCAGGCCGGGGAGCGGTTCCGGCTGCACACGCCGCCCGGGGTCAGGATCACGACAACGCTGCTGGCGCCGGGCGAGGCCGAGGCGATCGCCGCCTCGATCGCCCGGGTCGAGCACAGCGGCCGGCGCCGGGGCAGCTATTAACCGCAGTTTCCGCCGCTGGGCGGCGGAAAGTGCGGGGCGTCAGCGGTAGCCGAGCTCCGTGGGGTACGTCCGGCGGTAGTCCTGCTGCCCCGAGAACACCTTCTCGACGTACGCGCGGGTCTCCGGGAACTCGATATCGCTCAGCCCGAACACATGACCGTCGGCGCGGGCTTCGGCCGCCCAGCGTGTGACGTTCGTCTCGCCGCCGTTGTAGGCGGCCACGGCCTCCATCACGTTGCCGCCGTACTCGTTCAGGAGGAATCGCAGGTAGTAGGTGCCGTAGGCGATGTTCACCGCCGGGGTGCCGAGATCGGAGACGTGGAACGTCGTCGCGCCCGATCGCCTGGCCAGGAACTGGGCGGTGGCCGGCTCGATCTGCATCAGCCCCTCGGCGCCGGTGCTCGACGTACGCGGGATGAACTTCGTCTCGGCGTCGATCACGGCCGCGATCAGCGCGGGGTCGAGATGATCCGCGGCGGCGTTCTGGCGGATGATGTCCTGGTACTGAAGCGGCAGGGTGAGGTCGTTGTACGCCTTGCGGACGTCGGGCATGGCGACGATGACGAGCACGATCAGCGCCCCGATCCCCGCGCCCCAGAGCAGCAGGCGCCGACGACGCGCGGCAGCGCGGCGGCGGCCGTGGACGCGGCGGGCCGAGTCACGACGCCGCTGGCTGACGGTCGCAGCAGGCGGGCTCACGTGGCCAGCATGTCAAGGATCGAAGACAGCTTCTGCTCGAGTTGCGCGACGGTGCCGTCGTTGACGACGACGTAGGTGGCGCGGGCGGCCTTCTCATCCTGCGTCAGCTGGCGCGCGGCGCGCTCGTCGAGCGCCCGGTGACCGCGTGCCGACGCGCGATCGGCGCGCACCCGCTCGTCGACAACGACGGCGATCGTGGCGTCGTACATGCCGTCCATGCCGGCCTCGAACAGCAGCGGGGTCTCAATCACCAGGGCGCGCGGGGGCGGCGACGCCGCCTCCCCCTCCTGGCGAAACGCCCCGACTCGCTCAGCCACCCGGGGCCAGATCAGGCCCTCCAGCCAGGCCCGGTCCTCGGGCGTGGCGAACGCGCGCTCCGCCAGCGCCGGCCGGCTGACCACGCCGCCGGGCGCGACCTCGGGTCCGAACCGCGCCACGACGGCGTCGCGCAGCTCATCGCTCTCGTACAACTCGTGCACCACCGCGTCGGTCGACAGCACCGCAGCGCCGAGACGCTGGAGCGCCGCCAGCGCGGTCGACTTGCCCGCACCGATGCCTCCGGTCAAACCCACGAACGGAGGCATCGCGGCGCGTCGTACTAGATCGCCTGCTCGCCGCTCGGAGCCGAGCTCAACTCGTCCTCGCCCGAGGCGTCGTCACCGGACTCGGCCTCCGGAGCCTCGGCATCGACGGGCTCCGCAGCATCCGGAGATTCGCCGTCAGGCGACTCGCCGTCGACGGACTCCACAGCCTCCGGAGATTCGCCGTCAGGCGAATCTCCAATGGAGTCGGAGCCAGCCGACTCCACAGCCTCCGGAGATTCGCCGTCAGGCGAATCTCCAATTGAATCGGCGCCAGCCGATTCAACGTCGGCGCCAGCCGATTCGACCTCGACCTCAGCCGAATCAACGAAGACATCCTCGGACAGCCCGAGCACCGGCACGTCGTCGAGCTCGGACCCGTCGCCCTCGGCCGGCGGCACGATCGGCCGGACCGGGAGCACCTGGCCCTCGACCCGCTTGATCGATAGTGACAACCGCCGCCGCTCGGAGTCGATCTCCAGGATCTTCACCCGCACGGGGTCGCCCGGCTGGATGATCTCCCGCGGGTTCTCGACGTGATGCTGAGCCAGCTCGGAGATGTGGACGAGGCCCTCGACGCCGTCGAGGATCTCCACGAAGGCGCCGAACGTCACGACCTTCGTGACCGTGCCCTCGAGCTCGTCACCGATGTTGTAGGTGTCGACGACGCGCTGCCACGGATCCTCCTGGGTCTGCTTCAGACCCAGCGAGATGCGCTGGCGCTGGCGGTCGATGTCGAGCACCTTGACGCTCACCGTGTCGCCGATCGAGAGGATCTCGGACGGATGGTTCACGTGCGACCACGACAGCTCGGAGATGTGGATCAGGCCATCGATCCCGTCGAGGTCGACGAACGCGCCGAAGTCGACGATGTTGGAGATCGTGCCCTCCACGACCTGGCCGGGCTGCAGCCGGTCGAGGATCCGTTCGCGATCCTCCTTGCGCTGCTCCTCCAGCACCGCGCGACGCGAGAGGACGACGTTGTTGCGCGAGCGGTTCAGCTCGATGACCTTGCACTCGATCATCGTGCCCATGTACTCGTCGAGATTCGGCACGCGGCGGATGTCGACCAGCGAAGCGGGCAGGAAGCCGCGGACGCCGAGGTCGATGATCAGGCCGCCCTTGACGACCTCGATCACGGCGCCCTCGACCGGCTCGCCGGACTCGGCGGCGGCCTCGATCCTGCGCCACGCCTTCTCGAACCGAGCGCGCTTCTTGGAAAGGATCAGCCGGCCGTCCTGGTCCTCCTTGGTGAGGACGAGCGCGTCGACCTCCTCGCCGAGCTCGACTTCGTCGCTCGGGTCGACGGACTTGCGGATCGACAGCTCGTTGGCTGGGATGACGCCCTCGGACTTGTAGCCGATGTCAACGAGGACTTCGTCGTTATCGATCCGGACGACGTGGCCGGTCACGACATCCCCCTCCTGGAAGGGGTGAATTGTCGCGTCGTAGTTGGGGACGATCTTGCCGTCGATCTCAAGCAGCAGGCCGTTTGACCCTTCGACGATCTTGGCGCTTGGTGATTCGGTGGCAGGCATCAGGGTTGCGGAAGTGGACATTGGTCTTCGGAGGATAGCCATGAATGGCCGCTCCGTATCATCGACCGCCTGATGCCACGGCGAGCCACCAAGCGCGGCGAGGAGCGGACGCGCCTTGATCGCGACTGCGACGTCCTAATCTGCGGCGCCAGTTTCGCCGGTCTGGCCGTCGCGCGCGAGCTCGCGGGAAGCGGCGCTGATGTGCTCGTGATCGACCGATACGAGGTCGGCGAGCGGCAGACCTCCGCGTGCGGGATCCCGACCCGCTGGCTCGAGGTCCTGGACCTGACCGAGTCCCTGCAGCAGACCTTCGACGAGCTGGTGCTCCACACCCCGCACGGCACGACGCGCTACGGGCTGCCGTGGACGTTCTCCACCTTCGACTACCGGACGCTGTGCGCCGCGCTGGCCGCCCAGGGCTCATTCGAGTTCGAGACGGCGACCGTCAACGGCCGCAGCGACGACATCGTCCACACCGATCGGGGGGCTATCCGCGCGCGCTTAATAGTGGACGCGCTGGGGTGGCGCCGCGTGCTCGGGGGCGGCACTCCGATCCAACCGCCCGAGGCGTACTTGTCCCGAGGCCTGGAGGTGCACCCGCACGGCGCCGGGCCCGATCTGGAGATCTGGATCGATCGCTCCTACGTCCCCGCGGGATACGGTTGGAGCTTCCCCGCCGATGGCGAAATCCGCGTCGGCGTCGGCTCGTTCGATCCCCGCTTCCACGTGAAGGAGCCGACCGTCAGGCTCGCCGAGGACCTGGAGCGTGACCCCGTCCGCTATCAGGGCAACTGGATCCCGCACAAGCTGCGCGAGGCCACGGAGGACGGGATCTTCTTCGTCGGCGACTCGGCCGGCCACTGCCTGCCGCTGACCGCCGAGGGCATCCGCACCGCCCTGTACTTCGGGATCGCCTGCGGGCGCGAGCTCCGCGCCGTCCTGTCCGGCGAGCGGACCCCGGCGGCGGCGCTGGCCAATTACGGCGCGTTCAGCGCGGCGCATCAGTGGAAGTTCGAGTGGATGCTGCGCGTGCAGCGGCTCGTCCCCCGTGTCCCGCCTCGGCTGCTGGCGCCCTCGCTGCGGGCGCTCGGGGCCGACCGCCTCGTCGAGTGGTCGTTCGGGCACTATCTGAACATCGCCCATCCGGACTACGCGCTCGGCGCGGGCCCGGCGCCGCTCGCAACGGCACTCGCCGCCGCCTGAACCGGCACTCGCGAGCAGTTGGCCATGTGGCGCGATTGCGACCCGGATGTTGTGCCGAAAAGGACTGGCGTTCCATCCATCGCAGCGGTTAGGCTCGCCCCACCGTTCACACGCCGGACTCAGGAGGGCAATGCCGCATGTCAGTTGTTGACGCACAGCAGACCCCGCAACTCGACGCGGACGGGCTCGATCGAGGCGTTGGATTCCTCGGGCTTCTATGGGCGTCGGAGACTTCGATCATCGGATCCGGCTGGCTGTTCGGCGCGTTCGGCGCGGCAGTGCTCGCGGGGCCGTCGGCGATTCTCGGGTGGGTCCTTGGCTCCATCATCATCTTGGTCCTGGCACTCGTGCACGCCGAGCTCGGCGGCCTGTTCCCGGTCAGCGGCGGCACCAGCCGCTTCCCGCACTACGCGTTCGGCAGCTTCGCCGGCGCGACGTTCGGCTGGGCCTCCTACCTGCAGGCGGCGAGCGTGGCACCGATCGAGGTCCTGGCGGCGATCCAGTACCTCTCGACCTCCCATTGGGCCCGGAACTTCTTCCACGTCAACCCGGCTGCCGGCTCCGCCGGCGGGACGCTGCACGGCTTCGGCTACCTGGCCGCGGCGATCCTGATGCTCATGTTCGTGATCATCAACCTCGTCGGGATCCGCTTCTTCGCCAGGATCAACAACGCGATCACCACGTGGAAGGTCGCGATCCCGGTTGTGACGGTCCTGATCCTGCTGATCGGCCACTTCCACGGCTCCAACTTCGGCCACGCCGGTGGCGGCTTCTTCACCTCCCACGACGCGATCAAGAACGTCCTGCTGACACTGCCGGCCGGGATCATCTTCTCGCTGCTCGGCTTCGAGCAGGCGGTCCAGCTCGGGGGCGAGTCGGCCAATCCAGGACGTGACCTCCCCCGCGCCGTGATCCTCTCGATCATCATCGGCGCTGCCCTCTACATCCTCATCCAGGTCGCGTTCATCGGTTCGATCCCGCCGAATGTCCTACATGCCAACGGGGGCTGGCTCGGTCTGGGGGCGAGCAAGAGCGCAGTGGCCACGAAGCTCGCAGAGGGCCCGTTCTTCACGCTGGCCAGCATCGTCGGTATCTCCTGGCTGGCAACGGTGCTGAGAATCGACGCCGTGATCTCTCCGAGCGGAACCGGCCTCATGTACGAGACCGCGTCCGCCCGGCTGTCGTATGGCCTCAGCAAGAACGGGTTCGTCCCCACCGCGTTCGAGCGCACGAGCGCCTCGCGCGTCCCCGTGTTCGGGGTGATCATCGCCACGCTGGTCGGGGTTCTGTTCCTGCTCCCGTTCCCGAGCTGGGCCAAGCTCGTCGGCATCGTCACGAGCGCCTCGGTGTTCATGTATGCCGGAGCGCCGGTGGCGCTCGGCGCGCTGCGCCGGCAGAAGCCGGACCTGGCGAGGACCTACCGCCTGCCCATGGCGGGGATCCTCTCGCCGCTGGCCTTCGCCGGCGCCGGCTGGGTGATCCTGTTCTCGGGGTGGCAGACGTACAGCACACTGGTCGTGGCCCTGCTGCTCGGCTACGCGCTGATCGCCATCTCCTACGCGTTGAAGCTCAACCCGAACGCCTCCGCAATGGACTGGCAGGCGGCGCCGTGGATCATCGCGTGGATCATCGGCGCAGGGGTGATCTCGTACCTGAGTGACTTCGGCCCGGGTGGGATCATCGGCGGCATCGGGTTCTTCAAGCACTGGCTCGACCAGGGCGGCACCGATGACATCGGCCTGTGGGGCGGGATCATCGCCTCGGGTCTGTTCAGCCTGATCATCTACTACTGGGCGATCTTCGCCCGGCTGCCCGAGTCGAAGGTGGACGAGTACGTCAGCGAGGTGTACCCACCGCCGATCGCGGAATAGGACCCGCCCGCCCAATCGCCTGGTGGCACGAGGGGCCCGGTCCGCCGGGCCTCTCTGCGTTTACTTGGCTGAGAGCCAGTCCGCGCCGATGCCGCCCTCGACAGCCAGCGGCGGGTCCATCTCGAATGCGCCCACCATCTGCTCGGAGGCAAGCGCCTTCACCGCCTCGGCCTCCTCGGCCGGCCCCTCGAACAGCAGCTCGTCGTGGATCTGGAGGATCAGGCGCGAGGCCATGCCGGCCTCCGTCAGTGCGCGGTCGCAGTGCACCATCGCGACCTTCATGATGTCGGCCGCGGTGCCCTGGATGACCATGTTCACGGCGAACCGCTCGCCCTGCTTGCGCAGGTCCCAGCGGCGGGCCCGCAGCTCGGGCACCTGGCGACGGCGGCCGAACAGCGTCGAGACGTATCCGTGCTCGGTGCCCTGCTCGATCGTCTCCTCGATGAACCGCCGGACGGCCGGGAAGCCGTCCATGTAGCGCTGGATGAACTCGTCGGCCTCGCTCTGAGGGATGTCGAGCCGGTCCGCCATCCCGTACGCCGACAGGCCGTAGACGATCCCGTAGTTGATCATCTTCGACTTCGAGCGCATCCCCGGGTCGATTGCCTCGGGCTCCACGTTGAACACCCGGCAGGCCGTGGCGGTGTGGACGTCCTCACCACGTCGGAAGATCTCCTTCAGCACGTCCTCTCCGGCGATATGGGCAAGCAGCCGCAACTCCACCTGGGAGTAATCGACTGACACCAGCAGGTTCCCCGGCGACGCGACGAAGCAGGCGCGGATCTCGCGCCCCAGCTCGGTTCGGATCGGGATGTTCTGCAGGTTCGGGTTGTTGGAGGAGAGCCGTCCGGTGGCCGCCGCGGTCTGATTGAACGTGGTGTGGAGCCGGCCGTCGCCGGCGATCAGCAGCGGCAGCGCGTCCAGATACGTTTGGGCGAGCTTCGTCAGCTCGCGCCACCGCTCGATCTTGGGAATGATCGGATGTTCGGAGCGGATCGCCTGCAGCACCCGGGCGTCGGTGGAGTAGCCGGTCTTGCCGCGACGCTTGCGCGAGAGCCCGAGCTTGCCGAACAGGATCTCCTCCAGCTGCTTGGGCGAGCCGAGCGTGAACTCCTCTCCGGCCAGCTCGTAGATCTCGCGCTCCAGCCCGTCGGCCTCGGCCTTCACGCGCTCGGAGATCTCGCGCAGGCGCTCGGTGTCGAGCTTGCATCCGGCCATCTCCATCGCGCGCAGGATCCGCACCAGCGGCAGCTCGACGTCGACGAGCAGGTCGGTCAACCCGCGGCCGCGGATCTCCTCGCGCTGCCAGCGGGTCAGCTCACCGATCAGCAGCGCGTCGGCCGCTGCCTCGTCATCAACCGACGCCCCCAGCCCCCGCTCCTCGCACAGCTCGCGGAACGGGTAGGCGCGCCGGGCCGGCTCCAGCAGGTACGCGGCGACCTCCGTGTCATGCGCCAGAACCGGAGGCACCTGCCCCAGCGCCTTCGCGTCGTGGGCGATCACTGGGCGCGATCCCGCCGCGGCCACGAGCTCCTCGGGGCCGCCGCATTGACCGGCCAGCACCTCGCGGGCCCCGTCGGTGTGCGCGCCGAACCGCCACGCCGTCTCCTCGGCGAACAGCGCGCCCTCTGGAGTCAGCGGCGGGCGGACGGCCAGCGCGATTTCGGTATGCGGCAGCTTGGCGACGTCGGCCACGGCCCCCTGTCGGACCGTGGCGGTGACCGCCGAGACGGCCGCCGGCGCGGGGGCGGCGGCATCGGCCGAGCCGAGCGCCTCCTCCAGCCGGCGCAGCGGCTCGCGTAGCTCGAACTCACGGAACACGTCACGCAGCCGCGAACGGTCGGGGTCGGCGGAGACAAATTGCTCTAGGTCGAGCCCGTCGAGGGGGATGCTGCGCTGGGCCGTGGCCAGCTGCTTGGAGATCCGCGCATCCTCTGCGTGCTTGATGAGGTTTTCCTTGCGCTTGGCGCCGGAGATCTGATCGACGCTGGCCAGCACGTTCTCCAACGATCCGAACCGCTGCAGCAGTTCGGCGGCCGTCTTGTCGCCGATCCCGGGGACGCCGGGGATGTTGTCGCTCGTGTCCCCCTTCAGGCCGATGAAGTCGGGGACCAGCTCGGGCGGGATGCCGTAGCGGTCGATCACACCGTCCCGGTCATAGATGCGGGTGTCGGTGATCCCGCGGCTGGTGGTCATGATCCGCACCAGGGTGCCGTCGACAAGCTGGTAGGCGTCGCGGTCGCCGGTCACCACCATCACCGGGATCGCCGGGTCGGCGTGGCGCGCGCGCTCGACGATCGAGGCGATCACGTCGTCGGCCTCATAACCGTCGACCCCCAGGTTCTTGTAGCCGAACGCCTCGACGAGCGGCTCCAACGCCGGCCACTGCTCCTTCAGGAGGTCGGGCCGCGAGCTGCGTTGCGCCTTGTACTCGGCGTAGACGTCCTTGCGCCCAGAGTGGCCGCGGTCCCACACCACGACGGTCGCCTTCGGCCCGTAGTCGGTGAGGATCTTCACGAGCATCGAGGCGAACCCGAAGATCGCGTTGGTCGGCACCCCGGTAGAGGTGGCGATCGACTCCGGCAGGGCGAAGAACGCGCGGTAAGCGAGGCTGTTGCCATCGATCAGGAAGAGCTCGTCGGGCATCACCTCTGAATCTAGCTGTCGGTGGTGTCGTGTTGGCGGCGCGGACGCCACTAACATGCGCGGGCCGTGGCCCAGTCCCCCAGCGCCCAGTACAGCCTCACCATCCGCGTCGAGATCTCGCACATCCCGGGGATGCTCGGCAAGGTGGCGAGCGCGATCGGTGACGCCGGCGGAACGATCGGCGCGGTCGACCTCGTCGGCGTCGAAGGCGACCACACGGTTCGCGACATCACCGTCGAGACGGCCGACTCATCCGACTGGCCGCGGCTGACCGACGCCGTGAACGCGGTCGAGGGCGTATCCGTGGTCGAGACCACCGACCTCACCTTCATGCTGCACGCCGGCGGGAAGATCGAGACGCACAACAAGAGCCCGCTGAAGACGCGGGCCGAGCTGTCGATGGCCTACACGCCGGGGGTGGCGCGCGTCTGCCGCGCGATCCACGAGGATCCGGACAAGGCGTTCCAGTACACGATCAAGCGCAACACCGTGGCCGTCGTCTCCGACGGCACGGCGGTGCTTGGGCTCGGCGACATCGGCCCGCGCGCCGCGATGCCGGTGATGGAGGGCAAGGCGATGCTGTTCAAGGAGTTCGGGGCGGTCGACGCGTTCCCGATCTGCCTGGACACGAAGGATCCGGATGAGATCATCGCCCACGTGAAGGCGATTGCGCCGACGTTCGGCGGGATCAACCTGGAGGACATCTCCGCGCCGCGATGCTTTGAGATCGAGGACCGGCTGAAGGCCGAGCTCGACATCCCGGTGTTCCACGACGACCAGCACGGGACCGCGGTCGTGGTGCTTGCCGCGCTGCTGAACGCGCTGAAGCTCACCGGCCGGCCGATCGAGGAGTTGCGCGTCGTGATCTGCGGGCTCGGGGCGGCCGGCGTCGCCGTCACCAAAATCCTGATCGAGGCCGGCGCACGGCACATCATCGGCCTCGACTCCCGCGGGGCCCTGCACACCGACCGTGCCGACTACGTCGACGGCAGCATGCACGCGAGCAAGCGGGCGCTGGCCGAGGCCACGAATCAGGAGCGGCGCGCGGGCGGCGTCGCCGCCGTGATCGAGGGAGCCGACATGTTCGTCGGGCTCAGCGGCGCGCGCGTCGTGGAGGCCAATGCGCTCGCTCGGATGAACCCAGATCCCATCATCTTCGCGATGGCCAACCCCGACCCCGAGATCTCGCCCGAGGAAGCGTCGAAGTACGCGCGGATCATGGCCACCGGCCGCTCGGACTACCCGAACCAGATCAACAACGTGCTGTGCTTCCCCGGCGTATTCCGCGGCGCCCTGGATGTGCGGGCACGCCACATCACCGAACCGATGAAGATGGCCGCTGCCAGGGCGATCGCCGACATCGTCGCGCCGGAGGAACTGAGCGAGGACTACATCATCCCGTCGGTGTTCAACCGCGACGTGGCCCCCGCGGTGGCCGCCGCGGTCGCCGAGGAGGCGCACCGCAGCGGCGTCGCCGATGAGCGCGCGCTGGGCTTCACGGCCGGCGCCGTCCCGCTGACCGCCTGACGTGCTCGCGGGGCGCGCTGAAAGATCAGCCGCCAGACCGCTGGCGTCGCCGAGGCAGCGGCCCCTCTTTCTTCCAGATCGACCCGGGCCGGGCGGGCAGCAGCAACACGATCGCCAGCCCCACGACGGTCAGCAGCAGCCCGAAGGTCAACCCCACCCGCTCGCCATACCCCTTGCGCTCCGAGACCCACGACCCGATCGCCGCCGACAAGAGCCAGGCGAACAGCAGGTAGAGCCCGGTGGCCCCGATCGTGCCGCTGATGTTGGCGATGACGGTCATGTGCCCAGGTACGCCCGCTGGACTTCGGGATCCTCACGCAGCGCCGCCGAGTCGTTGGCGAGCACAACCCGGCCCGTCTCCAGCACGTAGCCGCGCGAGGCGATGTCGAGCGCGTAGTTGGCGTTCTGCTCGACGAGCAGGATCGTCACGCCGCTCTTGTTGATCTCGCCGATCGTCTCGTAGATCCGCTGGACGAGGATCGGGGCGATCCCCATCGAGGGCTCATCGAGCATCAGCAGTCGCGGCCGGGCCATCAGCGCCCGGCCGATGGCCAGCATCTGCTGCTCGCCTCCCGACATCGTCCCGGCCTTCTGCTTCTGACGCTCCGCCAACCGCGGAAACAGCGTATATACGCGCTCCAGGTCCCCGGCGATCTCGGGGCCCCGGCGGCGATGGGCGCCGAGGTCAAGGTTCTCCCGGACGGTCATCCGCGGGAAGCAGTGCCGACCCTCGGGTACGAGCGCGATCCCGTACGCGGGGATCTCGTGCGCGGGCACGCGCGTGATGTCGCTTCCGTCGAACCGGACCGAGCCGGAGGTCGCCGGGGTCAACCCCGAGATCGAGCGCAGCGTCGTCGATTTCCCGGCGCCGTTGGAGCCGATCAGCGTCACGACCTCGCCCTCCTTGACGCTCAGGCTGACGCCCTTCAGCGCCTCGATCGTGCCGTAATGAGCGCGGATATCGGAGACCTCCAGCAGGGGCACGTCTACGCCTGCTTCCCGAGGTACGCCTCGATCACGAGCGGATCGTTGCGGACCGAGGCCGGCTCGCCCTCCGCGATCTTCTCGCCATGGTCGAGCACCGTGATCCGCTCGGAGACGCCCATCACGACCTGCATGTCGTGCTCGATCAGAAGGATCGTCAGCTGGAGCTCATCGCGCAGCTGCCGCATGAAGTCGGTCAGCGACGACGATTCCTGCGGGTTCATCCCGGCCGTCGGCTCGTCGAGCAGCAGCAGCTTCGGATCCGACGCCAGCGCTCGCGCGATCTCGACGCGGCGCCGGTCGCCGTAGGACAGCTCGGCCCCGAGGCGGTCGAACACGGTCGGCTTCAGCCCGACGTAGGCCAGCAGCTCACGGGCGCGCTCGCGCACGGCGCGCTCCTCGCGCCGTACCCACGGTGGCCGGAGGACCGAGCCGATCACGCCCGCCTTCATCCGCGTGTGGCGGCCGATCATCACGTTCTCGGTCGCGGTCATCGCCCCGAACAGCCGAATGTTCTGAAACGTCCGTGCGACGCCCAGGCCTGTGATCTGGTCCGGGCGCGCGCGGGAGACGTCACGTGAGCCGAGCAGAACGCGGCCGAGAGTCGGCTTGTACAGCCCGGTGAGGACGTTGAACAGCGTCGTCTTGCCGGCGCCGTTCGGGCCGATCAGCGACACGATCCGGCGCTCGGGGATCGTGAACGTGACATCGGCCACCGCGACGAGGCCGCCGAACTGCTTGGTCACCCCCTCCGCGCTCATGACCGCCGCGCCGTCGACGCTCATAGCGGCGGCCCGGTCGCCGTCGGCTCGACGAGCTGCGCGTCCTCGGCACCGATCTCGCCCGTGATCTCGAGCTTGCGCCGCCGCTCGGGAACCAGACCCTGCGGCCGCAGCACCATCACGAGCACGAGCAGGAAGCCGTAGATGCCGAACTCCACGGATGTGAGCTGGAAGTGCAACCCGAGCTTCGACGGCAGCGAGTTGAACGTGTTCGGAATCAGGTAGTTGTTCACGTAGCCGAGCGTCAGCCCGCCGACGACCGCCCCCCAGATCGAGCCCAGGCCACCAACGATCACCATCGCCAGGATGAGGATCGAGAAGCCGAACTGGAACTGTCCGGCGTTGATGACCGTGTAGTAGGTGGCGAAGAACGCCCCCGACATGCCGCCGAAGGCGGCGCCGATCGAATACGCAAGCAGCTTCGTGCGGACCAGCGGGATGCCCATCGAGACGGCCGCGACCTCGTCCTCGCGCAGCGCCACCCAGGCGCGGCCGAGCCGCGAGTCGCGCAGGCGGACGTTGATCACCACGACCAGCAGCAGGATGCCCAAGATCAGCCAATAGAACGGTCTCAGGTTGAGCGCGCCGTTGAACTGCCCGATCCCGGGGAAGTACGGCTGATCGGGGGCGCTGATCCCGATGTTCCCCGCCGTCAACGTCATCCCGCCCCCCACATGGATGTCGGTGCCGTTGACGGCGACCGTGCCGATGATCTCGCCGAACGCGAGCGTCACGATCGCGATGTAGTCGCCGCGCAGCCGCAGCGTCGGCAGCCCGATCAGCACCCCCGCGACGGCACAGATCAGCGCCGCCGCGATCAGGATCAGCAGGAAGTTCAAGTGGATCCCGATCTCCTGGTTGGCGATCCCGTGCACAAGCACGTGGACGTGCGCCTTGAAGAAGAACGTCGAGCCGAGCCAGCCCATGGCGTAGGAGCCGATCGCGTAGAAGGCGACGTAGCCGAGGTCGAGCAGGCCGGCGAAGCCGACCACGACGTTCAGCCCGACCGCCATCACGGCGTACGCGAGCGCGATGATCGTCGCGTTCGTGAAGCCGCTCGTCTTGGCGAACAGGAACGGAAGGACGATCCCGGCGACGATCAACGCGACGGTGAGCGCACGCGACCACCATGGCGGCAGGCGGCGGTCGATCGCCTCGCGCCACTCGCGCAACTGGGCGAGAAGCTCGTTCATCCGGCCTCGCGCGTTTCCTCGCCGAACAGCCCGCGCGGCCGCAGCACCATGATCGCGATCAGGTATCCGAAGACGACCGCCTCCGTCCACTCGCCGCCGCTCATGCGGTTGTCGGCGAACGCCTGGATCGTCCCGATGATCAGCCCGCCCGCGACGGCGCCGCGGACGTTGCCGATGCCGCCCATCACCGCCGCCGTGAATGCGAACAGGCCGGCCTTGAAACCCTGGAAGTACCAGACGTTCGTCTCGTACAGCGCGTACACGAGCCCGGCTCCGCCCGCGAGCATCCCGCCGAGCAGGAACGTCAGCGAGATCGTCGAGTTCACGTTGATGCCCATCAGCCGCGCCGCCTCGGGGTCCTGGGCGGTGGCGCGCATCGCCCGTCCGGCGCGCGTGGTGCTGATGAACCAGTTCAGCGCGAACACCAGCGGGACCATGACCCCGAGCGCGAGCAGGTAGCCGCGGGTGATCGGAACGCCCGAGAGGTGGAACACCGTGTTGTTCTCGCGAAGCAGGTCGGACACGCTGTACGGCGAGCCGCCCAGCCACAGCAGCCCGACGTTCTGGAGGATGAACGAGAACCCGATCGCCGTTATCAGCGGCGCCAGCTTCGGCGCCGACCGCAGCGGCCGGTACGCAACGCGCTCGATCAGCACGTTCAGCGAGCCGCACACCGCCATCGACACGATCAGCGTCAGAAGGAGGCCGAAGACGATCCCGATCGGTCCCGTCGCAAGGCCGAGCCCGAGCGTGCCCCAGAGGCCTGTCGCGGTGAACGACCCGATCATGAAGACGTCGCCGTGGGCGAAGTTGATCAGCTCGATGATCCCGTACACGAGCGTGTAGCCGATCGCGATCAGCGCCCAGATCGCCCCGTTCGAGAGGCCCTGGGCGAAGTTGAAGCCGATCTGGCTGAGGTCATGGTGGATGACCGGGTGGCCGTGGACGAACCCGGCGGCGTAACCGTGGGTGAGATCGCGGATCGTGTAGTAGACGGGCAGCGCCAGCAGAAACACGACAAGCCCCCAGACGCCCGACCGCTGGCGGATGAGGGTGAGCGACCGGGCCCAGGGGGCCGGGATCCGTGGTCTGATTGAGCTTGCTTCCAAAGCGTTCTACGCATGCGGAGAGGACGCCCGAAGGCGTCCTCTCCTGCGCATACTTCCGGCTATTTGACCGTCTTGGTCGGCGTCACCGTCTTGTAGAACACCGGTAGGCCGTTGGCGGCGACCTTGTACAGGCCGTACGACTTCAGCGTGGTGTCACCGTTGGCGTCGAAGCCGTAGGTGCCGAGCACCGAGCTGCGGGACTTGGTCGCGAACAGCGCGGCCAGCACGGCCGAGCGGCTGTCGCCCTGAGCACCGAGCTTGGCGATCGTGTCGAGCCCCAGCTTCATCACCTCGTACCCGTAGATCGCGTACGGGTCGGGGTTGGCCGCGCCGTACTTGGCCTTGTACGCCTTCAGGAAGGCCTCCCCGCCCGGGTAGGACGTGAGGTTCTGGGTGGCGACCGTGCACTCCATCAGCGGGTCGATGCTGGCGGGCACTCCGCCCGCCTTCGCCTGTGTGTACGAGCTTGTGCAGACGCCGTCGCCGCCGAAGATCTTGGCCGTCGGCAACGCCGTATGAACGTCCTTGGTGATCTGCACCGCGCCGTTGGAGACGATCCCCGCGAAGAAGAAGCAGTTGGCTCCCGCACCGGCGATCGTGCTCGCGTACGAGCGGAAGTTCGGCGAGGTGGGGTCGATCCCCGTATCGGAGATGACGTTCACGCCGTAGAAGCCCTTCTCGAGTCCGATCAGCGTTGCCAGGCCCTGGCCGTAGGCCTCCTTGTCGTTGGCAACCGCGACCTTTGTACAGCCGGCCTGCTTCATCGCGATCAGATCGGCCGCCGCCTGGATCGAGTCGATCGGGACGATCCGAAGGTAGGTCCGCTTACCGGTCGGGTAGTACTTCCCCGGCTCGCCCGGCGCGCTGCCCGGCAGGCTGGTCGTCAACCCGACGTAGGTGTTGGCGGGGCTCACCTGCGGAATCCCGGCCTGGTTTAGGATCGGGATCGAGACCTCGCTCGCCCCGGAGTTGAATTCACCGATGTAGTAGACGGCCTTCGGGTCGGCGGCCACCTTGCGGGCGTCGGCCGCGGTCTGGCCCGGATCCCACTTCCCGGCCGCGGCGGTCGAGTCGTCGAGAACCTGGTAGTTGACCGTGAACGGGCCGGCCTTGCCGCCGGCCTGTGACAGGGCGAGCTTGATCCCGTTGACCAGCGGGATCGTCTGAGCCGTCGATGCGCCCTGCATCGGCAGGCTCGAGTAGATGTCGACCGCCTTCGATCCGCTGCTGGCGGTGGTGCTGCTGCTGCTGCTTGTGGTCTTGCTGCTACTGCTGCTGCTACTGCCGCAGGCACTGATCCCCAGCGCGGCGACGGCAAGCGCGCAACCGATCCCGGCTTTTCCGAGTATTTGCATGCGCCTCCTCTGTGTGTGAACGCGAAGCCCCTCGAGTTGAATATCAACCCAGCGCAGCCTAGTGCGGACGTACCGCCGGAAGCAAGATCCACGTGGACGAAGCGCCTACTCCACGCGGAACGCTAACCGAACACGTGCGTGGCTCAGATCCCAGGCTGGGGGTGCAGCACCCGCACGAACCTCGTCGGGTTGCCGTCGGCGGCGACCTTGTAGAGCCCGAAGTCCCGTAGCGTCGTGTCCCCGGTCGCGTGATCGAAGCTGTAGGTGCCGATCACCGAGCGCCGGTCACGGATCGCGAACAGCGCCGCCACCAGCGCCGCCCGGTCGTCACCCCTCGATCCGAGCCGGGCGATCGTGTCGAGCCCCAGCTTCATCGCCTCGTAGCCGTAGATCGACCACGGTGACGGGTCGGCCACGCCGTACGCCGCCGCGTAGTCGGCCTGGAACGTGGCCCCGCCGTGGTAGTCGATCAGCGGAAGCGTCGGCTGCGTGCACTCCAGCACCCGGTCGACCGCCGGGACCACGCCGCCCTGTGCGCTGTTCGTCCAGGCGCTCGTACACAGCTCCGACGGCCCGAAGATCTTCGCCGTCGGCACCGCCGCGTGCACGGCGTCGGCGATCGCCACGCCCTGGCGCACGCTGCCGGCGAACTCGAAGCAGGTGATCCGCTCGGCCTTCAACCGACCGGCGTAGGCGGTGAGCGAGGTGGCGCCGGGGCCCATGGTGCGCGGCACGCCGACGACATCGATGCCGTAGACCTGGTGAAAGAGCTCCATCACACCGACGAGCCCGGCCGCGGAGACCGTCCCGTCGTCGGCCAGCGCGACGCGCTGGCAGCGGGCCTGCGCCATCGCCAGCAGGTCTGCCCCCGCCTGCACGAAATCGCGAGGAACGAGCCGCAGGTACGTGAGCTTGTCAGTGGGGGCGTACTTCGCGGGCTCGCCCGGGACGCTGCCGTCCCCGGTGCTCGTCAGCCCGTTGTACGTGTTGGATGGGCTCACCTGGGCGATGCCGGCCTCGTTCATGATCGGCATCGAGATCTCACTCGCCTCGGAGTCGAAATCGCCGATGTCGTAGATGGCGCGCGGATCGCCCGCCACCTGGCGCGCGTCGGCCAGGGTCGTCTCCGCATCCCACCCGCCGGCCTGGGCGGTCGAGTCGTCCAGCGCCTTGAAGTGCACGGAGAACTGTCCCGCTCGACCGCCCTCCTGAGACAGCGCCAGGCGGATGCCGTTGTTGATCGCCGCCGTCTCAGTGGCGTCGGCGCCGTGGAGCGGCAGATCGGAGTAGATGTCGAGGATCTTGGCCTGCGCGCCGCCGCCCTTACGGCTCTTGGCGCTGCCGCCGCAGCCGCCCAGCGCGACCGTCAGCGACGCCAGCGCGCAGACGATTGTCAGGCTGTGCCGGCGGCTCCTCATCGGCTCCGGCAACGGTAGCGCCGCAGCCGTTGTGTAACGAAGGTGGCGCTATTCGCCAGGAAGTGCGCCTTCAAGCGTTGCCAGCAGCCCCGAACGCCGCCGAAGTGACGGCGGGCGCCGACGCGGGCGTGATGTCGGGGTGAGCTGACGGGCTCTCAGCCGAAGCAGCTCGAGCACGTCGCCGGTCAAGACGAACGGGTCGGCGATCTCCGTCCCGTCGCTGAGCGAGCGCGCGGCGACGGCACGCCCGGACAGCACGCCGATCAGCGCCGGGCCGATGGGAGGTTCGGAGCTATCGAGCTCTGCGAGGTGCTCCAGCGAGTCACGGTCGCCGGCCGTCGCCATGCGGATGACGACGTCGCGCTGGCTCGGCGGGCGGGCGAAGGATATGTGGGCAGCGGTCATGCATTGCATCGTGCGCTAAGCCGCCCGCGTCCACATCGGGAGAATGGAGCTAACCCCACGCCTGCTGCCCTTACGCGCGCTGCGCTCACGCTTAGGGCGGGCGTCGGAACCCTTACACCGCGGCGTAGAACGTCGGCGGTTAGCCTTGGACTTGGGTGAACGGCACGAGCGTGCCGCCCTTCAGCCGGCTGAAGGTGAACGTCTGCAGGCTCGTGTCACCGGCGGTGATCGAGTACGGCCCGAGGACCGAGTCGGCACGCTTGCTGATGGCGAAGAAGGCCTTGACCACGAAGCTGCGGTTGCCCACGTTCTTGCCCACCTCGTGGATGGCGAACAGGGTCGCGGCCATCGCCTCGTACCCGAACATGGCCGGGATCGCCTCGTCGCCGTCCTGCGCCTTCAACGTCGTGTACAGCGCCTGTCCCGCGGCGGGCAGCGTCGCCGGATCGAACCCGGGCTGCGACACATACAGGCTCTTCGGCGCCGGGGAGATGGCCGAGACCAGCGACGAGCTGTCGAGACCCGACGGCGCGAACAGCTTCAGCTGCGGGTTCGCCGACAGCGCGGCAGAGAACGCGTGCGCCCCGACCGGCACCGAGGCCGAGCCATAGAAGTAGCCGTTCGCGGAGGCGAGGCTCGCCGTGGTGGCGATCCCGGCCGCCCTCGCGTCGGTGCTCACCGCGAGCGCCAGCGCCCTGCCGTACGGGGTGCCGTCGCTGCCGACGGCGAGCGTGGACACCCCGAGCGACTTCATCTCGGTGGTCTGCGCGCGCGCCTCGACCGCGGCGTTCGGGACCACCCGCGCGAACGTCTTGCCGTAGGTGCTGTAGGACTCGTAGAAGTACTTCGGGGCGCCGGGGACCGCCGGCGTGCTGTGCGTCAGCTCCAGCGCCGTGTCGCCGGGACTCACCTGGAGCAAATCCTGGGCGTTGACGATCCCCGCGCTCTGCTCGGATGCGCCGGGGGTGATCTCACCGAGATAGGCGATCGCGTTCTTGTTGGAGATCGCCTGCCGGGCGTTGTTGGAGAGCATGCCGGCCGGAGCGGTGATCACCTTCAGCGACAGCGCGTAGCCGCTGCCGGAAATCGCCCGCTGGCCGTAGGACTCGCTGGCGCCGGGGGCCACGCCGTCGAAAGCGAGCTTCTCGGCCGCCACCACGGCGGCCAGCGCCGGGTTCGATTGGTACCCGGCCGGGGCGCTGATGTAGATCGTCAGGCTCTTGCCCGAGGTCGTCACGCTCTGCGTGGCGCCGCTTGCCGCGCAGCCACCGAGGGCGATCGCCATCAGCGAGGCACCCGCGACACAGGCACGCCGACGTGCCGAGTCCCACCGGATCATGGCCGGGCGCTCAGCCCCGCCGGCCGGGCAGGTATGGCAGCAGGTTGCGGACGCCGATCGCGATGAGGACCATGGCGACTGCGATCAGGATCGCGTCGAAGCCGGACACGTTCAGTGCCCAGAGCACGATCCAGATGCAGAGTCCGGCGGTGGCAGTGATGATCAGGCCCATCGCGCCAGAATGCTAGCCGAGACTGGCGTCGGTCAGCGCCGTCGAGAACTCCGACATCAGATCGCGAACGGCGGTGACTGGGTCCGCCGCCTCGCCCGCGGCTCGCACGAGGCGGGTGCCGACGATCACGCCGTCGGCCCCGGCGGCCGCCGCGGCCGCGGCCTGCGCCGCAGTTCCGATCCCAAAGCCGAGCGCCACCGGCACCGCGGTACACGCCGCGGCGCGTGCGAGGATCCGCCGCAGCCCGTCGCCGTCGAGCGCCGCCCGCTCGCCGGTCGTGCCCGTGAGCGACACCGTGTACAGGAAGCCGCGGGCGCGCGCGCCGATCGCGGCCAGCCGCTCCTCGGGCGTCGTCGGCGCCACCAGCGGCACCAGCGCCAGCCCGCGCGCGTCGCAGGCGGCAAGCGTCTCGGGTGCCTCCTCGAACGGCAGATCGGGGACGATCAGGCCGGCCGCCCCCGCCGCCACGAGCTCGTCGGCGAAGCGCTCCAGCCCGCGCGCCATCACGAGGTTGGCGTAGCACATGACGATCACCGGCACCCGGTCGGCCACCACCCGCGCGATCTCCAGCACGGCATGGACCCGCGCCCCAGCGGCGAGCGCGGCCACCCCGGCGGCATGGATCACCGGCCCGTCGGCCAGCGGGTCGGAGAACGGGACGCCCAGCTCGATCAAATCGGCGCCGCCGTCGGCGTAGGCGACGGCGATCTCGGCCGAGCGCTCGATCGTCGGGAACCCGCCCATCAGGTAGGGCATCAGCGCCGCGCGGCGGCCGCTCGCCCGCGCCGACGCGAACGCCGCGGCGATCCGTTCCGTCCCGCCGTCGCTCATCGCAGCTTGGCCAGCACCTCGGCGAGGTCCTTGTCGCCGCGCCCCGACAGGCAGATCACGTCGAGCTCACTCGGCTGCGCAGCGAGCGTCCAGGCGATGGCGTGGGCGCTCTCCAGCGCGGGGATGATCCCCTCCAGGCGGGCGGTCGCGGCGAACGCCTGGAGCGCCTGCTCGTCGGTGATCGCCTCGTAGCGGGCGCGACCGGTGTCGCGCAGCCAGGCGTGCTCGGGGCCGCTGCCGGGGTAATCAAGACCCGCGGAGATGGAGTGGGCCTCCAGGATCTGGCCGTCCTCGTCCTGCATGATCGCCGACAGCGCGCCGTGCAGAACGCCCGGGCGCCCGCCGACGGTCAGCGGCGCGCCGTGGCGGCCGGTCTCGATCCCGTCGCCCGCCGCCTCGACGCCGATCAGCTCGACCTCGGCGTCGTCGATGAACGGGACGAACGTCCCGATCGAGTTCGATCCGCCGCCGACGCAGGCGATCACACGCTCGGGCAGGCGCCCGGTGCGCTCCAGGATCTGCGCGCGGAGCTCGTCGCCGATCACCCGCTGGAGATCGCGGACGAGCACCGGATACGGTGCGGGGCCGACGCACGAGCCGATGATGTAGTGGGTGTCCGAGACGTTCGTGACCCAGTCGCGGATCGCCGCCGAGACGGCCTCCTTCAGCGTCCTGGCGCCCGCCTCGACGGGCTCGACGCGCGCCCCCAGCAGCTCCATCCGCTCGACGTTCGGCCGCTGGCGACGCATGTCCTCGGTCCCCATGTAGACGATGCAGTCCAGGTCAAGCAGTGCGCACGCGGTGGCCGACGCGACGCCGTGCTGGCCGGCGCCGGTCTCGGCGATGATCCGCCGCTTGCCCATCCGGCGGGCCAGCAGCGCCTGCCCGAGCGCGTTGTTGATCTTGTGCGCTCCGGTGTGGTTCAGGTCCTCGCGCTTGAAGTAGATCGGCCATCCGGCGCGCTCGCTCAGCCGCCGGGCCAGGTACAGCGGGCTCGGTCGCCCGACGTAGTCGCGCAGCAACTCGCCCAGCTCGGCCGTGAAGGCGGGATCGTCGCGGGCCTGCAGCCACGCCTGCTCCAGCTCGCCGAGCGCCGGCATCAGCGTCTCGGGGACGTACTGGCCGCCGTAGGGGCCGAAGCGGTGCTGCAGCGCGCTCATCACGAGACCGCCTCGCGGGCGGTGGACGCGACGGCGCGAGCGAACGCCTCCAGCTTGAACCCGTCCTTCTGGCCGGGCTCGAACTCGGTGCCGCTGGCCACATCCACGGCGTACGGCTGGGCGACGGCGATCGCCTCGGCGACGTTCTCAGCCGTCAGCCCGCCCGACAGGATCACCGGGACGGGGCCATGGTGGTGGCGGATCAGCTCCCATTCGAAGGTCGTGCCGGTCCCCCCCGGCCGGCCCGGGACGTGGCTGTCGAGCAGGTGGAAGTCGGTGTGGAACGGCATCGTGGCCTGGATGTCGGAGCGACCGCGGACGCGGGCGGCTTTGATCACCTTGCAGCCGGTGCGCCGGCTCGCCTCGGCGCAGAACACGGGGCCCTCGTCGCCGTGCAGCTGCAGGATCGTCAGCCCGATCGCATCGGCGGCCTGCGTCACCTCGTCGAGCGACGGGTTCACGAACACGCCGACGATCTCGACGCGGCGCCTGAACTCGGCGGCGATCTCGGCCGCCGCCGCCGGCTCGCACGCCCGCGGCGAGCCCGGCCACAGGATCATCCCCAGCGCCCACGCGTCGAACTCCACCGCCGCGGCGGCGTCGTCGGCGTTGGTGATCCCGCAATGCTTGATCTTCGGAGCGCCCGGCTGCACTCTCACATCGTAGGGCGAGCTAAACGGCGACGCCGGTCAGCGCGCGGCACGCCGCCTCGACGTCCGGCGAGCGCATCAGCGCCTCCCCCACCAGCACCGCGTCGATCCCGGCCCCGGCCAGGCGCGCGAGCTGTTCGGGCGTCGAGAAGCCCGATTCGGCGACGACGATCGGTCCGGCTGGAATCAGCTCGCGGAGCGCGAACGTCCGCTCGGTGTCGACCCGCAGCGTCGTCAAGTCGCGGTTGTTGACGCCGATCAGCTCGGCCCCGAGATTCACCGCGAGCTCGAGCTCGTGCGCGTCGTGCACCTCGACGAGCGCGGCCAGCTCCAGCTCGCCGGCCAGCGCGTGGAGCTCGCTCAGGGCCGTCGGTTCCAGCGCGGCGACGATCAGCAGGATCGCGTCGGCTCCGGCGGCGCCGGCCTCGTACACCTGGTAGGGATCGACGACGAAGTCCTTGCGCAGCAACGGCAACAACGCGACGGCGCGCGCAGCGCGCAGATCGTCGAGCGTCCCGCCGAAGTTGCGCTCCTCGGTGAGGATCGAGAGCGCGGCCGCCCCGGCCCGCTCGTAGGCGCTGACCACGGCCGCAAGCTCCGATCCGGTCCGGATCACCCCAGCCGAGGGCGAGCTGCGCTTGTGCTCGGCGATCACCGACAGCCCCGGCGCTCTGAGTGCGCCGGCGAAGGAGCGGCGATCGCCGGTGGCGGCGCGCTCGGCGACCTGGCGCTGCAGCTCGGCGACGGGCGTTCGCCGGCGGCGCTCGGCGACGTCGAGCCGGGTGGTGGCGATGATCCCCTCGAGCACGTTCACGCCGCCACCACGAGCTCGTGCGTGCGGGCGATGAACCGCTCGGTGGCGTCCTTCGCCGCTCCGCCGTCGATCGCCTCGATCGCCGCCTCGACGCCATCCGCCAGGGACTCCGCCACGCCCCCGGCGTAGATCGCGGCGCCGGCGTTCAGCACGGCCAGGTCCCGCGCCGCCCCGGGCTCACCGGCGAGGATTCGCCGGGTCGTCTCGGCGTTCTCGGCGGGGTCGCCGCCGGGAATCAGCTCGGGCGCCGAGCGCGGCAGGCCGACGTCCTCGGGTGCGAGCACGAAGCTGTCGATGTCGTCGCCGCGAACCTCGTAGATCCGGGTCGGGGCCGAGATGCTCAGCTCATCGAGGCCGTCCTCGCTGCACGCCAGCAGCGCGTGGTGGGTGCCGAGCAGCGCCAGCGCCCCGGCCATCGTCTTCAGGTAGCCGGGATCGGAGACGCCGATGAGCTGGCGCCGCGCTCCGGCCGGATTGGTCAGCGGCCCGAGGAAGTTGAACGCCGTGCGGACGCCGAGCTCACGCCTGACCGGAATCACGAAGCGGGTCGCCGAGTGGTGCGCCGGGGCGAACATGAAACCGAAGCCGACCTCCTCGATACAGCGCGCCACCGCGTCCGGAGTGAGGTCGATGCGCGCGCCGAGCGCCTCCAGCAGGTCGGCCGAGCCCGACAGCCCGGTGGCCGAGCGGTTGCCGTGCTTGGCCACCGTGCACCCAGCGCCGGCCGCGATCAGCGCCGCCGTGGTGGAGACGTTGAACGTCCGGCGCCCGCCGCCGGTGCCCGCGGTGTCGAGCAGGTCCTCGGCGGCCACCGTCACCGGCGCCGCCAGCGACCGCATCGTCCGTGCCAGCCCGGCGAGCTCCTGCACCGTTTCTCCCTTCGTCCGCAGTGCGATCAGGAAGCCGGCGATCTGGATCTCCGAGGCGTCGCCAGCCATGATCTCGGCCAGCACCGCCGCGGTGTCCTCCAGGCCGAGGTCGTGTCCGGAGGCGAGCTCGTCGATCGCCCCGGTGATCAGCGCAACGCTCACCTGACGCGCTCCAGGAAGTTCTTCAGCAGCTCGCGGCCCTGGTCGGTGAGCACCGACTCGGGGTGGAACTGGACGCCTTCGGCGGGCAGCTCGCGGTGGCGTACGGCCATCACGACGTCGCCCCCGAAGGCGCTGCGCTCCAGCACGTCGGGCAGCTCGGGGGCGGCGATCAGCGAGTGGTATCGGCCGACGCTGAGCGACTCCTGCAGACCGCGGAAGATCGTCCGGCCGTCGTGCTCAATCACCGTCGTCTTGCCGTGCACCGGCGCGTGGCGGATGACCTCGCCACCCCAGGCCTGGACGAGCGCCTGATGGCCCAGGCAGACGCCGAGCAGCGGCACGCCGGCGAGCGGGAAGCGGCGCACGGCCTCCAGCGTGATCCCGGCTTCGTTCGGCGTGCACGGCCCTGGCGAGACGATCACCCGGTCGTAGCCGCGGATCATCAGCTCGTCGACGGTGGCGTGGTCGTTGCGCACGACCTCCACCTCGGCTCCGAGCTCTCCGAGGTATTGGACGAGGTTGTAGGTGAAGCTGTCGTAGTTGTCGAGCACGAGCACGCGCATGCGGGCAATCGTGTCACAGCGCATCTTGGTGAGCGGGATGCACGGCGGGGCCGTGGTGCGGACTCTGGGAGCCTGATCGGGCTATACGACCGAAAAAGCTCCCAGAGATGTCAGGCCCAGTCGGGCTGCGCGTGCGCCAGCTCGATCGCGGCTAGGACCGCCTTCGACTTCGCCACCGACTCCAAGTACTCGTAGTCGGGCTTGGCGTCGGCAACGGTGCCGCCGCCGGCCTGGATGTGAGCCACCCCGTCCTTCACCACGACGGTGCGTATGTGGATGCAGGTGTCGAGATCGCCGGTGTAGCTGACCCAGCCGATCGCGCCGCCGTAGCCGCCGCGCTTCACCGATTCCAGCTCGTCGATGATCTGCATGGCGCGAACCTTCGGCGCCCCCGACAGGGTGCCGGCCGGGAGCACCGCCCGCAGCGCTCCGAGCGCGCCCACGCCCCGGCGGAGGGTGCCGGTCACGCTGGAGACGATGTGCATCACGTGGCTGTAGTTCTCCACGATCATGAAGTTCTCGACCGTGACGGTGCCGTACTCGCACACCCGACCGATGTCGTTGCGGCCGAGGTCGACGAGCATCACGTGCTCGGCGCGTTCCGTCGGGTCGGCCAGCAGCTCGTCGGCCATCCGCCGGTCCTCCTCGGGGGTGGCCCCGCGCGGCCGGGTTCCGGCGACGGGACGAGTGGAGACGGACCGCCCGGTCACCGTGACGAGCGGCTCGGGGCTCGCCCCGGCGATCTCGAAGTCGCCGAAGTCCAGGAAGTACATGTACGGGCTGGGGTTGACGGCGCGCAGCCCGCGGTAGATCGAGAACGCCTCGACGCCGACGGGCGCCGACCAGCGCTGCGAGGGCACGACCTGGAACGCGTCGCCGGCGTAGATGTACTCGATGATCCGTGCCACGACCCCCTCGAACCGCTCGCGCGTCATGTTCGACTCGAATGTCGGCGCGACCCGACCGCCCATAACAGGAGGCTGCGGCACCGGTCCGGCCAGCCGCTCCCGGATGGCGCGGATCTCTTCCTGCGCGCGCGCATACGAGCCCTCCAGATCCGCTGAGCCGGTGTGCACGTTGGCCAGCACCGTGACGGTGTGCTTCAGGTGGTCGAAGACGACGAGCGTGTCGGTGAACATCAGCGCCAGGTCCGGCAGCCCGACCGGATCGGGGTTCGGATCGCCGAGCGGCTCGACCGTGCGGACGAGGTCGTAGGCGAAGAACCCGACGGCGCCCCCGGCGAACGGCGGGAGGTCGTCGAGCGCTGGCGCGCGGCAGCGGCTCAGCTCCTCGGCGGCCAGCTCGTACGGGTCACCGGGATCTCCGAGCGACCACCGCAGCACCTTCCGCGGGCGGATCCCGATGAACGAGTAGCGGCCCACCCTTCCCTGCTCGGCCGATTCCAATAGAAACGCCGGACCCTCGTCGCGCAGCTTCAGAAAGGCCGACACCGGCGTCTGGGTGTCGTCGATGAACGTCTCCCGCAGCGGGATCAGGTCGTACGAACCCGCGAGCTCGCGCACCGCCTCCAGCGACGGGATCGGCCCGATGGCCAGCTCACCCGCGACGGCCATCGAGCACCCGCTCGGCGTCGGCCAGCGTCAGCCCGCGGCCGTGCAGCAGCACGAGCAGGTGGTAGAGGACGTCGGCGGCCTCCTCGGCGACGCGCTGGTCGGACTCCTCGCGGGCCGCCCGAGTGACCTCCTCGGCCTCCTCCTGCACCTTCGCCCCGACGAGCTCCGAGTCGTTCAGGAGCTGCGTCGTGTACGACCCCTCGGGTCGCTCGGCCGCGCGGTGGGCGATCGTGCGCTCCAGCGTCGGCAGCACCTCGCTTGGCGCCGCCGGCTCGAGCTCACCGCTGTGGAAGCACGTCCGCTCGCCGGTGTGGCACGCCGGGCCGGTTGGCTCGACCAGCGCCAGCAGCGCATCCGCGTCGCAGTCGTAGCGGATCGCGCGGACCGCCTGAACGTTTCCGGAGGTGGCGCCCTTGTGCCACAGCTCACCCCGCGAGCGGCTCCAGAAGTGCATCTCGCCGGTGTCGCGCGTCAGCCGCAGGGCGTCGGCGTTCATGTAGGCGACGGTCAGCACCTCCCCCGTGTTCCAGTCCTGTACCACGCACGGCACAAGGCCGCGTTCGTCGAATGCGATGTCTGCGTCGGTCACGGGCGGACGATTCTAGTTCGGTGGGTTCGCCAGGCCCGTGCGGTACGCGTACCTGACGGCCTGGGCGCGGTCGCGGATCCCGGCCTTGGCGAACAGGTGGTTGATGTGCGACTTGATCGTCGTCGGGCTGACGACCAGGCGCTCGGCGATCTCGCCGTTGCTCAGGCCATCGGCGATCAGCACGAGCACTTCCGCCTCGCGCGGGGTCAGCTCGTCGGGCAGGTCGACGGCTGACGCGGCCGGCCTGGCCCGGCCGCCCGCCAGCGCGGCGACGACATGGTGCTGCACGGCCGGGTCGAGCGCGGCGTCGCCGGCCGCCACGCACAGGATCGCCGCCCGGATGTCCTCCCCGGAGGCGTCCTTGGTCAGGTACCCGCGGGCGCCGGCTCGCAGCGCGCCGAGCACGCTCTCGTCGTCGGCATAGGTGGTCAGCGCGATCACGCCAACGTCCGGCAACCGCTGCCGCAGCGCGCGCGTCGCCTCGATCCCGTCCAGCCGCGGCATCCGCAGGTCCATCAGCACCACGTCGGGGCGGTGGCGCGCGGCCAGGACGAGCGCCTCCTCGCCGTCGGCGGCGCTGGCCACCAGCTCGACCCCGTCGAGCAGTCCCAGCATCGTGCCGAGGCTCTCGCGGACCAGCCGCTGATCGTCGGCCAGCAGCACCCGGACCGCGGTCATGCGGGGAGCCGCAGCTCGACGCGGAACCCGTCGGTCGTGGGCATCGCCAGCAGCTCGCCGCCGAGCAGCTTGGCCCGCTCGCGCATCCCAGTCAGACCGTAGCCGCTTCCCGTTATGCCGAGCGCGGCCGGCGGCGGCGTCCCGCGGGCGGCGTGATCCTCGACCACCAGCACGGTGCGATCGGGCAGGTAAGCGAGGCTCACCTGCACCCGCTCGGCGGCGGCGTGGCGGCGAACGTTGGTCAGCGCCTCCTGCGCGGTGCGGTAGACGGCGAGGCCGGCGTCGGGGGCCAGCTGTCGCGGCTCGCCCTGCACATCGACGGCCACCGGCAGCCCGCTCTGATCGCCGAAGGCGTCGGCCAGAGCGCCGATCCGCTCCGGTCCCGGCAGCTCATCACCGCGCGCCGCGGCGATCGCCCGCCGCGCGTCGTCGAGTCCGCTGGCGGCGAGCCGATGGGCCTGATCGATGGCCCGCGTCACCGTGTCATCGACGCCATGGTCGTGGGCCAGCAGCCGCGTCGTCTCCAGCTGCAGCGCAAGCGCGGACAGCGAGTGGGCCAGCACGTCATGCATCTCGCGGGCCAGCCGGCCGCGCTCGGCGGCCGCGGCGGCGCTCGCCTGGGCCGCGCGTGAGACATCGAGCGCGTCGCGCTGGTCGCGGAGCCGGCGCATCAGCCGCATCACCAGGTACCACGGCGCGACGCCGGCCGACACCGACACCGCGGTGCCGACCTGGCCCTTGATCAAGGAGCCGATGGCGAACGGGGCAATCGCGACGAGCAGCACCAGCGCGCCCGTCCGGCGGTCGAGGCACATGGCGGCGACGATCGCGACGAAGTACGGCCCCGCCTGCCAGATCCCGTGCGGCTGGTCGATGGCCAGCACCGCGGCCGCGGCGGTGACCCCGAGCAGCGCGCCGATCGTGCGCCGCGGCGAGACGGAGCGGCGCTGGAGCTGAGCGGCGACCGCGCTCGACAGCAGCGCGACCAGTGCAGCCAGCACGACCAGCCCGCGACCGTGCAGCCCCGGGCGAGGATGGACGGTGAACGTCACGACCACGCACGCCAGCACCCACGCCAGCCCGATGGAGCGCAGCGCGATCGCCTCGGCCGGAGCCGACGCGTCGCGGCCTGTCATGTCCCGGGTCAGCCAGCCACGGGTGAGCCAGTTGAAGATCGCCAGCATGACGTGTGGCGGACAACGATAAGGGTCACGCGGGCCGCCGTCATCGGCCCTGGGGCCGAGCGCGACACGCCACGGCTCCACCCACGGGTGGAGGTCGGGTTCGACCCCGGCGCCGATGACGCGCCGGGGCCCGGCACGTAGCTTGGGCGCCATGATCACGAACTCACTCGAAGCCGCGATCGCTCAGAGTCGCGGCGCGACACCGACGGCGGAGCCGGTCATCCGGATCCGGGGCCTCCGCAAGCGCTACGGCAACCACGAGGCGGTCCACGGCATCGACCTGGAGATCCGGCGCGGTGAGATCTTCGCCTTCCTCGGTCCCAACGGCGCCGGCAAGACGACCACGGTGGAGATCATGGAGGGCTTTCGCCGCGCCAGCGGCGGCGAGGTCGAGGTGCTCGGCCAGGGCCCGTGGCACGCCCCGGCGAGCTGGCGCGAGCGAATCGGCATCGTCCTGCAGGAGTCCGCGCCCGAGCCGGACCTGACGGTCCGTGAGTGCCTGGCCCTCTACGCCGGCTACTACCGCGCGCCGCGAGGAGTGGATGAGACGCTCGCGCTGGTCGATCTGGCCGAGCACGCCGGAGAGCGGGCGACCGCGCTGTCAGGCGGGCAGCGCCGCCGACTCGACGTCGCGCTGGCGCTGATCGGTGACCCCGAGCTGATCTTCCTGGACGAGCCGACGACCGGCTTCGATCCCTCGGCACGCCGCGCCGCCTGGCGGGTGATCGCCGGATTGCGCGACCTCGGCAAGACCGTGTTCCTCACCACCCACTACATGGAGGAGGCGGAGCGGCTGGCGGACCGGATCGCCGTGATCGCGGCCGGCCGGATCGTCGCCGAGGGCACGCCGCAGACGCTCGGCGGACGGCAGCTGTCGGCCGCGCAGATCACCTTCGCGCTCCCGAGCGCGGTCGGGCTGGCCGACCTCCCGGACGCGCTGGCGGAGCGGACCACGCCGCAGCCCGGCGGCCAGTTCCTGCTCTCGGCGCCGACCGTCACCGCCGATCTGTACGCGCTGTCGGGCTGGGCGCTGGCGCGGGGCGTAGAGCTGGAGGATCTGGAGGTTCACCAACCCACGCTGGAGGACGTCTACCTGCAGTTGACCAACGCCGAGGAACCAAGGAGCTGACGATGTTCTTTCTGGTCAAATACCTCGTCCGCCTCTGGCGCGAGCGCCAGGCCGCCAGCACCGCGAAGGCGCCCCGTTCCGAGCGGCGGACGCCGTCGCCCCGATTCGCCTCGCCCGGGCGGTCGGCTGCGGCGCGCGGGCCGCTGGCGCTGCTCCTCCATCAGACCGGCTTCGACATCCGCACCAGCCTGCGCAATCCGCGGGCGCGGTTCATGACGTTCATCTTCCCGATCGTCTTCCTGGTCGTGTTCAACGGCGTGTTCGGCAACGGCCACACGCGCATCGACGGGGCGCGCGTGAGCCTGAAGGTGTTCTACGTGCCCGGGATCCTGGCGATGTCGATCGTCGTCACCGCGTACGCCGGCCTCGTCATCTCGATCTCCAGCCTGCGCGAGACGGGAGTGCTGAAGCGCCGCCGGGCCACGCCGGTGCCACCGGCGGTGCTGATCGCCGGGCAGGCGCTCGCGACGGTGGCCGTCGCCGCGGTGATGTCGGTGATCCTGCTGGTGATCGCGAAGGTCGCCTACGGCGTCGGCCTGTCGGCAGCGGCGGTCGCAGCCGTCGCCTGCACGGCGCTGCTGGGAACGCTCACCTTCGCCTGCCTCGGGTATGCGGTCTCGGGCCTGATCGGCTCGCCGGAGGCCGCCCAGCCGATCGTCCAGGCGACGATGCTGCCGCTGTGGTTCATCTCGGGCGTGTTCATCCCGGTGACGAACCTGAGCAGCGGGCTCAAGCACGTGGCCGCGGTCTTCCCGGTCCAGCCCCTGGCCAACAGCCTGCACCTCGCGTCGATTCACAGCTCGTTCAGCGCGGCGCTGTCCGGCACCGATCTCCTGGTGCTGGCGGCGTGGGCCCTCGGCGCCGGGGCGTTCGCCGCGTGGCGGTTCAGCTGGCTGCCGAGTGCGGCCGCGGCATGAGCGCCAGTCGCGGTCGCCGTCCGGGCGGCTCGCCGCCCGTCCCGTCCCAGGCGCCGAGCAGGCGCGCCATCTCCGGGGCGCTCACCGGAGGCGAGAACAGGAAGCCCTGGCCGTAGTCGCAGCCGAGCGCGCGCAGCCGCTCGAGCTGCGACGCGGTCTCGACTCCCTCGGCGATGACCCGCAGATCGAGGTTGTGGGCGAGCGCGATGGTCGACCGGACGATCACGTCGCTGTCGGAGGCTGGGGCGCCGATCGAGACGACGAAGCTGCGGTCGATCTTCAGCGCGTCGACGGGGAACTGGTGCAGCGCCGACAGCGATGAGTATCCGGTGCCGAAGTCGTCGAGGTGCAGCCCGACCCCGGAACCACACAGCTCGTCGACGACCGCCGCCATCCGCTCGGGTTCCCGCATCAGCGCGCTCTCGGTGATCTCGAGCCGCAGCGCATCACCGGCTAGGCCGGCGCCGGCGATCGCCGCCCGCACGTGACAGGGGAGTTGCGGATCGTCGAGCTGGCGGCCCGAGACGTTCACGCTGATCGGCACGTCGCCGCCCAGCAGGCCGGCGCGGCGCCAGCCGGCGAGCGTCTCCAGCGCGGTACGGAGGACGTGCAGGCCGAGCGGTCCGATCACGCCGGTCTCCTCGGCGATTGGGATGAAGTCGAGCGGCGCGACCTCCGGCCAGTTCTCCGGCCAGCGGGCCAGTGCTTCCAGCCCGCGGATCTCGCCGGTCGCGAGGTCGACGATCGGTTGGTAGTGGATCGGCATCAGCGACTGCTCGACCGCCTGGCGTAGGTCGTTCTCGCGGGCCAGGCGATCGACCACGCGGCGGTGCATGCTCTCGTCGAACACGGCGCAGCCGCCCCGCTCGTGGCGTTTGGCCGCGTACATCGCGATATCGGCGTTGCGCAGCAGATCGTCGGCACTCAGTAGCGGGCGGCTGATCGAGATGCCGATGCTGGCGGTGAGGAACAGGTCGTGGCCGTCGATCCGGAACGGCTGCTTCATGGCACTCTGGACGCGCTCGGCGACGACGACGGCTTCCGGCTCGCTGACGACGCTGTCGAGCAGGATCGTGAACTCGTCGCCGCCGATCCGTGCGACCGTGTCGCCGGGGCGCAGAACGGCGGTCAGCCGGCCCGCGAGCGCCACCAGCAGGTGATCGCCGACGGCGTGGCTGAGGCTGTCATTGACGAGCTTGAAGCGGTCGATGTCGACGAACAGCACCGCGCATCCGCACTGCGCGTCGCGGGTGGCCCGGTGCAGCACCTGGTCCACGCGGTCCATGAACAGCGCGCGGTTGGGCAGTCCGGTGAGCACGTCGTGAAGCGCGTCGTGGTGAAGCTGGAGCTCGGCTTCGCGGCGGTCGTTGATGTCCGACAGCGATCCCGCCATCCGCGTCGGCTCGCCGCCCGGCCCGTGTATGGCCAGTCCCCGTGATCGCACCCAGCGCCAGCTTCCGTCGGCGTGGCGCATCCGATGCTCGGACTCCAGGTGGCTCGTCTGTCCCGCCAGGTGGGCGTCGATCGCGGCGCGCAGACGCAGCACGTCGCTGCCGTGGACGAGATCGAACCACGCGGTGGGATCGTCCTCCTCAGAACCCTCCGCCCGACCCAGGATCGCGTGCCAGCGAGGAGACAAGTGGATCGTGTTCGTCATCAGATCCCAATCCCAGATGCCGTCGTTGGTCGCGCGCACGGCCAGTGCGTAGCGCTCCTCGCTGAGCGCCAGATCGCGCATCGCTTCCTGCCGGCTGACGGCGTAGCGGATCGAGCGCTCCAGCGAGGCGGCGTCGAGTTCCTGCTTGACGAGGTAGTCGGTGACGCCCAGCGAAGTCGCTTCGAGGTCGATCTCGTAGTCGCTCTGGCCGGTGAGGATCAGCACCGGGGCCAGCGGCCGCACCGCAAACGCGCGCCGGACGAGCTCGAGTCCGGTGTGCTCGCCGAGGCGATAGTCGATCAGGTACACGTCGTGGCGCTGTTCGGCGATCGCGGCCCGGGCCGCGTCGAACTCACGGCACCAATCGACGGCGAACCTGGCGCGCTCCTGACCTGCCAGCATGTCGCGGGTGATCAGGTAGTCGTCCTCGTCGTCCTCGACGAGCAGCACCGCGAGCGTGTCGATGGTGACCATCAGCTGGAGCCGTTCGGTAGCTCCACGATCTCGAACCAGTATCGACTCCAGGTGCGCATCACCTCGACCAGCCCGGCGAACGTCACCGGCTTGGTGATGAACGAGCTGATGCCCAGGTCGTAACTGCGCAGCACGTCCTGCTCGTCGCTGGAGGTCGTCAGCACGACGACCGGGATTCCCCGCAGGCGCTCGTCGGCCTTGATCTCGGCCAGCGCCTCCCGGCCATCCTTCTTGGGCATGTTCAGGTCGAGCAGGATGATCCCCGGGCGCGGCGCATCGACCGCGGGATCGGCGTAGCGGCCGGCGCGACGGAGATAGTCGAGCAGATCCTGTCCGTCGACGACGAACTTCATGTCGTTGGCCAGGCGCGCGTCCTGCAGCGCGTCCCGGGTGAGCTCGCGATCCTCCTCGTCGTCGTCGGCGAGCAGGATCGTCATCGGCCGGCGCCGGTCAGGCCGCGACATGCTGCTCCGCCCACTCGGCCGATGGTTGGGCGCTCACGACGATCTCTTCGGGCAGATGCCGCGGCAGCGTGACCGTGAAGGTCGCGCCGGCCGCGGGCATCCCGTCGGCCACCACGGTTCCGCCGTGGCGCTCGGCGATCTTCCGGCAGAGGGCCAGCCCGATGCCGGTGCCCGGGTACTCGCCGCGACCGTGGAGCCGCTCGAACACGCGGAAGATGCGGCGGCTGTACTGCGGGTCGAAGCCGATCCCGTTGTCACTGACGGTGAGCTGGATCTGCTCCTCGTCATCGCTCGCGTGGATTTTGATCTCAGGCGTGACGTCGGGCCGGTGGAACTTGACGGCGTTCGAGATCAGGTTCTGCAGGAGCTGGCGCAACTGCAGGGCGTCGCCGCTGATCGTCGGCAGTTCGCCGACCTCGATGCTCGCGCCCGCGTGCTCGATCTGTGCCCCGAGGTCGTCAAGCACCTCATCGCACAGCTCCGTCAGATCCACGTCAGTGAACGGGCGCCCGTGGGTGGCCACGCGCGAGTACTTCAGCAGATCCTCGATCAGCTTCTGCATCCGCTCGGCCGCGTTGTTGGCCCGCTCCAGGTAGTCGCGCCCCTTGTCGGTCAGGTTGCCTGATTCGATCACCGTCACCTGCTGCGTGAACGTGCGGACCTTGCGCAGCGGCTCCTGCAGATCGTGGGAGGCGATCGAGGCGAACTGCTCCAGCTCGGCGTTCGACCGCCCCAGCTCGGCGGCTCGTCGTTCGAGCGCCGCATTGGCCACGGCGAGCTCGGTGTTCAGCCCCTCCAGGTGGTCGTTGGCGGCGCGGACGGCATCGTCCGCCCGCGCCAGCCGCCGAGCGAGCAGGAGTGCTACGAGCGCGACAGATGCAAAGGCCACGAAGATCGCCCACGGGATCCACTTGCGCGCGCCGGAGATGCTCGCGAACAGCGGGCCGTTCGGCGCCGTGAGCACGATCCGCCAGGTCGAGTTGGTCAGCGCGTCCTGATCGTAGTAGCGCCCCTTCACGTCACCCGAACGCTTCCCCAGGGCCGCGCGCTCGGCCGCCGTGCCGAACACGTGACCGACGGGGATCCTGGGGTTGGTCGACGCGAGCACCGTATTGTTCGCGTCGAGCACGTAGTTGTGCGACCCGCTCACGCCGGGGATCTTCAACAGGTCACCGGTGAGGAACCCCTGGAGGTTGTTGGGTTTGGATGCGCTCACCAGGATCCGCGGCCCATACCGGGTCCGCAGCGCGACGGCGAAGTCGAGCGCACCGGTGCTCCCGTACGGCTGCAGGTTGCCGAGCGCGTAGAGCCGGCCGCTGCGGATCATCGCCAGCGCCGCCGAGTGGGCGATGTTCGCCCGCGCCTGCGCCGTGAAGCCGCTCGAGTGCGCCAGCACGCGGCCGGCGGAGTCGAGCAGGACCGTGTAGGCCGCGCCGGACTGGCCGTTGTCGCGGGTCAGGGTGGCGGCGGAGACCCTCCGACCGCCGTAGGTCCGCTCCTCCTGCGGCAGCTGTTTCACGGCCGCCTGCAACAGGCTGTCGATCAGCGCGCCGGCGAGGACCGCGCGCTCATGGACGCGCGCCTCAACGTCCTGCTTGGATTTCGCCTGCGTGTTCGACAACTCGATCGCGAACACGGTCAGCAGCGCCAACGCCACAAGCCCCGCGGCGAACAGCGCGAGCATCGCCTCTCGTCGCTTCATCTAGCTCTTCTCGGTCCCAGCATCCCGCCGGAGAACGCTCTACCGGCTACGGGCCTGTATCGGCTCGACGGCGCCGACGCTTGAGCCGGCTTGAGCCCTGCAGCGCCAACTCGACGGATATCCGACCCTTCACTCCCGCGGGTACCTCTATGCTGGCCGCCATGGATCTCGGTGACCCCTCGTCGTATGAAGCGCTCGATCCGGGAACCCCGGTCTACTGCGCCGACGGCGGGCTGATCGGCAAGGTGGCCCACGTTCTCGCCGACGAGGGCGAGGACGTGTTCGACGGGATCGTGATCGGCGAGCACGCGTTCGGCAAGGACCACCGGTTCGCCGATGCCGACGACGTCGACCGAATCTACGAGCGCGGCGTCGTGCTCAAGCTTGACCGGGCGGCCTGCGAGCAGCTACCGAAGCCGTCGGCTAATCCGGCCGTCATGCGCGACGATCCTGCCGAGAATCGCCGGGACGTCCGGCACGAGAAGCTGATGCGTGCCTGGGACCTGATCTCAGGCAACCGCTGAGCTACTCGATCCCGAGGCGATCGAGCAGCCGCTCGTCCGCGCGCCAGTGCCGGCGGACGCGGACCGACAGCGCCAGGTGCACGTGCGTCTGCAGCTCGCGCTCGATCGCGCGGCGCGCCGCGGTGCCGATCGCCTTAACCATCCGGCCGCCGGCGCCGATCAGGATCCCCTTCTGCGAGTCGGTCTCGACCAACATGACGGCCTCGACGCGGATCAGCCCGTCGGGGCGCTGGTCGATCGACTCGATCTCCACCTCCACCGCGTGCGGCACCTCCTCGCGGGTCCGGGCCAGCACTTGCTCGCGCACCAGCTCGGCCAGGATCACCGTCTCGGACTGATCGGAGTGCTGCAGGGCATCGAAATAGAACGGCCCTTCGGGCAGTAGCGCCACGAGCTGCTGGAGCAGCGCCGGCATCCCCGTCCCGGTCCGGGCCGAGACCGGCATGATCTCGGCGGCGAAGTCGAGCTCCTCGGCCGCCGCCGTCAGCACGGGGACGAGCCGGTTGCGATCGACGCGGTCGATCTTGTTGATCGCCACCATCACGGGCACCGATGCCGAGCGCAACAGCTCGGCGATGAAGCGATCGCCGGGGCCGATGCCCTGCTCGGCGTTCAGCACCAGCAGGCACCCGTCGGCGTCGGCGAGCTCGTGCTCGACGCGGCGCTGCATCCGCTCGGTCAGCGCGTCGCGCGGGCGCTGCACCCCGGGCAGGTCGACGAGGATCAGCTGCCAGTCGACGCCAGTGGCCACCGCCCGGATCGCGCGACGGGTGGTCTGCGGTTTGTCGGAGACGATCGCCACCTTCGCGCCGACCAGCGCGTTGGCGATCGTCGACTTGCCGACGTTCGGGCGCCCAGCCAGGGCGACGAACCCAGAGCGCGTCATGCGGCCCATCGCAGCAGTTGGGCCTGGAGCGCGAGCATCTCGCCGTCGTCGGTCTCGTGGTCCATCCCGGTGACGTGCAAGACGCCGTGGACGACCGCCTCGCGCAGGTCCACGGTGTGCTCAGGGCAGATGAAGACGTCGCCGAGCTCGCGCGGGCCGAGCGCCTCGTTGTCCTCGTCGATCCCGAAGGACAGCACGTCGGTCGGGCTGTCCTTGCCGCGGAAGTCGCGGTTCAGCTCGCGGATCCGCTCGGCGTCGACGAACTGCACGGCGAGGTGCCCGTCCCTGATTCCGGCCGAGGCGAGCGCGAGCTCGCACAGCGTGCGGACCTCGTCCTCAGGCGGTCCGTCGCTCCCGATCACCTCGATCTCCGGCAGTGACGGCCCAGCCGTCATCGCCGGGTCATCCGGCTTTGCGCGGACGCAAGTCCGACGCCATCCGCTGGCCGTGCTCGTCGTAGGCGGCGACGATCCGCCGCACGAGCTTGTGCCGGACCACGTCCTCCTGGCCAAAGCGGACGAACTCGATCCCCTCAACGTCCTTCAGGATGTCGTTCACCACGATCAACCCCGAATCCTGTTCACGCGGCAGGTCGACCTGCGTGACGTCACCGGTGACGACCATCTTCGAGTTGAACCCGAGCCGCGTGAGGAACATCTTCATCTGCTCCGGCGTGGTGTTCTGGGCCTCGTCGAGGATGATGAACGAGTCATTCAGAGTGTTGTGTGTGATCAAATAGTCATCGGTCACGTACAGCGAGTCGGCCGCCGCGACCTGGATGCACACCGTGTCCATCTCCCCAGCCGGCTCGATCGAGTGGACGAATCGCATCGGACGGCCGCTACCGTCGCGGTCGTAGAGCTCACGCTTCCGCGTCAGGCGGAACGGCTCGATCCCGCTGGGCAGCCGGATATCTAGGATGAACGCATCCGAGCGGTGCGGGACTGGCCGGCCGTTCGCCATCCCAGGTGGTCGCCCGGCCGCAGCTCGCCGGCGCCAGTAGGCGACCCCGCCAAGAGAGCGCACCAAGTAGACGACATCATCGCGCAGCGTCTCGGAGCAGGTTGCGTACTGGATCCGGCACGTCCGGGCGCGCTGCGTCACCGGGCCACCGTCGGTGTCGAGTAGGCCCTGCAGCACTGCGAGCCGAACGGCCGAGCTGTTCTGCAGGTACACCTCCGGGATGAACTTCGTGGCTGAGCCGGTGCCGGCTAGGCCCAGCTCGCGCACTGCTGAGCTGACCGGGTTGGCGACGATCACGCCGCCGCGGTGGCCGTGTAGGTGGCGAAGCACGTAGTTGTAACCACCCCTCGGGCGCAGTTCGATGTCGTCAAGCGACGCCTCCAGTGACGTAGCCAGCTCCGGGTCCGCGCTGGTGAAGCTGGGCGTCGTCGACATCGTCAGGCAACCGTCACCCAGCAACAGCCCGAGCGCGTACGGGTCGAGTGGCACCTCGCGCTGCGGGAGCTCGGCCGGCGCAGACAGCAGCGGCAGCTCGAAGCGGTGCTGGTGGAACGAACGCAGCCGGCCAATCATCTCCTGGGTCTCCAGCACGCGGCCCGGCTTGCCCCGGCGGCGATCGGATGCCGTGGAGACATGCCAAAGATGCTCGGCGCAGCAGAGCGTCGACGCGCCGTCCTGCGTGCTCAACCTGTACACCTGCTTGCGGCCCTGCGGGTAGACGCCCAGCACCGGCGTCGGCCGCCCATCGGACCCGGTCACCAGATCGCCGACGAGCAGGCTGCCGATCGGGCGGAAGCCACTCGGCGTCAGCACCCCGCTGGCGAGCGGCTGGGCCCGGCCGCGCATGAATGCCAGGGGCGCGACCTCGATCACACCCTTCTCCAGGTACTGGCTGACGCGCTCGGGCTCCAGCATGTCGTGGAGCGCGTCGAACAGCGGCCGCAGGTACGGGTCGACCTTCGCCATCAGGTCACCGGGCAGGAAGCCGAGCCGCTCGCCGGCCTCGACGGCGGGGCGGGTGAGGATGATGCGGTTCACCTCACGCCGGCTGAGCGAGGCGGCGGCCAGGGCGACGGCCAGGAACGTCTTGCCGGTGCCGGCGGGACCGATCCCGAAGGTGATCGTGTTGCTGCGGATCGAGTCCACGTAGCGCTTCTGATGGACGGTCTTGGGGGCGACCTTCGTGGCGCGATGGCGCCAGACGACGTCCTCCAGGATCCCGGCCGGCGACTCGTGGGCGTCGAGCGCGCGGCTGACCGCCTCGATCGTCCCGGGGGCGATTTCGTGGCCCTGGGCGACGAGCTCGGTGAGCTCGCGGACGACCGTCTGGGCGGCCGCGACCGCCTCGGCGTCGCCGTCGAGCGTCAGCAGGTTGCCGCGCAGGAACACGTCGCAGTCGAGGTGCTCCTCCAGCGTCCGCAGAATCAGGTCGCTGCTACCGGCCAGCTCGGCGGCAACCGCGTTATCGAGCTCGATCTGCCTACGCACCGTGACCCACCTGAGCGAGGGCGTCGCGCACCGCCGCCGAGGCCTTCTTGCCGTCGGCGCGGCCGCCGGATTTCGTCATCACGATCTTCATCACCGCTCCCATATCCCTCGGTTGACTCGCACCGGTCTCCTCGATCGCCGCCGCCACGAGCGCGTCGAGTTCCTCGTCGCCGAGCTCAGCGGGCAGGTAGCGCTCGATGATCACGGCCTCGGACTCCTCCGCCTCGGCCAGCTCGGGCCGGCCGCCGTCGCGGAACTGGGCCGCCGCCTCCAGCCGGCGCTTGCGCTCGCGTCGCAGGACCGCCAGCTCATCGTCGCCGCCCTCCTTGGCCGCCTTCTGCAGCTCTGATAGCACCAGACGCAGCGCACCGACAAGGCGCTTGTCGCCTGCTTTCATCGCGGACGTAATGTCGTCGCGTAGCTGTTCGGTGGCCGTCAACTACCAACTAAGGATACGACGCCGGGCGGCAGCCGATCCCATCGGCATGCAGCTCCTCGCAGACGACGTCGATCAGCTCCCCGCGAGCGCCCGCTCCGGCCGGCAGGTAGCAGCGCGTGTAGTCCTCGGTGTAGCCCGCGCATTGCGTGTCGGCGACCTTGTCGACGAGCACTCGGACCGTCTGACCGAGCTTGGTCGTGCGGTGCCGGCGTGCGCGCAGCTCGGAGTGGCCCCGCAGGAGTTGACCGCGGCGCTTTTTCTCCGCCGAGTCGACGCGATCGCCGAGCGCCTGCGCCGCGGTGCCCGGCCGGGGCGAATACGTGAACGAGTGCACGCGGGTGATGCCGGCGGCATCGATCACGTCGAGCGTGCGCTCGAACGCCGCCTGGTCCTCGGTGGGGAACCCGACGATCACGTCGGTCGTGACGTTGACCCCTCCCCGCCCACCCACCGCCGCGCGCAGGCGGCCGAGGTGCTCGAGGTACTCACCGGACGTGTAGTGACGGCCCATGGCGGCGAGCACGCCGTCGTCGCCTGACTGGAGCGGCACGTGCAGGTGCGGGCACACCTTCGGCTCGCCCGCCAGCGCCTCCAGCAGCGAGTCCTTCACGTGGATCACCTCGACGCTGGAGAGCCGCACTCGCTGTACCCCGGGCACCTGTGCCGCGGCGCACATCAGCTCGCCGAGCTCCAGCCCGTGCTCGGGATCGCGGTAGTCGCCGACGCTGATCCCGGTCATCACGACCTCGGGCTGCCCCGCCGCGACGCGGCGGCGGACCTCGTCGAGCACGGCGCCGGCCGGACGCGAGCGCGCGCCGCCCCGGACCGTCGGGATGATGCAGTAGGCGCAGTGGGAGTCGCAGCCGTCCTGGACCTTCACGAAGCCGCGCGTTCTCGGCGCCGGCGCCTCCCTGGCGAGCACGTCGTGAGTCACGTCAGCGCATCCGCCGAGCGCGGCGGCGACGTCCTCCGAGGTGCCGGCGAGCGCCCGTACGCGCGGGTCGAGCGCCGCGAACTGGGCGCTGTTCAGGTTCACGGCACAGCCGCTGACGTACACCTCGCGCGCGGTCCGTAGCGAGCGCCTGACCGACTGGCGTGACTTCGCCTCCGCCTCGCCGGTGATGCAGCATGTGTTGATCACGTGCAGCTCGGCCTCGGACTCCGGCGCTTCCCTGTGCCCGGCGCTCAGAAGCGCCTGGCGCGCGGACATCACATCAGCCTGCGAGACCTTGCAGCCGAGGAACTTGACCGCAAACGTGGTCACCGCGCCCAGGCTACCGGGCGCGGATCTCCTCCCGACGAAATGTTGCGCTCGCGACCGGCGCCCCGTCGTGCTGTTCGAGGTGAGGCCGACGCGGTGTCCTCGAGTCGAGGCGTGCGGAGAGGAGAGACGACTCAGCGGACGCAAATCCGGCTCGAGGCTTGGGCCGCGGGGCGATCACATCGAGCAACAGGCCACCGAGGGTGACGCCGATCGCAAGCGGGTTGGGCAACTGGTGTTTCACCTCCTTGAAGCGTTTCCGGGGTCGCAGGTTGACGTGAAGCATCCGTCACCAGGACCCCGGCGTCACCGTCCGCGTGGCCAGGATTCGGCCCCTGCCGCTTGTCCACCTGACGGCCGCTCAGCGGATCAGCAGCAGCGCCGCCCATTCGCCACGCTCGCGACGCTGCGCGACGGCGAATCCAAGCGGCGCGAAGGCCGCCCCCACGCGCCCGGCCTCGACGGTCAACAGGCCGCTGGCGATCACCGTGTGCGGCAGCGAAGCGGCTCCGCTCAGGCGCGCCGCCCACTCCACCAGCAGCGGCCCGAGCAGGTTCGCCGCCACGGTGCCGGCCGGCGGCGTGGGATCGGCGCGCAGGTCGAACCGGCGCACGTCGAGCGCCACGCCGTTGACGGCGGCGTTCTCGCGCGTCGCCTCCACGGAGGCGGGGTCGTAGTCGAGGGCCAGCACCGGGTCGTAACCGAGGCGCGCGGCGGCGATCGCCAGGACGCCGGAGCCACAGCCGAGATCAACGAACGACCCGGCGGCGTCAAGCTCCAACAGGGACTCCAGGCACAGGCGCGTCGTAGCGTGCGCTCCGGTGCCGAACGCCTGGCCCGGGTCTATCACTAAATCGATCGAACTGGTGCTAGAGGCGGCCGACCAGGGCGGGCGCACGGTCAGCCGGTCTCCCAGCACGAGCGGGCGGTGGAACTCGCGCCACCGCTCCGACCAGTCGTCGGCGACCTCCGTGGTCGAGATCTCGACGAGCGCCCCGCCCGCCGCCGCGTGCAGCGCCGGCAGCGCCGGCAGCTCCCCCGGAGGCCCGTACACGACGTACTCGATCACGTCCTCGCCGATCGCCACCTCCTCGACGCCGCTCGGCGCGAGCTCCAGCAGCTCGGCCAGCACGACCTCGGCGTCCTGCCTCCGGACGCGAATCGCGAGCCGGATCACCCTCCGAAGGCGCGCCTCAGCTTGCCGAACACGCCCTCTTCGGTGCGGAGGTTGTCCTCGGTGAGCGAGTCGGCCAGCTGCTGGAGCAGCTCCCTCTGCGGCTTCTTCAGATGCGTGGGGATGACGACGTTGACCACGACGCGGAGGTCGCCCGCCCGGCCGCCGCGCAACACCGGCATCCCCTGGCCCTTGATGGTCAGCCGCTCGTGCGGCTGGGTCCCGGCCGGGATCTCCAGCTCGACCGGGCCGTCAAGCGTCGGCACCTCGACGGTCGTCCCGAGCGCGGCAAGCGGAGCTGCGACATCGACGGCCGTGACGAGGTCCTTGCCATCGCGCAGGAAGCGCGAGTCCTCGCGGACGGAGACGAGCACGTACAGGTCGCCGGGGGGGCCGGCGTGCTCGCCGGCGTGGCCGCGACCGGTGATCCTGATCCGCTGCCCGTCCGAGATGCCGGCCGGGATGTCGACCGACACCGTCGCCCGCTCGACCGTGCGCCCGCGCCCCTTGCATACCGTGCACGGCGTCCGCGCGATCTTGCCCTCGCCGTGGCAGACGTCGCACGGGGCGGCGCGCACAACCTGCCCGAACGGCGTCCGGGAGACGGCGCGCAACTGGCCGCTGCCGCCGCAGCGAGCGCAGGTCTCGATCGGGGTGCCCGGCTCGGCGCCGTTGCCGTGACAGTGCTCGCAGCCGGCGACGACCTCGTAGACGACGTCGGCGGACGCGCCCTTGGCCGCCTCGGCGAGGTCGATCTCGACCGCCGCGGCGACGTCCTGGCCCTGCGCCGGCCCGCCCGGGCGGCCGCCACCGAAGATCCCGCCGCCGCCGCCGAAGAACGACTCGAAGATGTCGGCGACCGAGCCAAAGCCCTCGAAGTTCGGGGCGTACCCGCCGCTGCGGATCCCCTCGTGGCCGTAACGATCGTAGGTGGCGCGGCGGTTCGAGTCCGATAGGACCTCGTAGGCCTCAGCGGCCTCCTTGAACTTCGTCTCGGCGTCGGGGTCGTGGCTGTTGACGTCCGGGTGCAGCTCGCGCGCCAGCCGGCGGAACGCCTTTTTGATCTCGGCGTCGTCGGCGTCACGCGAGACGCCGAGCACCTCGTAGTAGTCGCGGGGCATCTGTGAAGCGCTCATCTATCGCTCGTCGTAGATCTCTCCGACGAACCGCGACAACTGCGCGGCCGCCTCGCGGACGATCCTGATCGCGCCGGCGTAGTCCATCCGCATCGGCCCGATCACCGAGACGGTGCCGAGGTTGCGCTGGGGCAGGCCGTACCCGGCGGCGACGAGCGCCAGCGACCGCATCGCCGGCGCGTCGTTCTCGGCGCCGATCCGGACCAGCACATCGCGCTCGCCGAGCGCCGAGCGGAGCGCCCCGAGCAGCGTCACTCGCCGCTCCAGCATGTCCATCAGCGCGTTCAGCTCCGACACGTCGGCGAAGCGCCCGCCGGTCAGTAGGCGCGAGGCGCCTTCGACGTACACGGTCTCCTGGTTGGGCTCCTCCAGCTCGGTGAACACCGGCGCCAGCGCATCGACGAACTCCAACTCGCGGGTGCCCAGCGACGGGTCGCGCAGCCGGCCGACGAGCATCCGCGCTCCGAGCCCGAGTCCGACCAGCCGCTCGTTCAGGTAGCTGGCGGCCCAGTCGGCCAGCCCCCCATCGACCGGCTTGGTGAAGGTGAACATACGCTTGGTCACGCCCCCGGTGGAGGTGATCACCACCACCATCACCACGTGCGGCTGGAGCACGAGCACCTCGATGTGGCGAATCGTCGAGGTGTCCAGCGGGGGCGCCGTCACGATCGCCATCAGGTCGGTCACCTGGGCGATCGCCTCGGTCGTCAGCCGCATCGCCTCGTCGAGCTCGCGGCGCACGAGCGACAGCGACAGCATTGGCGGCGACGCCTTCTGGTCGGGCAGCAGCCGATCGACGAAGTACCGGTAGCCGGCCTCGGTCGGGATGCGACCGGCCGACGTGTGCGGATGCGCCAGCAGCCCCAGCTCCTCCAGGCTGGCCAGCTCGTGGCGGATCGTCGACGGGCCCCAGGCAAGGCCCTCGGAGAGCAGCTTCGAGGCCACGGGGGTCCCCACCTCGAGGTATCCCTCGACGACGTTGCGCAGCACGAGCTCCTGGCGGTCGGTCAGCATCACCGAGTGATTCTAGAAAGGGCGTTACTGGAGCCGGCTAGTCGCCGCCAGGCGACTAGCCAATGGAATCGGCGCCAGCCGATTCCACGAGCTGTGCGCGGGCGCCCTTGATCAGGCGCCGCCCGCCCTGCGACAGCTCGGAGTCGACGCTCAGGCGGTCGCCGTCGCGCTCCTTCACGGTGCCCGTGACGACGAGCTCCTCGCCGAGCATGCCCATGCCGCGGAACTGGACGCTGAGCCGCTTCAGCGTCTCCGGGCCGCCGGCCGCCTCGGTGTGCGCCCGCGCCACCTGGGCCATCATCCACAGGCCGTGGAGGATCCGGCCGGGCAGCCCGACGGACGTGGCGAACTGTTCGTCGATGTGGATCGGGTTGAAATCCCCCGACGCGCCGGCGTAGCGGATCGTCAGGTATGGGTCCGGAGTGACCCTCAGCTCGATGGCGTCGCCGGGCTCCATCAGCCCTCCCCTCTGACGATGTTGGTCCAGGTCCCGGTGACGACGGTCTCGCCGCGCTGGTTCACCGATTCGGACTCGAACACGAAGAAGCTCAGCCCGCCCCGCTCGGAGGCGTCGGCCAGCTTCGCCGTCGTCGAGATCTCGTCGCCGGCGATCACCAGCTCGCCCCACACGAACTCCTGGGCGCCGTGCACCATCCGCGCGAAGTCGATCCCCACCTCGGGGTCGAACAGCGCCGGGATCACCGCGCGGCCGGCGTAGACGACGGCGAACATCGGCGGTGCCACGAGGTCGGCGTGGCCGGCCGCCCGGGCCGCCTCAAGGTCGTGGTGGAGCGGGTTCGTCTCGCCGGCGGCCGACGCGTACTCGCGGATCTTCTCGCGCCCGACCGCGTACAGGTCGGGCGGGAAGGTCTTGCCGATCGCGGCGGTGTTCACGGCCATCGCGGGCAGCAGTCTAATACCGGGCGATTGTTCCCGGGTCGGACGTGGGTTGGCCGATCGACACGGTGAACGGCGCTGGGGAAGGGGGTGGCTGGGACGACGGTGGGCGCGCCTCGTCGTTAACCGCGATCTCGACGGCGCGCCGCGATCGAGATTCCAATCTGTGTCGAAAAGCGACCGTCACGGAATCTCGACACCTCCACGGCGCCGAGATACCGGTTACCAACACATCAGGTCACGGCCAGCAGCCAGACCAGCGGGCCAGCCACCCCCTCCCGGGCGCCGTTCCCCCGACACCGCGACCGCCATTCGGGCTCAGATGATTCCTGGGACGGAGCCGCCGTCCACCGACCACGCCGCGCCGGCGACGTCGCTCGCACGCTCGGAGCACAGGAACGCGATCACCGACGCGATCTCGTCGGGACTGCCGAGCCGACCGAGTGGGATCCTCGCCGCGGTCGCATCCAGCACATCGTCGCGCGTGATCCCACGCGCCGCGGCCTGCTGATCGGCGAGGCCGCCGGGCGCGAGCCACAGCTCCGCCGCGACCGGGCCGGGCGTGACCGCGTTCACGAGCACGCCCCGGGCGGCGTACAGGTCGGCGAACGACCGCGACAGCGACAGCTGCGCCGCCTTCGTTACCGAGTAGGCCATGTTCGTCGACGACGGGCGCTTACCCGAGGACGAGCAGACGTTCACGATCCGCCCCCACCCCCGGTCGGCCATCGCCGGCGCGAGCTCGCGCATCAGCCGCATCGGGGCCATCACGTGAAGCTCCCACTGCGCCTGCCACTCGTCGTCGGTGAGCTGCTCGACGGTGCGGACCGCGCTGGTGCCGGCGCTGTTGACGAGCGCGTCGACGCGCCCGAACGCGGCCCGGCCGGCCTCGCTGATCCGCCCCGGCGCGTCGTCACGAGTCAGATCGAGTGTCAGGGCCAGCGCCCGCCCGCCGGCGTCGAGGCAGGCGGTGGCCGTCGCCCCCAGCGGGTCCGAGCGCCGGCCGACGAGCAGCAGCGACGCGCCCTCGGCGGCCAACACCAGCGCCGTCGACCGCCCGATCCCGCTGGAGGCGCCGGTGACGACACAGACGCGATCGCGCAGGCCGAGCTCCATGGCGCTGGATTATTCCTCGGCCAGCGTGAGCGGCAGCCCGAAGGCGGCGAACAGGTCCGGCAGGAACGTCGTCACCTCGGCAACCCTGTCGCCGTCGACCCGGAGCACGTCGAACTTGAAGGCGCGGAACAGTGTGTCGCCGGGGCGGCGCAGGTAGCTGGCGGCCGTCGGCATGCGGTTGGCCCGGGTCGCCACGAGGCGCCACTCGCCCATGTTGTGCTCAGCGCCGAAGGCTCTTTCCATCAGCTGCCGCATCGCCGCCGTCCCCTCGAAGAACATCGGGTTGGGCGGCATCGTGATGCGGATGTCCTCGCGGGCGATGGCCAGCGATGCCTCGGCGTCGCCCCGCTCGTGGGCGTCGATGAAGCGCGCCAGCAGCTCCTGCTCGTACGGGCTGACCTCATGCTTCGACACGCCGACGCCGCCCTGGCCGAGCGTCGCCCGCGCCCGCTGCAGGGCGCTCGTGACGGCCGGCAGCGACATCTCCAGTGCCGCCGCCGTGTCGGCGGCGGAGAACTCCAGCACGTCGCGCAGCAGCAGCACCGCCCGCTGCCGCGCCGGCAGCAGCTGGATCACCGCCAGGAAGGCCAGCTCGATCGTCTCGCGGGCCACCACGACGGCGTCGGGCTCGTGTTCGCGGGGCGCGATCTCGATCTCGTCAAGCAGCCGGTCGGGGTACGGCTGCAGCCATGGCACCTCGGAGAACGACCCGTCCAGCGAGGTCACGCGGCGGCGGCGACGGCGGATCTGGTCGAGACACACGTTCGTCGCGATCCGGTACAGCCAGGCGCGCAGGTTGCCCTCGCCGCCGAACGACGCCCGGTTGTCCCAGGCGCGCAGCAGCGTCTCCTGGACGGCGTCCTCGGCCTCGTCGAACGAGGCCAGCATTCGGTAGCAATGGACGTGGATCTCGCGCCGGTGGCGCGCCAGGTCAGCGTCGGCGAAGCTCATCGCTCGCTGACGAGGCCGCAGGTCACGTTCATGACTGTGCCGGTCATTCCGGCGGCGCGGTCGGAGGCGAGGAACGCCGCGGCGTCGGCCACCTCGGCCAGGCGCGGCGCCCGGCCGAGCGCGGCCAGCCCGCCGATCAGCTCGTCGATCTGCGCGGCGGTCATCCCGCTGGCGCGCCGGGTGACGTTCGCATCCCCGTGGCGGGCGAACGTGTCGTACACCCCGGCCGTCCAGATCCCGCACACCCGCAGACCGTCGCGGCCGGTCTCGCGCGCCAGCTGGCGCATGTAGTTGTCGGTCGCCGCGTCGGCCGGGCCGGTGCCGCCCATCCCGGGCGCGGCACCGGTAGCCGACCCACTGGTCAGCCATAGGATCACGCCCGATTTCTGCGGCAGCATCCGCCGGGCCGCCGCGCGGGCGGTGATCAGCGTCGAGCGGATCCCGATGACCGGACGCATCACCTCCTCGACGCTCAGCTCGTGGAGCGGGCGGCCCTGCACGTCGCCGCGGCTCGTGAGGTTGAAGGAGACGTCGACCCGAGGCAGCGAGGCCAGGTGGGCCTCGACCGCCGCCTCGTCGGTGGCGTCGAGCACGGCGACGTCGACGCCGTCGCCGAGTTCGGCGGCGACACGCTCCAGCGGCTCGCGTGTCCGCCCGACCAGGTGGACGTGAGCGCCCTCGCGGGCGAAGCTGGCCGCGACGCCAGCGCCGATCGCGCCGCCGCCGCCATAGATCACTGCGTGCTTGTGGGTGAGGAGTGCGTTCATGCCGGTGAAACGACGCGGTGCGCCGAAACTAATCGGTGCACCGATGAACTCGCGCGGCGAGCATCGCCACGGCGTCGGCGATCGCCGCCTCGCTGTAGCCGGCGAAGCCCAGCAGCAGGTCGATCCCGCCGGCTCCGACCGGCTCGCCGATCCCCAGTAGGCCCCCGGCCCCAGCCCGGGCCCCAGCCCCGGCGCGCGCCGCGGGCAGCGCCACGGGCACGAACAGCCCGGCGGCGACGCCGCCCACCCGCGCCCCGGGGAGCGCCGCCGCCAGCGCGGCCAGCAACCGCTCCCGGGCGGCGGCGTAGCGGACGCGCATCCGCCGCAGGTGGCGGTCCAGGTCGCCGCGCGCGATGTAGTCGGCCAGCGCCAGCTGAGCCGGCACCGCCGCGCCCGACCCGCTCACGGCCTGCTCGTAGGTGAGCGGGCCGGTCAGCCACGACGGCGACAGCGTCCAACCGAGCCGCAGCCCCGGGGCCATCCGCTTCGACACCGACCCGATGTGACAGACGCGCTCGGGCGCGAGGCCCTGCAGCGCGCCGACGCCGGCGCGGTCGTAGCGCAACTCCGAGTCGTAGTCGTCCTCAATGATCAAGCCGTCGCCGTCCTCCGCCCACTCCAGCAGCTCGGCCCGACGCTCGGCCCCCAGCACCACGCCCGTCGGGTACTGGTGGGCCGGCGTCACGACCACCGCCTCACAGCCCGAATCGGCCAGCTGGTCGACGCGCAGCCCGTGCGCGTCGACGTCGATCGCCACCGGCTGCAGGCCGGAGCGCTCGGCGATCAGGCGATGGCGGGGCCAGCCAGGGGACTCGACGGCGATCGCCTCCAGCCCGCGCGCGGCGAGCACCTCGGACAACACGGCGAAGCCTTGCGTGAAGCCCGAGGAGATCAGCACGTGCTCCGGCTCGGGGGCGGCGGCGCGGGCGCGGACGAGGTACTCCATCAGAGCGTTGCGCAGCTCAGGCACGCCCCGCGGGTCGGCGTCGGCGAGCGCGCGCACCGGCGCCTCGCGGAGCGCGGCGCGCACCGAGCGCATCCACGCCTCGCGGGGAAACGCGGCGAGGTCCGGGACGTCGGGCGCGAGCCGGGCCCGGCGGTCGTCGTTCAGCGAGCCGGCGGGCAGCGGCGGGCGCTCGACCGCCGCCGTGGCGGCGACGCGCGTCGGCGCCCCCTGCGTGGCGGTGAGGTAGCCCTCCGCGACGAGCTGGGCGTAGGCCTCCAGCACGATCCCGCGGGACACCCCCAGCGCCGTGGCGAGCGCGCGCGAGGACGGCAGGCGCATCCCGGCCGGCAGCTGCCCGCCGCGGACGAGCTCGCGCAGCCGCGCCTCCAACTGCTCGTGGAGGGTGGCGCTCGCTCCGCGGTGCAGGCCGAGCAGCACGGCCCAATCGCCAACTGGCTCTGTTCCGATCTCCACAACTGGACCTTAACAGCGAGCCACTTGCTGCATATGGTCTCGGCATGGAACAGATCACAATCGTCGGCGGCGGGATCGCGGGCCTCACCGCGGCGATCACGGCCGCCGAGCAAGGCGGCCGCGTGCGGCTGCTGGAGGCCCACCGCGAGCTCGGTGGCCGCGCCCGCAGCACGGACGGCCCCTACAAGGCCAACCTCGGGCCCCACGCGCTGCTGTCCGGCAGCCCGTTCTGGCACTGGTTGGGCAAGCGCGACCTGATCCCGCCCCACGCGCGTCCCCCCCTCTCAGGCGTGCGCTTCCGCTGGCGCGACGACATCCGCCGCGTGCCGGCCGTCGGCGCCGCCGTCGCCGCGTTGCGACTGCGGAGCCGCTCGGCGCCGGTCGAGCTCGACTTTCGCACGTGGGCCAGCTCGCACGTCGGCGAGGAGGCGGCCGAGATTCTCGCGCGCAGCTCCGGGATCCTGACCTACTACCACGACCCGGGCGCGCTGTCGGCGGCGTTCCTGTGGGAGCCGCTCGTCCGCGGCCTGCTGTCCGCGCCCCCGGCGGCCCGCTTCCCGATCGGCGGCTGGACCTCGATCGTCACCCGGCTGCGCGACCGCGCCGCGGCCCTCGGCGTCGAGCTGCAGACCGGAACGCGGGTCACCGAGCTGCCCTCCGGACCGGTGATCGTCGCCACCGAGCTGGGCGACGCCCGGGCGCTGCTCGGCGACGAGAGCCTCATCTGGCTCGGCGGCCACTCTGTGTGCCTCGACCTCGGCCTGCGCCACCGCCGCGGCGACCCGTTCGTCGTCGTCGACCTGCAGGAGACGGGCTGGGTCGAGCGCCACAGTGCCGCCGACCCGTCGCTGGCGCCCGACGGCGAGGAGCTGATCCAGGCGCAGATGCCGATCCGCCCGGGCGAGAGTCCGGATGCGGCGGCGGGCCGCCTGGAGCGCCTGCTCGACGCCGCCTTCGCCGGCTGGCGCGAGCGCGAGACCTGGCGCCGCCGGCAGGTGATGGATCGCCGCACCGGCGCGCTCGACCTGCCCGGCCAGTCGTGGCGGGATCGTCCGGCCGTCGACCGCGGCGACGGCGTGTTCATCGCCGGCGACATGGTCGCCGCGCCCGGGTGCCTGTCGGAGATCGCCTGGGCCAGCGGCGTCGAGGCGGCGGGGCTGGCGCTCGCCGCGGCTCGGGGTGCCACGAGGGCGGCGCCGCCGAGTGAGCGCCGGAGCGTGCCCGCGTGACGCGCGCGGGCCGGGCGGCGCTGGCCGTGGTCGGTCTCGCCCAGGCCGAGGTCGGCGCGTGGGGCGAGGCCGCGCCACATTCGTTCTACGCCAGCTTTCCCGGCTTCGGCCACCACTGGGTCGCCGCGATGGGCGCGTACGACGAGCACCTGGTCCGCGACTACGCCGCCTGCGAGCTCGGCTTCGCCGTGCTGCTGGTGTGCGCGGCAATCTGGTCCACCCGCCAGGTCGTGTTGATCGCCGGCGCCGCGTTCCTCGTCGGCACCCTCCCCCACTTCGCCTATCACCTCACAACCACATCGATGCTGTCGACCACCGACAACGTCGCCAGCATCGGGTCGTTCGTGGTCGAGATGACGCTCGTCGCCGCTGCGATGGCCGCGGTATCCACCCATCGACTGGAAAGGATCGCCCTATGAGCCGCCTCGAACCCCGCCGCCCGCACGGCCCCGATCTCCTGCGCAGGATGACCTTCCGCTGGGGGCGGAGAATGTACGGCGCGGACCTGGTGCCCAGCTCGATCATCGCCCACAGCAAGCCGTCGCTGCTCGGGTACGGGGCCGTCGGCCTGGCCCACGAGAAGTCAACCTCGGTGCCGACGCGCTACAAGAGCCTGGCAATGCTGCGGACCGCACAGCTGACCGGGTGCGAGTGGTGCCTGGACTTCGGCTCCCGGAACGCGCAGGACGGCGGCATCCCCGCCGAGGATCTGAAAGAGCTGTCGCTGTGGCGCGACTCCGGCCGCTTTGACGACGTCGATCGGCTGGTGCTCGGCTACGCCGAGGCGATGACGCGCACGCCGATGGAGGTCACCGACGAACAGTTCGCGGGGCTGCGCGAGCACTTCGACGAGGGCCAGATGGTGGAGCTGACGATGGCCATCGCGGCAGAGAACCTGTTCTCTCGCACCAATTGGGCGCTCGGGATCGAGGGCCAGGGACTCAGCGAGGGGATGTACTGCGTGGCTCCTGCGGCCCGTCAGGCGCTGTCGTCCGCCGCATAGGCAGACGGGGGATTCCCCCCTTGTCGGCGACCTGCCGGCGCGCTACTTTTCTCCGCAGAGCGATATATCGCCACTGGCAACGTACCCTCTCGGTAGGAGCGAACGAGCGATGGCACAGCGGAGCAGCATGCGAGCGTCGGACAGCGACCGCGAACAGGTCACGGACCGGCTGCGCCGTGCGACCGCCGAAGGCCGCTTGCTCGCGCACGAACTGGAGGAGCGGCTGGCCCGAGCGCTGCGCGCCAAGACCTACGGCGAGCTCGACGCGGTCGTCGCCGACCTGCCCGGCGAGCGGGTGGCCGGTCGGAGAGCGGCGGCGGGCCAGCGGCGGCGCCATCTGCCGCATCCGGTCGTGCTCGTCGCGGCGATCCCGATCATCATCGCCGCCGTCGCGATGGTGATGGCGCTCGCCGTGTTCGTGATCAGCGGCGTGTTCGCCGTGTGGATGGTGTGGCTGGTCCTCGGCTGGTGGTTCTTCGGCCACGGCCGTCACCACCACCATCGCCGCGGCGGTCCGCCGTTCGGACCGCGCCGGGTCGGTTCGCGCGTCGGTCCCTGGACCTAAGACTTCTCGCCCAGCTCCAGGACGGCGAGGAACGCCTCCTGGGGCACCTCGATCCGGCCGACCTGCTTCATCCGCTGCTTGCCCTTCTTCTGGGCCTCCAGCAGCTTGCGCTTGCGCGAGATGTCACCGCCGTAGCATTTGGCGATCACGTCCTTGCGGTAGGCCTTGATCGTCTCCCGCGCGACGATCCTGGAGCCGATCGCCGCCTGGATCGGGACGTCGTACTGCTGGCGGGGGATCTTCTTGCGGAGCTTCTCGGCGAGCGTGCGGCCGATCGGCTCGGCCTTGGAGCGGTGCACGAGCATTGACAGCGCGTCGACGGGGTCGCCGGCCAGCAGGATGTCGAGCTTCACGAGGTCCGACTCGCGGAGACCGATCAGGTCGTAGTCGAGCGAGGCGTAGCCGCGCGTGCGCGACTTCAGCTGGTCGAAGAAGTCGAGCACGATCTCGGCGAGAGGGAGGTCGTAGGTGATCTGGATGCGCTCGGCCGAGAGGTAGTGCATGCCGGAGTGATCCCCGCGGCGCTCCTGGCACAGCTCCATGATCTGGCCGACGTACTCCTTGGGGGTGAGGATCGACGCGCGGATGTACGGCTCGCGGACCTCCTTCACCTTGCTGGGGTCGGGCATGTCGTTCGGGCTGTGGACCGGCATCACGGTGCCGTCGGTGAGCGTCACCTCGTACTCCACGCTTGGCATCGTCGCCAGCAGCTCCAGGTCGTACTCGCGCTCCAGGCGCTCCTTGACGATGTCCATGTGCAGCAGGCCGAGGAACCCGCAGCGGAAGCCAAAGCCGAGCGCGTCGGAGGTCTCGGGCTCCCAGCTGAGCGCGGCGTCGTTCAGCGTCAGCTTCTCCAGCGCATCGCGCATGTCGGCGTAGCGGTCGGTGTCGATCGGGAAGAGGCCGCAGAACACCATCGGCTTGACCTCGCGGTAGCCCGGCAGCGGGTCCGTGGCCGGACGGCGCATCGTCGTCAGCGTGTCGCCGACACGGAGCTTCGTGACGTCCTTCAGGCCCGTGATCAGGTATCCCACCTCTCCCGCGTTCAGCTTGTCCACGGAGGTCATCTGCGGCGTGAAGAAGCCGATGTCGTCAATCTCGGCCTCGGTCCCGGCCTGCATCGCGCGGATCGCCTCGCCCTTCGTGAACGTCCCGTCGAACACGCGGATATAGGCGATCACGCCGCGGTACTGGTCGAACTCGGAGTCGAAGATCAGCGCGCGCGCCGGCCCATCTGGGTCTCCCTGCGGCGGCGGCACGCGCGCGACCAGCTCGTCGAGCACCTCGGGCACGCCCGCACCTGTCTTGGCGCTGATCCGGAGCACATCGTCGGCCGGCTCGCCGATCAACTCGGCGATCTCCTCGGCGACCCGCTCGGGCTCGGCGCCGGGCAGGTCGACCTTGTTCAGGCACGGGATCAGCTCGAGCCCCGCCTCGATCGCCAGGTACGTGTTGGCCACGGTCTGCGCCTCGACCCCCTGGGAGGCGTCGACGACGAGCAGCGCGCCCTCGCACGCGGCCAGCGAGCGCGACACCTCGTAGGTGAAGTCGACGTGCCCCGGGGTGTCGATCAGCTGCAGCTGGTAGGTCTGCCCGTCGCGCTGGGAGGTGTAGGAGACGCGAACTGCCTGCGCCTTGATCGTGATCCCACGCTCGCGCTCCAGGTCCATCGAGTCGAGCAGCTGGGCACGCATCGACCGGGGGTCGACGGTGTGGGTCAGCTCCAGGATGCGATCGGCCAGCGTCGACTTGCCGTGGTCGATGTGGGCGATGATCGAGAAGTTCCGGATGTGGGCCAGGTCGGCGATGCCGACAAGGTTAGGGCGCTCGCTGGCCGCTCAGGCGCGCCGGGCTCGCAGGCGCCCGAGGATCAGCGTCTCGATCTGCCGGGCCTCGGGGATATGCATCGCGGTGACCGCCTTGGCGTAGAAGGCGGCGGCGAGGCCGACAGCGAGGCCGACCGAGACCAGCTGACCGACCAGCGACCCACCGACCACGGCGTTGACGAGCAGCCAGACCACACGCGCGAGCGCGGCCATGATTACCGAGGCAGCCGTGATCCGCGCGGTGATCATCAACGTCTGCCCGCCCTCGAGTCGCCCGTTAAAGCCGATGCGGAGCCGGTGCAGCTGCAGCCAGGTCATGACGATGTTGGCCACGGCGGTCCCGATCACCAGCCCGGCGATCCCCAGCGGCTCGTACAGGGCCACGCTGAGGAGGATGTCCACCAGCATGTTGACCGCGGCGAGCTGCGTCGGGATCCACGGCAGCTGGAGCGCGAAGAAGGTCCTGGTCAGCAGCAGGTTCAGCCCGGCGAAGGGCAGGCTCCAGGCGAACCAGAACAGCGCGATTGACGTCAGGTGCGTGGACTCGGCGCCGAAGCTGCCGTGCTGGAAGACGAGCCGGACGATCGGCGTGGACAGGGCGACGATCCCAGCGGCGCACGGGATCAGCAGCAGGTTGATCTGGCGCATGCCGTTGCCGAGCGTGCGCCGCATCTCCGCCGGGGCGCGGCGCGCCGCCTGACGGCTGAGCGTCGGGAACAGCACCGTCGAGACGGCGACGCTGAACACGCCCTGGGGCAGCATGTAGATCAGGAACGCGAGCTGGATCGCGCGTGGACCGTTCGAGTTCACCAGCGCGCCGAAGGTGGAGTTGATCAGCGCGTCGAGGTTGATGATTCCCAGGCCGATCGTCACCGGCAGCATCAGCGCGAACACCTGCCGGACCCGCGGGTCGTGCCAATCGACCTCGATGCGCAGCCGGAAGTCGATCCGCCGCAGCGCCGAGGCGATCAGGATCATCTGCACGATCGTGGCGATCAGCCAGGCCACGGCGTAGGCGTAGATGCCGTGCTTGCCGAAGCTGTTGTGCAGCGCGATCAGCAGGACGAGGATCACCCCGTTCCACAGCACCGGGGCCAGGGCCGGGATCGAGAACTCGTCGTAGGACTGGAGGATCCCGACGAGCAGCCCGGTGAGCCCGAGCGCGAGCACGACCGGGAACATGATCTGGGTCAACGTCGCCGCCACGGCGCCGTCGAAATTGGCCCCGCTGAACAGCGGCAGGATCACGCCGGCGAGCACGATGCCCAACGCGGTGATCGCGCCCAGCGCCATCAGGATGATCCAGAACAGCGTCGAGGCGAGCCGGAACGCCTCGCGCTTCTTTCCCTGCTGCAGCAGATCGGTGAACACGGGAACGAACGCCGCCGACAGCGCCGCCTGGGCGAACAGGTTCGACATCAGGTTCGGGATCTGCGAGGCGATCGTGAACGCCGAGGCGAACTTGCTGGTGCCGAAGTAGCTGGCGGCGACAACCTCGCGCAGCAGGCCGGCGATCCGGGAGAGGCCGGTGGCCACCGCGAAGATCGCCGTGTTCAGGGCAAGTCGACGGCGGGGCGGCGGGCTCTCGCTGGACACTAGTGTGCCGCCCCGCGGTCAGGGTGCACGGAGCGCGAGGCCCGGGGGCTGTTGGGCAAGGACGCAGGTGCGAAGGCGTGGCCCTGCCACGTCGAGCACCGAGGACACAGCCCAGCAGTCATCCGGGCCCGCGATACATGTGCCTTGATCGCTGGGCGGTGCACGGGGCCGCTATAGTAAGCGCCGTCGCCACGGAAGCCCCGTGGCGTTTACTCTGCTTAGAGCACCATGGCCAACATTCACTCACAGAAGAAGCGGATCGAGCGTGCCGAGCGTGAGCGCTTGGAGAACCGCCGCTACACGTCGAAGATCAAGACGTACTTCCATCGCCTGGAGAAGGCCGTCGCCGACGGCTCCGCGGAGACGGTCGACGCCGAGCATCGCGAGCTCGTGCGGTCGATCGACAAGGCCGTGAAGCGCGGCGCGCTGCACCGCAACAACGGCGCGCGCAAGAAGAGCCGCGCCGCTCGCATCACCCGCAGCGCCGCCTAGCTCATCGGGAGCTCCGGCTACGCGGCGATCCGCTGGATCGTCAAGAGCATCGCGGTGTCCTCGTGACGCCCGCCCCGGCCACCGCCCCGTGAGGCAAGCTCCAGGTCGGCGATCTCCTCGATGCCGGTGCGCAGCCGCTCCGCGCCGGCCCGCCGCGCGTCGGCGATCAGCCGATCGGCCGCCTTGGAGGGCATCCGCAGGCTGCGTTTGATCTGCGCCGGCGCCTCGCCGCGCTCCACGGCGCATGCCACCTCGTGGGCGGCGCGGATCCGCTGGCCGATCCAGTAGAGCAGTCCGGGCACGCGCTCGCCCTGCTGGCGCAGCGCCAGGTACAGCCGGGTGGCCGCCTCGGCCTCGCCGGCCAGAAGCGCGTCGGCCAGCGACCACGCCTTGCGCTCGGCCGACGCCGCGCTCAGCTCCTCGACCGTGGCCGCGTCAAGCTGCGCGCCGGGACCCGCCCCGAGCGCGAGCTTCTCCAGCTCGCGCAGCAACCGCTGCTGGCGGTCGCCGACGTGCTGCACAAGGGCCCGGGCGGCGTCGGGCTCCAGCTGCAGGCCCTGCTCCCGCGCGCGGGCCATCACCCACTTCGGGAGCTCCCACGGCTTCACGCTCGACTCCTCGGCGATGTCCCCCCCGGCCCTCGTGACCGCGTCGTGGATCGCCTTTGCCACCTTGAAGCGACCCTCCTCGCGCGCGAACAGCGCCAGGGTCGTGTCCGGCCCGATCGCCCCGAGCGCATCGATCACCGGATCGAGTTCCTTCTCCTTCCAGCGCTCCACCCCGTCGACGATGATGAACCGCCGGCCGATGGCGAAGGTCATCGCGTTCAGCGCGGCCGCGACCGTCTCGGGGGTCGACGCCTCGCCCTCGATCAGCTCCACGCCATGGGCGCCGGACTGGGCCTCGGCCATCGTCCGCAGCCGGGTGCGCCGCTCGGCGATGCGGCCGTGGTCGTCGCCGTGGATCAGGTAGGCGGGCTTGAAGGTGGCCATGTGCGGTCGAGTCTAGGAGCGTGCCCGGCCGCTATCGGATGACGACGTTGACCAGCTTGTCCGGGACGACGATCACCTTCACGACCTCGTGCCCGTTCAGGTGATGCTGCACGCCGCGGCTGGCCAGCGCCAGCTCCTGCAACAGCTCGCGGGGGGCGCCGGTCGGCGCCTGCACGCGGTCGCGGACCTTGCCGTTCACCTGACAGACGAGCTCGAAGGTCTCGGCGGTCAGCATCGTGGAGTCGGCGGCCGGCCACGGCTCCTCCCACACGCGGACGCCGGTGACGCGCTCATACACCTCGGCGCCGAGGTGCGGCGCGAACGGAAACACGAGCGAGGCGGCGGTGGCGATCGCAAAGCGGCGAGCGGACAGCTCGGCGTCGGCGCTGCGCGGGTGCGTGATCTCGTTGACGAGCTCCATGATCGCGGCGATCGCCGTGTTGAAGGTGAACCGCCCGCTCATGTCGCCGGTGACCTTGTCGATCGCCCAATTCGCCTTGCGCACGAGCGCCAGCGACGAACCCTCGGGCTCCGGCGGCTGCTCGGCGGGACGGGCCGGGTGGTGCTCGGCGAAATCGTCGCCGGCCCGCCATAGCCGCGCGAGGAACTTGTAGACCCCCTCCAGGGAGCTTTCGTTCCAGGCGGCGTCCTGGTCGGGCGGGCCGATGAACAGGATGTAGCAGCGCGCGGCGTCGGCGCCGTAGCGCTCGACGATCGGGGTCGGGCTGACCACGTTGCCGCTCGACTTCGACATCTTCTGACCGTCGGGCCCCAGGATCATCCCCTGGGTGAAGAGCGCCTGGAACGGTTCCTGGACGTCGAGCAGCTCCATGTCGGCCAGCGCCTTCACGAAGAACCGCGCGTACAGAAGGTGGAGGATCGCGTGTTCGACGCCGCCGATGTACTGGTCGACCGGCATCCATTGGGCCAGCACCTTCGGGTCCCATGCCGCCTCGTCGTTGCGCGCGTCGCAGTAGCGCAGGAAGTACCAGCTGGAGTCGACGAAGGTGTCCATCGTGTCGGTCTCGCGCCGCCCCTTGCCGCCGCACTTGGGGCAGCGGGTGTTGACCCAATCCTCGGCCGCGGCCAGCGGCGATTTGCCCTTTGGCGTGTAGTCCTCGATGTCGGGTAGCTCGACGGGCAGCTCATCCTCCGGCACCGGGACGATGCCGCACTGCTCGCAGTAGATGATCGGGATCGGGCAGCCCCAGTAGCGCTGCCGGGAGACGAGCCAGTCGCGCAACCGGAAGTTCACCGACGCGTGCCCCGTGCCCTCGTTGTCGAGCCACTGCACGATCGACTCGTACGCCGTGCGGTTGTGAGCGCCGTCGAACTGGCCCGAGTTCACCATCGGCCCGTCGCCGGTGTAGGGCAGCGCCTCGTCGCCGTCCGGATTTTCGATCACCCGGCGGATCGGCAGCTCGAACGTCCGCGCGAACGCGTAGTCGCGCTCGTCGTGGGCGGGCACGGCCATGATCGCGCCTGTCCCGTACTCCATCAGCACGTAGTCGGCGACGTACATCGGGATCTGCTCGCCGTTCACGGGGTTGCGCACGAAGCGGCCGAGCGGGACCCCGGTCTTCGGCTTCTCGGCGTCGCCACGGTCCTCCACCCTCTCGGTCAGCACGTGGTTGACGTACTGGTGGACGGCCTGCTCCTGCTCGGTGCCGGCGGCCAGCCGGAACACGTCGGGATGCTCGGGCGCCATCACGAAGAAGGTCGCCCCGAACAGCGTGTCGGGCCGCGTCGTGAACACCGGGTAGTCGATGGGGTGGGCGGGATCGACATCTTCACAGCGGAAGCTCACCTCGGCGCCGGCGCTGCGCCCGATCCAGTTGCGCTGCATCGACTTCACGGACTCGGGCCAGCTGATCCCGTCGAGGTCGTCAAGCAGCCGATCGGCGTAGTCGGTGATGCGGAAGAACCACTGCTCCAGCTGGCGCACCTCGACCTCGGCGCCGCACCGCTCGCAGCGGCCGTCGATCACCTGCTCGTTGGCGAGCACGGTCTGGTCGTTCGGGCACCACTTCACGGCGGCCTGCTTGCGGTACGCCAGGTCGCGCTCGAACAGCTTCAGAAAGATCCACTGGGTCCAGCGGTAGTAGCTCGGCTCGTGGGAGGCGATCTCGCGGGACCAGTCGATCGAGATTCCCCACGACCGGAAGGCGCGCTGGAAGGCGGCGATCGATTCGTCGGTCGACTTGCGGGGGTGAACCCCGGTGCGAATCGCGTGGTTCTCCGCCGGGAGCCCGAACGCGTCGTAGCCCATCGGGTGCAGCACGCGGCGACCGGTGCGGCGGTGGAAGTGGGCGATCGCGTCGCCAAGCGAGTAGTTCTTCAGATGACCGATGTGGGGCTCGCCGCTTGGGTACGGCAGCATCTCCAGCACGTAGGACTTCTCGAAGCGCTCGTCGGGGACGTTCGCCACCTCCCAGGTGTGCTCGTCGGCCCACACACGCTGCCAGCGCGGTTCGATCTCCTGGGGCTGGTAACGGTGCTCGCTCATCTCGCCACGAGCTTACTTCGCGCGGTCGATTTCTTGCCGGGTGCAGGCCACCCCCGCTCTACCATCCCCGCCGTGGCCGACTCTTCACAGCCGATTCACGCGCAGGTGAGCACGATCGTGGCCGCCGCCGAGACGGCCGCCGAGCAGATCCGCGTCGACACCGAGCGGCGGATGAACGAGCGGATCGCCGAGGGCGAGCGCGCCGCCGAGAACCGCGTCGAGGCCGCCGAGGCCGAGGCGCAGGACATCGTGAAATGGGCTCGGGAGGAGGCGGAGCGGGCGAAGACCGAGGCCACCACCACCGCGCTGACGATCGTGTCCCGCGCCCAGGACCAGGCCGACATCCTCCGCGCCGAGGCCGAGGCGGTCAAGACGCAGGCGACGAGCGAGGCGCTGGCGATCGTCGCGCGCGCGCAGGACACGGCCGATCAGGCCGCGACCGAGGCCGCCGAGAAGGCCCGTGAGATCCTGGGCGCGGCTCGCTCCGCCGCCGGCGACGTCCAGGCCGAGGGGATGGAGCTGGTCGAGAACCTGCGCCAGATGGGCGACTCGCTGCGCTCCAACTCCACCCGTCTGCTCCGCGACGTGCAGCTCATCCACCGGCGGATGCTCGCCCAGATCGAGGCCGGCGGCGGCGACGCCGGAGCCCTCGGGCCAATCCGCGCCTCGCGGACCGGCGATGCCGAGCCTCGGCGCCCACCCGTCGTCGACGGCGAGCTCGACGTACCCGAGTTCATTCCGCGCGGCTGACCCGCCTGCCCTCGTCACTGCGCCGCCAGGAGTAGGCGCGGCTCCTCCCACAGGCGGTAGTAGAGCAGTCGAAGTGGGTGCCGCAGGCCGACGATTTTCCGGCCGCATCGACGTAGCTTGATGCGGACGTCTCCGACTCGCGGAGACCTACCTCAAGGACACTGACATGCGACAACTCGCACGGTGGTGCGTGACGCATCGCGCCGCCGTTATCGCCGTCTGGCTGGTCGTGCTCGTCGGAGCCGTGTTCCTCGGATCAAGCACCGGCAGCAACTACTCCAGCGGCTCGAAGCTCTCCGGAACGCCGAGCGCGACCGCGCAGAACCTGCTCCAGCGCGCCTCTCCGGCCGCCGCGGGGGACTCCGAGCAGATCGTGTTCGCCACGCCGGGTGAGCCGGTCACCGTGGCGACGGTCCGGGCGCGGATCATGCCGATGCTCGCCAAGGTGGCGGCGCTGCCCAACGTGGGCCGGGTGACCTCCCCGTACAGCCCGGGTGCCTCGGCGCAGATCAGCCCGGACCGTACGGTGGCGTTCGCCACCGTCGACTTCACCAGGCAAGCGAACAAGATCTCCGCGGCGGAGAGCACGACGTTCGTGAACACCGCGCGCGCGGCCAGGGCAAATGGCCTGCAGGTGGAGGTGCTCGGCGCGGTCGCGGCGTCGACGAACTCGTCCTCGTCCAACACCACGTTCATCGGCATCGCCGCCGCGCTCGTCGTGCTGCTGGTCGTGTTCGGGTCGCTGCTGGCGGCGCTGCTTCCGCTCCTCACCACGGGGATCGCGCTGCTCGCGGCGACGTCGCTCGTCGACGCCCTCTCGAACACGATTGCGATGGCGGGCTTCACGCAGCAGCTGTGCATCCTGATCGGGCTCGGCGTCGGGCTCGACTACTCGCTGTTCATCCTGACCCGCACGCGGACCGGTCTGCGGCGAGGGTTGTCGACACAGGAAGCCGTGGTGACCGCGTCGGCGACGGCGGGGCGCGCGGTGCTGTTCGCCGGGATCACCGTGTGCATCGCACTGTGCGGGATGTTCATCGTCGGTGTCAGCGTCCTCTCCGGGGCGGCGATCGCCGCGTCGATATCGGTGCTGCTTCCGATGCTGGCCACGCAGACGCTGCTGCCGGCGTTCACCGGACTGCTAGGGCGGCGGATCCTCACTCGCTCTCAACGTGCCGCGTTGCGCAACGGCGACCTCGGTGCCCCGGAGGCGTCGCCGCGATGGTTCGGCTGGGCCGAGCGCGTCCAGGCGCACCGGCTCGCGTTCGGGATCGCTGCGCTTGCCGTGATGATCGGCCTTGCCATCCCGGCCACGTCGCTCCGCCTCGGCACGGCGGACTACGGCACCGATCCGACGACCACGACGACAACGACTCACCACGCCTACGAGCTGCTCGTCCGCGGCTTCGGCGCAGGGTTCAGCGGTCCGCTGCAACTCGTCGCGCCGGTCCACGGCACAGCCGAGGAGGCCACGTTCGCCCACGTCGTCGGCGCCGTGAGCCGCACGCCGGGCGTGGCCGAGGTGACGGGTGTGCGGGTCCTGCCCGCGGGTCGCGGGCATCCGGCGGTGGCCGTCGCCCAGGCGTACCCCACCGGCAGCCCGCAGGCCGCCTCGACCGCGCAGCTCATCACGCGGCTGCGGGACACGGTGATCCCGCGTGCGGTACCCGGGTCCTCGCCGACCGTGTACGTCGGCGGGCAGACGGCGCTGGCGGCCGACCAGGCCAGCCAGTTGTCGTCGAAGCTCCCGCTGTTCGTCGGCGGCGTCGTGCTGCTGTCGTTCCTGCTGTTGATGGTGGTGTTCCGCAGCGTCCTCATCCCGGCCACCGCAGCGGTGATGAACCTGCTGTCGGCCGGAGCGGCGTTCGGCGTGATCACGGCCGTGTTCCAGAACGGCTTCCTCGCCAACCTCGTCGGGGTAACCCGCACCGGGCCGATCGAGCCGCTGGTGCCGATCCTGATGTTCGCGGTGCTGTTCGGGCTCTCGATGGACTACGAGGTGTTCCTCGTCAGCCGCATGCACGAAGAATGGCTACGCACGCGGGACAATGCGGCGGCGGTCAACCGCGGGCAGGCGATTGCCGGCCGGACCATCACCGCGCTGGCGACCATCATGGTCGTCGTGTTCCTGGCGTTCACGTTCAGCACCGACCGCACGATCAAGATGATCGGGCTCGGGATGGCGAGTGCGATCGCGCTCGACGCGCTGCTCGTCCGCACGGTGCTCGTACCGACGATCATGCACACGCTCGGCGCCGCCAACTGGCGCTTGCCCGAGTGGTTGAACCGCCGCCTCCCGCACCTCGACATCGAGGGGGAGGACGCACCCGAGCCGGAACGCGAGCAAATCGCCGTTCGCGTCTGACCGCCGAGACGACGACGCGCCCCGAGCCGATGGTCGGCTCGGGGCGCGGTCGCGGTTCTCACCCGGGGTCGCTCGCGCCGCCGGCGCCCGGCACGACGAGGCCACTCTCGTAGGCCAGGACGACGAGCTGAGTGCGGTCGCGGGCATCCATCTTCGTGAGGATCCGCGACACATGCGACTTGACCGTCAGGGGGCTGATCACGAGCCGCTCGGCGATCTCGGCGTTCGTCGCTCCCTGGGCGATCAGCACGAGCAGCTCACGTTCACGGCCAGTGAGATCCTCGGGCAGCACGACCGCCGGCGCCGGCGCGACGGCCGGCGCGCTGGCGACGTACGCCTCGATCAGGCGGCGGGTAGCACTCGGCTCGAGCAGCGCCTCGCCACCCGCGACAATCCGGACGGCGTCGATCAGCTCCGCCGGTTCTGCGCCCTTCAGCAGGAATGCGCTCGCGCCCGCCCGCAGCGCGGCGAACACGTACTCGTCGAGATCGAACGTCGTCAGCACGACCACGCGAGTGCCGGTGAGCCGCGGATCGGACGTGATCAGGCGAGTCGCCTCAATCCCGTCGAGCATCGGCATCCGGATGTCCATCAGGACCACGTCTGGCGCCTCCCGCACGGTCGCGGAGAGCGCATCGGTCCCGTTGCTGGCCTCGGCCACGACCTCGATGTCCGGCTCGTCCCCGAGGATCGAGCGGAACCCGTGGCGGACCAGGGCGTGGTCGTCGGCGATGACGACGCGGATCGCGGTCATCGCGTCGGCTCGTGGAGCGGCAGCACGGCCGACACGCGCCAGCCCCCGGCCGGCCCGGCGCCCGCCTCGCAGTAGCCGCCGAGCGCCGCCGCTCGCTCGGCCATGCCGCGTAGCCCGTGACCGGGATGAGCGGGATGCGGGGACCGCGACCGTCCGTCGTCGTCGATCTGCACGGTCAGCTGCGGTCCGTGGCAGGCGACGGTGACCACCGCGCACCGGGCGGTCGAGTGACGCAGCACGTTGGTCAGGCTCTCCTGGACGATCCGATAGCCGGCGTGGGCGACCGTGCTCGGCACCTCGGCCGCAAACGGTCCGATCCGCAGCTCGGCGCTCAGACCGGCGCCGCTCACGCCGTCGACGAGCTCCTGGAGGTCGCCGAGGCTCGGGCCCGGCCGCAGCGGCGCCTCGTCGGCGACCGGTCGCAGCAGCTTCAGCGTCGAACGCAGCTCGGCGAGCGCGTCGGCAGAGCTCCGTTTGATCTCGTCAAACGCCTCGTACCCGTCGCCCGGTTCGTCGCGCCGACGGTGGGCGGCGGCGGCGGCCCGCACGTTGATGGCGACAAGCGTGTGCGCGACCGTGTCGTGGAGCTCGTGCGCCAGGCGCAGGCGCTCCTCGTCGAAGTGATGCCGCGATGCGGCATCGCGCTCACGCTGGGCCTCCTCGGCGACGGCGCGGAGCAGGTCCCGGCGCCCTCGCCGCGCGTCGCCGGCGGCCAGCGCCGCGAGCACGAGCGCGAGCCGGGCGATCGCCGCGCCGATCTCGAGCCCGCCCGTGCTGGTGATCGCGACCGCTGCGGTGACGACCGGTGCCATCGCCGCGCCGACGAGCAGCGAGCGCAGCCTGCGCCCCTCCAGCCCGACCGTGTACACGGCGATCATCTCGATCCCGACCGCGGCGATGTTCGGGTGGAACACCGCGAGGCAGGCGAGCAGCCCCGTGGAGACGAGCATCAGCACACCGAGCGGGTAGCGCCCGCGTACGACGAGGGGAAGCGCCGTGATCCCGCCGAGCACGACCGTCGCGGGCGTGAGCTGCGAACCCGCCCGGCTCAGCGCCGGATCGGCCAGCAGCGC